>CAZZWA010000110.1:0-14704 GCA_964657555.1 uncultured Microcoleus sp.
GCTAGGAGTTGGAGATGGGGTTGAAGTTTGCGCACCTTGTGGGTTGAAAGTGGGTATAGGTTGTGACCGATTGACCTTCTTGTAAGCTGGGTAAGCTGGTTGGTTAGAAACTTCAACCTTGATTTTTGGAGGCGCTGTAAGTTGTAGGGCTTCGTCCTTTCCATAGGAGAGGTCAATAGGTTGGTTAGAACCTTCAACCTTCAACTTTTGTTCCTGATTTCGGGAGAATTCGGGCGTGCTAACGGTGGGAACAACAACATTGGACTGAGGCAAGCTACTCCCACTAAGTGTAGGAGTTTTACTGTCATGTCCGGATGTAGAGTGAATGTCCGTGCTTGTTGTATGCGGATGAGCGGGCAAATATCCTGAATACATAATCCACGAGCCAGAAGATAAATTTTCTGGTTCCTGAGAACTGACGGTTTTCTCCGGTATGGACGGTAAATTTTGTGTTTGTAAGACTTCTGACTCTTGAGTCTTGGCGTCTGACTGCTGACTTCCAGAGGGGCTCTTAGCGCTTTGTCCACTTGCTGGATGAGATAAACTCACCATTGCGGCTAAGGTAGCCAGAATCGACAGCAACAAGTGATACAAGCGCATTTGGTTCACGACATCGTATAGCACTTCCACACACCACTTAAAAAAGTATTGATAAATTAGTTCGCCACACTGCCAGGGAGCGAATGACGAGCTTCTGCTAAAACCCTCTCTAGAACTTGCTGATAGGCGTTTTCTACCTGCCCTAAATCGTGGCGGAATCGGTCTTTGTCCAGCACCCGCCGCTCAGGGTTCTCTTCGGACTGGTCCCAAAGGCGGCAGGTATCGGGGCTAATTTCATCTCCTAGTCGCAACTGCTGCTGTCGGTCAATACCAAACTCCAGCTTGAAGTCTACCAGGATAATGCCACATCGCTGGAAAAATGCTGAGAGAACCTCGTTAATCCGCAATGCGCTCAAGCGTAATTCCTCTACCTGTTCTGGGGTAGCAAGAGACAATAACAAGAGGCGATCGCCTGTCAATAATGGATCTCCTAGTTCATCGTTCTTATAAAAAAATTCTACGAGGGGTGTCTTGAGGACAGTACCTACTGGCAACCCAGTCTGTTGACTTAGACTACCAGCTGCAATGTTCCTGACCACCACCTCTAAAGGGAAAATCTGTAGTGCTCGGACTCGCATTTGGTTAGGAGCTGGAGTATCAATAAAGTGCGTGAGAATGCCATTAGCTTCCAGCAGTTGGAACAAATGACTGGCAATTGTGCAGTTGATCTCACCTTTGCCTACGATCTGACCCCGCTTTTTGGCATTAAAGGCAGTGGCGTCGTCTTTGTAGCAAGCTAGCAGAATCTCTGGTTCTTCGGTGGTGTATATTATCTTGGCTTTGCCTTCGTAGAGCTTTTGATGGGCAGACATGAGGAAGTGGTTGTTTGTAGTGGGAGACATGCAAGCAGCAGAAGAAAATTTTAATCGGTTATGGGTGGTCTGGTGTCAGACTAATGGTCAGTTAGATTAACTGGCATAACTTCTGGTACATATACTTGCATTAATAACCAAGCTGCTACCTGTGCTCTGCCCAGTCCTGACCACTTAATCCTCTAATTAAATTCGTGACTACCTGTGATCAGGCTGAGAAATTTCTAACAAACATTGATAAATTAATAACTGGTTTATATTGCGTCTTACTAATTACCTATTTAGAAAGCCGATTGTTCATCGGTCGTCCGCTAAGCATCAACCATGAATAACTAGAGAGATAAGACGGGCATTTATGATCTTTCTCCGAGAAACCGCATCCCCTTATAGGTGCGGTTGTTTACTTAGGCTTATAATTATAGGATAATTCTCACTCCTACCAAATTGAATAAAATAGAAGTCATCTGGCAAGTAAGGACTAACTGTCTGTAGTGTATTATTTGCCAAAGCTGTCAAAGTTGCTTTGAAGCCTAGGAGAAATTTTTATATTTTCAGGAGATTGTTATGCCAGACTCTCACGAGTTTCTATATCCTCACAGACCCTACCATGGAGAGGTGAAGCCAGAAAACCTAGTTTTCAATGCTAACTTGCAAGAATTTGCTCAAAGAGTGAGCTACATCTGTAATCTGGAAACTGCTGGAAAGGCAGGCCCAGAAGAGGCTTATCACCAAATTAAAGAGCTTTGGCAACAGTTAAAGCTCTCTCACGATCTACTAGAAATTGGCGACAATCCCTTTGTAGAGTAAAAGATGATTCTTTGACACTTAGCAGAGTTGCTCAAGACTAATCTAGGTGCAGAGAATTCATGAATATTTACAGCATTTTGGAGATTCGCTCAATATCAAGTCCTGTCTTCGTCTACTGGCACATTGTTAGCTAGCATAAACACAAGGCTGAAACCTAGCATTTAATGGAATTTTGACCAACTGGTAGTTTTGCCTATACAAGGATGCAACACCTGAGGCTTAGGCGATTGCATCCTTTATTTAAGTTAGCGGCAGCCTGAAACCGATGCTCTATATGTATTATTCAAATCACCACGAATTAAAAGATTGACCTGGTATGGTTGATTGTTCGTACTAGTGGGTTTGCCCTCGATCCTCAAAGGTTGCTCTCGGGCCAGATAAACATCCTTACCGTTGTAAACCTCTTTAGCGGTATTATTGTTGTACTTCAAAAACATTGTGATATTGTATGTGGCCGCGTTCTCAGCAGTGATAGTTGCCACATAACGAGTAAACACCGCCTGGTCTGGCACAATGAAGTCTGTGTTGTAATTGGTATTAACTCCAGGAACGGCAATCGGTTGAGAAATTTTCTTTCTAACTTGAAATCCTGAACCACCAACGACCTTCAGAGGTGTACACCTAACCTGAGCGCTCACTGGTACATTCACACTTAACAGGCTTACTGGTAGGCTTACACTCAGTACTATACCTGCTAATCCCAGCAGTATTCGATTAAAAAACATAGGAAACTCCTGTAGAAGAATGCCATTTAACAATCATGAGTCTACAGGGGTTATCAATTACCTAGAACCCGTCCTAGGAGCGATTCGCAAACCGCCTCCGCGAACAATATGTATCCTTCTCAACTAACAACTCCTATACTAGCTAACCCAGTTTTCGGAAAGAGGTATACATAATATTAAAGGATTTTACAATTTTTTCAAATTTGATGACTTAATTGATGATCGAGAATGCACTACTTTGAAGCCATGGTATGAACACCGTCCCACGCTTCTGACGGTGGATTGCTAAGGTAGAAATTGGCTCTCTCTAAATGGAGCATTACAGCTTGGTCATTAGGTTGTAGCTGATGGGCTGCCTGAAAGTAGGTCATCGCCTGCTTAAATTTCCTTGCCGTGTAGGCTTCACGTCCTTGGTGATAAATCTCCAAAAACTTTTGTGTAGTGCTATCAAGGGGGGCATCTATTTGGGAAATTAGCTCGTAAATTGTCACGGCTGTGGTTTTTCCCTTAACCCGGATTTTATCTAACTCGCGTACTCGGATGCGATCGCGGCACAGGTTATAAGTATACTCGCTCAAAATAATATCGCAGCCATACTCCTTAGTAACACTTTCTAGACGAGAACTGAGGTTAACTCCATCCCCAATCACCGTGTAGTCCATCCGTTTTTGCGAACCAATATTACCGGATACTACCTCTCCGGAACTAATCCCGATCCCGATGTGAATTTGTGGTTGGGCGCCAATAATGCGACGCTGGTTGAACTCTGCTAGACGCCAGCGCATATCCAACGCCGACTGAATAGCCTTCCAAGCATGATTCTCCTTAAGAGGCAATGGCGCGCCAAACACTGCCATCAAGGCATCGCCGATGAACTTGTCTAATGTCCCCTCATGGTTAAAAACGGCCTCTACCATCGTTTCAAAATACTGATTCAGCAACGAAACCACTTCCGAAGCTCCCAGATTTTCGGTCAGCGTAGTATAACCTCGAATATCGGAAAACAGAATAGTCACATCTCTGCGTTCACCCACCATCAGAGCATCGTCACCTAAGGCCATCACCTGTTCCGCTACCCCAGGAGTCATGTAGCGATACATGGTAGTCTTCATGCGCTTTTCGCGGCTGATGTCTTCCAATACTACTAAGCCACCCCGCACGCCGCCCTCTGGATTAGTTAGAGGATTAACCGTTAGATTTATACTACGTTCAATTTTTTTGACTTGAGAAGGATGAAGAATTGAGCATGAAGTGTGAATTCCGTTATCTGAATATGGTGTCGCTTGTAGCGAGGTAGCATGTGACATTTCTACAGACTTGGTTTCCCCCCAAGGAATGTAGATATCGGGTTTATTACGATCAGGAATAGCTAGAATGTAAACCCCATAATCTTTTTGAGTGGGAGATGCTTCAGTCTCACCCGGCAGAAAGCTTTCTGAACTATGATTGGCAGACACTGGCTGCTGGACAGTTGCCACACTAATGAGATCGGCCTTCATACTAGGTGGGAATTCTGCTTCTTTGTCCCTCTTCTCCCCTTCTCTACTCACTCCTATTGGAGGTACCAGAACTGTTTGCATCATCGGGACTGTACTTGTACAGCACGCTCCACTGCAAAGACCTACTGTCAGGCTTTGCTCCGGCACATAATGCTTGGCCGCTTTCTTGAGGCTATCTTTTAGGCGAGACTTGAGTCTTTTGATTGGCACAACATCCCAAACAAAGCGACCAACTAGTTTCTGCTCCCACAGATGCTTGTTGGTTTTACTAGCCGCTTCCCTAACAGGACAACCAAGTAACTCCAATGCCGCTTCATTGATTGTGACAATGCGACCCTCCATGTCCGTTGAGATTACTGCATCTGAAAGGCTTTGCAGGATATCTTTCTGATACTGCTTTTCCTGAAGTACCTCTTCGTAAAGTTTGGCGACTTTCTGCTTTTCTGTAAGGACGTTTTCAAAAAGTTTGGCATTTTCTAAGGCAATTCCTGCCTGCACATTAAAGGCACGCATGAACTCTTCATCTATGCCGGTAAAGCTACCCTGCTGCTTGTTAATTAACTGGGTGACACCAATCAAGTCGCCAGCAGAGTTGAACACTGGCATGCACAAGATGTTGCAAGTATGATATCCCGTTTGCTTATCTGCATTGGGATCGAAGCGGGGGTCTTTGTAAGCATCGGGGATGTTAAGCGGCTGACGGGTAGACGCCACATAACCAGCAATACCTCGATTGGCAGGAATACGCAGTTCCATTAGGGTTTTCCCATCTGCCTTGGCAACCTTCGTCCAAAGTTCGCCAGTTTCTTTGCTCAGCATGAATAGGGTGCTGCGGTCTGCCTGCATTAGATCGCGAGCTTGCTCCATTACATAGCGAAGCGTTGCTTCTAAGTCAAGACTTTGGCCTAGATAAGTCGTCGCCTTGAGTAATGCTGCTGCTCCTCGCTGATTCCTCGCTGCCATATAAAACGATTGGCAGCTTTCTAAGATAATGCCAAAGGATGAGGCAAAGTCGCGAAATCGTTGTTCATCCTCCTCATCAAAGGGGGTATCTCCAGCTTTATTCAACAGCTGAACAACCGCAACTACCTGTTGTTTACTGCTATAAAAAATCGGCATGCACAGAAGACTTTTAGTGCGGTAGCCTGGGCGTTCTTCAACTTCCTTATTAAATAGAGGATGAGTGTAAGCATCAGGAATATTCAAACTTTCGCCAGTGCTAGCAACGTGACCGGCAATACCTACATTCAGGGGAATACGGATTTCTCTATTCTTCCCATTCTTGAACTGGGGAACTTTAGCCCAAAGCTGTCCTTTTTCTGTATCAACAAGAAATATTGTAGTACACTCGGCTTGTAGGATTTGACCGATTTTTAGAGTAAATGCGTCCAAAACTTGATCCAGCATAATTTCCAGGGTTTCGTCATTGATCATGTCGATCGCCCGCAGAAATTGCTGGAATTCAGCAGTAATAAAGTCTAGTAAACAGATAAATTCTGGAACTGATAGGTCTTTGACTTTTGATGTCAGGACGCTTGTACGATTAAGTTGAGTGAGCTGAGTTAGTGTAGCTAGAAAGCTGCCTGTGTTGGAGAGTGTCATGGTGATGACTATTTTTCTAAGCTAGGTTACCTAGCGGAGATGCTTTATCGCTAAATAACGATGAAGATTTCATGTGATTCCTATGGAGCACCCTAGACATATTTTTACCTTAACCTTTAGTGCTAGAATTATCCATTAAGAATATTAGGCGTTAAAAGCAAGGGCTGGGCATCAGCATTAAAGAAATGCTGATCTTTAAGAGAAAATCCTGAAAAATGCTGAATATTTAAGGTTGAAGGCTGAATTTCACAATCTATCCTTCATTTTAAACTCTCTACGGGAATATACGTATCTTCAGAAATCTAGTACTTCAGTAGCATCACTGTTGCAACTCAGAGCAATTAGTATTAACAGCTTGCTACCAAGTTGGGTGAGAGTTTGACTACTTTGTTAGGAAATCAAGACTTGGTTAAGCAGAACATTTTGGCCTTTGAAAAAGTGCGGGGGCCAATGATGGCAATTGTTGAGATGAAAAAAGCCCCTAAAGCAGCTTTGCTCAAAGGTTAGTAATTAAGCTATTAGCAAGCACTTGTGCGTTCGCTACTAACTTAATTAAGCAGCTGATGAGAGCGATTGCTCTGCCATGACTGCTCTGTAGTAATTTTGCAGTTGGCGAGTGGCAGCAGCCCAACCTGCTCGTTCAGCGGCTCGGCGAGCGTTTTGGCGCAGTGTTTCTCGTTCTTCTGTATCTGCAAAGAGGCGCTTTGTCGCAGCAATCGCCCCTTGCTCATCTCCTGGAGCAAATAGATAGCCGTTTACTCCGTCTGTGACGACATCGGGAATCCCACCAGAGCGAGCTGCCACGACAGGACACCCAGCAGCCATAGCCTCTAATAGCACTAAACCTAGCGTATCAGTACATGAGGGAAAGATAAAGGCATCAGCTGAGGCAAAGGCAGAGGCGAGGTCAAGGCCAGTCAGATAGCCTACGAAATAGGTAGGTGTATCAGCAAAATGCCTTTCCAAAGCTTGCCGATAAGGGCCATCTCCCACTAAAGCGAGGCGGGCTTGGGGAATAGCTTTTAGAATAGGCTTGATGCGGTCAATTTCTTTTTCGGCACCCAAGCGTCCTACATAGAGTAATAATGGGCTTTCGGGGTGACCTCGGCTGAGACGCGATCGCATTTCCAGGCTGGCTAGGTTGGGTTGAAATAGCTCTGTATCCACCCCTGGTTGCCACAAATCTAACCGCTGAATTCCATGGGCATCTAGCTCCTGCATCATCGGCTTCGAGGTACACAAATTGAGTTGAGCCTGGTTATGAGCTGATTTCAGCAGTTCCCACATCATCCCTTCTAGCATACCCAGCCCGTAGTGGTGTAAGTACTGGGGCAGATGGGTATGGTAGGACGCTATCAGAGGAATTTGCATAACTTTGCCGTAAAACAGGCCAGCCAATCCCAAGACTGCTGGGTTGACGACATGAATGACATCTGGCTGAAACTGCTCCAGCGCGTATCCTATTGCTGGTCTAGGCAAAGCCAACTTCAGCTCTGGATACCAAGGCAGTGGGAAGCCAGATACTCCATAGATTTCAGCTCCCTTGTACTGCTTTAATCCTCCTTCTGGGGAGAAGATCAGCACTTGGTCGCCACTACGCTGTAAATGTTCGACGGTGTGGCGCAGGCGCGTAACGATGCCGTCAACCTTAGGCAAAAAGGTTTCTGTAAAAAGAGCGATTCGCATGTCTAGGCA
Source organism: uncultured Microcoleus sp. (assembly GCA_964657555.1). GTDB lineage: Bacteria > Cyanobacteriota > Cyanobacteriia > Cyanobacteriales > FACHB-T130 > CAZZWA01. The sequence continues at coordinate 7,741 of CAZZWA010000110.1, forward strand.
AGAGGGGAAGAGACTCTTTTTGTAGGCTGTAGGGTAGGCATTGCCCACCCATAGCCCGTTAAACATCTTTGGACGTTGGATGAGGAGGTTGCTTGTTTTTAGGTAAGAATCTTTCGTGGTAAGAACTATCCGCAACCAGGCAGCACAACCCAAGTAAGAGAACAATGTATCAGATGTTCATGGCTTACTTTCACGACGCCAGGAAACTTTGGGGAGAATTTGGTTTTTATCAACGCGGTGCTGGTACTTAATAGCAAAGTTGAGCAGGGAATCAAGCAGTGCGTCTGAGAGGTAATGAGGCTGAAGCCCCAGACTCAGCAGATTTGTATTCTTGGCATTATAGTAGTGTTCTTCTCGTTCCACTCTAGGGTTGCCGAGGTGATGGATTTCTACATCCACTCCTAATGCAATACCAGCTTTCTTCACCGTCATGGCTAAGTCGCCAACGCTGAATTGTTCCGTGAACTGGTTGAAGACACGGAACTCGCCTACAGAGGCGGGATTGGCGATCGCTATTTCCACACAGCGCACTGTATCTCGAATATCCAAAAAGCCCCTCGTCTGACCGCCCTTACCATATACCGTTAAGGGATGGCCAATTGCTGCTTGAATACAGAATCGGTTCAGCGCTGTGCCAAACACGCCATCGTAGTCAAGACGGTTAATCAATAATTCATCCATGCCCGTTTCTTCCGTCAAGACACCATAAACGACGCCTTGATTCAGGTCTGTAGCACGCAAACCCCAAACCCGACAAGCAAAATGGATGTTATGACTATCGTGCACTTTGCTCAAGTGATACATGGAACCTGGTTGCTTTGGATACGGCAAAGTATCCTTACGCCCGTTGTGTTCAATAGTGATATAGCCCTCCTCAATATCAATATTTGGGGTGCCGTACTCACCCATAGTCCCCAATTTGACAAGATGGCAGTCGGGAAAATCTTCCCGGAGCGCGTAGATTATATTTAGGGTTCCTACCACATTATTAACTTGGGTGAGAACAGCGTGTTCGCGGTCAATCATGGAGAACGGAGCCGAACGCTGCTCTCCAAAGTGGATGATCGCCTCAGGTGAGAACTTGTACAATACCTTGCAAAGGAAATCATAGTTTGTGATATCCCCAATGAACAAGTCTATAGATTTGCCAGTCAGGTCGCGCCAGCGCTGGAGTCGTTGCTGAATTGGTGCGATTGGGGTCAAAGTTTCCACGCACAATTCCGCATCCCAGTGCCGCCGTACTAGACTATCTAGAATGCCGACCTCATATCCTCGATTAGAAAGATAGAGCGCGGTTGCCCAACCGCAATAGCCATCACCACCAATAACCAGGACTTTCATAACTCGATAATTAAATCTTGCTTGCCGATTACTCGGTCAATTTACCAGGTTTAGGTACCCCCGCACAGCACCTAAAGTAAAATCCGTTTCGTTCCGCTCACCTAGAATCAAAGCCTAGCACCTGAATTGCTCAGTGAAATCTTCATGTTATCTTCATCTATCGAAACATATCTTTATCAATTCTTATAATTAATATATAAAAAATCGATTAGAATGAGCGTGTGGGCTTCAAATAATGCCAGACTTTATTTATGATTGGCTGCGTCCCTTTTAGTTCCGGGGAATGCACTCCTGGTATTTGATTACGCAAGGAGCTAATGAGTATAAACTTCCAAGGATTGGGTGCTACCGATTACGATGTTGAAAGTTTTTACTTATGGCTATACTTGTTTTAGGTGCTGTACCTTTTTAGATTTTATTTAGCCAGTGGATACCTAACTGTGGGATCAGAGTATTTTTACTCTGGTGGTAAGGTCAAGGCTATAACTGCATCATCCATTAAGTAGAAAACCATTGCCAACTGTGAGAGCAGAAATCTTGGGAGAGGGACAAGATTCCACATTTCTGATCAGTATAGGACTGTAAAGATCTCACAACTTAGGAAGGCAGCTGGTAATTAATTGTGAAAGCCGGAATCTTCGGAGGGAACAAGATTCCACGCTTCTGGTAAGCGCAAAAGAATGTAGTCCTCTTACTCCTTAGGTAAGTCACTCTAAACTATTTGTGCAAGCAGGAATCTTCGGAGGAAAAAAGATTCCACACTTTATAACTGTTCTGAGGTTCAGCCATCTCTAGATAGTTTGATTTGCCGGCATAACCAGCAACTTTATCTAGTGCCAGTAGAATTTTCACACAAGTCATCATCATCGTGAGCTTTTCCTTGTCTAGAGACATTACTGTCACCGTTGTCACGAGACCCAATACTACCCAATACTTCTGTTTGTCAACCACTGGATTAAACCAAAGTAAATACGGAGGACATGATTACTATGGCTAGCTGTGGAACTTTTCAAAAAATACATCCACTTTCTTTGCTAGCACAGTTATCTGGTTGTTATGCAAATGGATGTTTACAAGTATTTAGTGGTTCTGTTTCCTGGTCAATATATCTAGAACAGGGAAAACTGATCTATGCCTCGAATTCAGTTAACCAGTTCGACCGTCTTGATCACCACTTGCACCGTCTCGGTTATCAAGTTCCTAGCCTTGGCAAAGCAACTCGTGCTCAGGTACGCCTGTTATTTGAAAACACTGGTGAGAGCCAATCGGCTCAAAGTTTTGATTATCGGGCCATTTGCTGGCTAGTTAGTCAACAGCATATAAACTCGGCACAAGCAGCTACTCTAGTAGAAGGCTTAATTAAAGAAGTTATTGAGTCATTTCTGATCGTGAAAGAAGGCTCTTACGAGTTAATTGAGCAGCATCAACTTGAGGAAATGAGTAAGTTTTGCCTGCTTGAGATGCGGCCTTTGCTTGAATACTGTCAAAAGCAGTTGCAAAAACAGCCTGTTATTGAGATTCAAAATAAAAGTCAACAGCAAGCTGAAGCAGAGCAAAAAACTACAGAGAAAAAATCGGTAGTGCTCAGTAGCTCTACTACCATTACTAGTCCAGTAATTCCCCTAACTAAGATCCAAGCTCCATCGACCTCTAAAAGTACCTACACTATTGCCTGTGTCGATGATAGCCGAACAATGTTGAACGAAATTAGTCGCTTCTTAGATGATAAAACTTTCTCGGTTTTTACAATCAACGATCCAGTTAAAGCTTTAATGCAGATTCTTCGCATTAAGCCAGACCTAATTTTACTAGATGTTAGCATGCCAACTGTAGATGGTTACGATTTATGTAATCTGCTACGAAAGCATCCTGTTTTTAAGACCATTCCCATTGTAATGGTAACGGGGAATACAGGAATTATCGACCGAGCAAAAGCAAAGTTTGTAGGAGCATCAGGCTATTTAACAAAGCCTTTCACACAGGCAGAGTTGGTCAAGATGGTGTTTAAGCATCTAGGTTGATTTACCTAATAAGGTCTGAAAAATCAATTTTTTCGTCAATTACTGTTGAGGATAATCAGAAGTGAGTACAGTTTTAGTGGTAGAAGACACTCCATCAGAGTTAAATTTAATTAGTAGTTATTTGCGAGAGGGTGGCTACAATGTCATTAATGCCACAGACGCCAGAGAAGCTCTGAACAAGGCTGTGGAACAAAGACCAGATGTGATTGTTACAGATGTAGTAATGCCAGGAATGAGTGGCTTTGAGTTGTGTCGCTCTCTCAAGAAAGATCCTGCTACCGAAAGAGTGCCGATTGTCATCTGTTCTTCTAAAAACCAGGAAATCGACCGGCTTTGGGGCATGAGACAAGGGGCAGCTGCCTACGTTATCAAGCCCTTTACCCGAGATCAACTCATTCGTACTATTAAGTCAGTTGTGGCTTGAAGAGATGGATATTTCCACCCTTGCACCCCGGTTAAACCAACCACAGCATACTTTTGGAGATGCATATATTCGGTTCCAGTTGGAACCCAAAACCCCTGCTGTTATGTCAATGGCACATACGCAGGAGGTTGTAGTTATCCCGATTGGGCGTATTACTCCCATGCCTAATATGCCCTCTTGTATGCTGGGATTGCTTAACTGGCGTAGTCGAGTATTTTGGGTAATTGACTTAGCTGCAATGCTGAAGTTACAGCCCCTCAATACTAATGTTCAACACTATAACATGGCAATAATCCGAGTCGGGCAAGTTCCTCTAGGGTTGGTTGTGCAGGAAGTTAAGGGGGTAATGCGGTTGACAGCTGATTGTATTCAATCCCCATTAGGATTTGTCAGCACAAGTTTAGCTCCATATTTACATGGGTGTGTGTTGCAGCAAAAAGATATCTTGCTAGTACTGAACGCCGAAGCGATTGTGCATTCACCGCTCTTTCACGGTAATTAGAGGGCCAGTCTCATAATCCTAAAAACTGGCTTTCCTATACTTAAGGGCGATCAGCGATCAGCAAAACTGATTAATTAGCTCAAATACTTACTGGGTAAGGAAATGCCTATATCCCGTGTCTCATGCCCTGTCGCTCAAAAACAGGGTTTTCCAGCATAAGTATACAAAAGCTAAAATATCCGGTTTTTTAGCCCCAATTTGGAATACTGTACCGGAGTTCTATGTGCTGCCTACCACTAAGAATTCTCTTAATTTCGTCGATTCACTATCACTTTGAACCTCATACCTCATGACTATTCAACTCAATTCGGCTGCAAAATTGCAGCAGCAAAGCGCACGTCCCCTTCGTCAGACTCTTGAAAACGTCAACACCTCTTTATTACAGCAGCGTTCTAGCTTAAGAACCAAAGCAATAGCCTTCGCGATCGCTCTGGGTACCTTGCCAATGTTGGGAATGGGAGCTACCACCCTTTTTTTGGCAAATCAATCACCAACTAACCCTACAACCCGCGCCAGCGCCGAAAGCGACCAAGCTTATAATAAACAACTACTGCTGAACTTGGCAATCGGAACTGGAGCAGCAGCACTATTGGTAGGGGCGATCGCCGCTTACTTAGCATCCCTTACGACTCGTCCACTTCTAGATGCTTTAGAGGCTGAAGCTGAACGCACACAGATATTGAGAGATATCACTCTCAACATTCGCAGCTCTCTCAAACTAGAAGATGTTTTCAAAACAACTGTTAAAGAAGTCCGATCCGCGTTAAAGACGGATCGAGTGTTGATCTTTCGCCTCGACCCGATTACTTGGGAAGGAACGATTGTCGCGGAATCAGTTGCCACTAGTTGGCCGCAAATTTTAGGTACTAAAATCGACGATCCCTGTTTTAGAGAACGTCATGTTGAACTGTACAAGAAAGGTCAGGTAAACGCCACTAGCAACATTTATGAAAGGTCAGATCCGGAGGGAAGCTCTTGTTACATCAAGATGCTAGAGCCATTTGGCGTCAAGGCAAACCTAGTAGCGCCGATTCTTAAAGACAATCAATTAATGGGCCTAATGATTGCCCATCAATGCTCAGGTCCTAGAATCTGGCAGCCATGGGAAGTTGAGTTTTTTACTCAGTTAGCCACTCAAGTAGGATTCGCCCTCGACCAAGCCAGTCTCCTAGAACAGCAACAAATCAAAGCCGATCTAGAACGGCTATTCACGAACATCACTCTCCGCATTCGGCAGTCTCTTAGCCTAAAAGATATTTTCAACACAACAGTTCAAGAAATCCGCTCCTGCCTGAAAGCAGATCGAGTGCTGATCTATCTCCTCGATCCGACGACTTGGGAAGGAACAGTGATTGCTGAATCAGTCGGGTCTGATTGGCCACAAATTCTGGGAACCATAATTGATGATCCCTGTTTTAAGGAACGTCATGTTGCCCAGTACAGAAACGGTCGGGTAAGTGCCAGTAACGACATCTACAACGAACCGCGTCTGGGCAATCCAGAGTGCTATATTAAAATGCTTGAACCCTTTAAGGTCAAAGCAAACTTAGTCGCACCAATTCTTAGAGACAAGCAACTCTTGGGTTTGATGATTGCTCATCAATGCTCTGAACCACGAGAATGGCAGCAGTTTGAAATCGATTTGTTTACGCAGTTAGCCACTCAGGTAGGATTTGCTATCGACCAAGCCAGCCTCCTAGAACAGATAGAACAATCGCGTCAAGAAGCTGAATTAATTTCTCATGAACAACGGCAACAAAAAGAAGCACTACAGATGCAACTGATAGAACTTCTGAGTGATGTTGAAGGGGCTTCCAAAGGCGACCTAACGGTTCGAGCTGATGTTACAGTGGGTGAAATTGGCACAGTAGCTGACTTTTTCAACGCCATCATTGAAAACCTGAGACAAATCGTCATTCAGGTGAAATCCACAGCTATCCAAGTAGGCACTTCATTGGGGGACAACGAAGGCGCTGTCCGCCAACTTGCAGAGGAAGCACTCAATCAGGCTGGGGAAATTAGCCGCACGCTTGATTCTGTTGAGCAAATGACACTCTCGATTCAACAAGTGGCGAGTAGTGCTCGTCAAGCGGCAGAAGTTGCCCGCAATGCCTCCACCACCGCCGAGATGGGAGGAGTTGCTATGGATCGTACTGTACAAAGTATCTTGGGTTTGCGAGAAACAGTTGCCGAAACAGCCAAAAAGGTGAAGCGCTTGGGTGAATCGTCTCAGAAGATTTCCAAGATTGTTTCATTGATTAACCAAATCGCTTTACAAACAAATGTATTAGCGATTAACGCCAGCATTGAGGCAGCGAGGGCAGGGGAAGAAGGCCGAGGTTTTGCAGTGGTTGCTGAAGAGGTCGGTCAACTAGCAGCTCAGTCAAGCCAAGCTACCAAAGAAATTGAACAGGTTGTTGAAAACATCCAACTCGAAACTAGTGAAGTCGTCAGAGCTATGGAATTGGGAACTACCCAAGTCGTGGAAGGAACCCATTTAGTTGAAGATGCGAAGCAAAGTCTAGAGAAGATTCTAGAAGTGTCTCGTCAAATTGACCAATTGGTGCAGTCAATTTCTACTGCGACAGTATCTCAGGCTCAAACTTCTCAAGTGGTCACAAGTTTGATGAAAGATATTGCTAAGGTATCTGAACACACTTCCGATGCCTCTCGTCA
>CAZZWA010000111.1:0-14642 GCA_964657555.1 uncultured Microcoleus sp.
TGGTGAGACGCGCTACGTCTGGCTCGTGAGTCACCATAATCACAGTAATACCACTCGCATTCAGCTCTGTGAAGATATCCATCACCTCCTTCGTTGTGCGAGAATCCAGAGCCCCAGTCGGTTCGTCGGCTAGCAACAACACTGGTCGGTTGACAATAGCTCTAGCGATCGCCACTCGCTGCTGCTGTCCTCCAGACAACTGATTTGGTTTATTATGCAATCTGTTGTCTAATCCAACCCTGGTTAGAGCAGCTATTGCGCGCTCTCGTCGTTCAACATTTCTAATACCAGCATAGACCATCGGCAGCATGACATTTTCTAGCGCCGTTAGCTGAGGTAGAAGGTGGAATTGTTGAAACACAAATCCAATCTTGCGATTGCGAATGCCAGCTAAATCAGTGTCTCCCAGACGCGATATGTCCACATTATCTAGATAATAGCGACCAGTCGTGGGACGGTCGAGACAGCCGATGATATTCATGGCTGTGGACTTGCCCGATCCAGACGCCCCCATGATAGAGCAATACTCTCCCTGCTCTACAATTAAGCTAACATCAGCAAGAGCGCGGACTTCTGTGTCACCCATACCGTATAGCTTGGAAACATGCTCAAAGCGAATAACAACAGGCCGCTTTGTTAAGTGTTGAGTGTTGAATTCTGAGTTTTGAGTTAGAAGGAAAGAGTTGTTGGCCTGACTTTCAGTGTGATAAGTATCCATCTAGCCCTCCGCAAGGGTACTGCGACCATACCCCCACTATAACCGTCTGGTTTCGTGGGGGAAGATGTCACGCGCTCCGTAAGGCCACAATAGGGTCAAGTTTCGCCGCTCGTTGCGCTGGGATGACACCAAAGAAGAGACCAATACTGCCAGATATACTGACGGCAAGGATAGTCACCACAGGTGAAACTCCAGCTTTCAAAGGAGTAAACATGCTAACGAGAGAGATACTGCCGATGCCAATCATAGTTCCCAGCAAACCACCAGCGGCTGAGAGGATGATTGCCTCAATCAGAAACTGCATCAGAATATCTTGTTCGCGAGCCCCAATGGCTTTGCGGAGACCAATTTCGTGAGTGCGTTCTGTGACTGAGACGAGCATGATGTTCATGACACCAATGCCACCCACCAGCAGGGAGATAGCCGCGATCGCCGCCAGCATTAGAGTTAGTGCGCCAGTAACAGTATTGACAATCTGTAGAGTGTCCTTTTGGTTTCTGACCGTAAAGTCATCCTCATCGATAATATTGTGTCGCAGCCGCAGCAGATTAGTAGTCTGAAACTCTGCTGCTCCTACACTCTCAGCACTCTTGGCAGACACGGCTATAAAATTTACCTCTGTGCCATAAGGAGAAGTTTTGCCGATGATGCGGTTAGCCATTGTCGTGATCGGGATAAAGGCAGTATCATCTTGGTTCTGGCCAAAAGAAGAGCCTTTTGCCTCCATTACCCCAACGATCAAAAAGCTGAGACTTCTGATCCGCAACCGTTTACCGACGGGATCGCTATCACCAAAGAGTCTATTTGCTAAGTCTGGCCCCAAAACCACAACCTGGTTATTCCCCTTTAGATCTAGATCGGTCACAAACCTGCCTCTGGCAACATCATAGCTTCGTACTGTAAGAAACTCTGGCGTGGCACCGATGAGCTGGGTATTGGTGCTTTTGTGACTGTAGCTGATCGCTTGCCGACTTTGGAGTTGGGGTGCTACTGCTCTTACCGAAGGTACCAACCTAGCGATCGCTCGTGCATCTTCCAGCACAAGCGTCTTCGGCACATCAGACCGCGAGCGGATATTTGGATTACCCGGAACTATAAATAAAAGGTCGGGTCCAAGCGATTGAAACTGCTCGGTTGCCAATTTCTGAGCGCCCTGTCCCACGCCAACCATAGCAATCACCGACGCGTTGCCGATGATAATACCTAGCATGGTTAGGCTGCTGCGCAACCTGTTTGCCAGCAGTGTGGTCGCTGCCATTTTGAGGCTTTCTAATAAGTCCACTGTTCGATTTTAGATTTTGGATAATTTAATTTTGATAGCTTCAGAAGATGCTGAACTAATTCAAAATCGGTAATCAAAAATTGTCTATGGCTTAGTTTGTCTCCCTGTAGTTTTTGTACCTGGTTTCACCGTTTCGTTCTGGGACTCATTACTCTTAAACTTGGAGTCTTTGGGCAAGTCAATGAACACGCGATCGCCTTCTTTGATTCCCTCCAGAATCTGCGTTTGGTCTTCAATCGACGGCCCAATCTTCGCAGCACGGAACTTGGGTTGATTATGTTCATCTACTACCAGCACCCCAGTTTTTCCTTCTTCAGTAACAATTGCCACTGTTGGCACTGTCAGCGCATGAGGCAACTCTTTACCCAAAAACGTCACGTTCACGTTCATCCCCGACCGCAGCTGCTCTCTACCTGTTTCAATCCCTACCCGCACCTCAAAGGACGTGACATTTTGATCTACTACAGCTTCGGGTGACACTAACCGCACGCGACCTTGAAAAACTTGGTCGGGATAGGAATCAGCCACAATTTCCACCGGCTGTCCAGGTTTAATTTGTCCAATATCCACTTCTGGGACTTTAGCTTTAACTTCTATATCCTTAGCAATGGCCACAATCGAAGTCGAAGTCGCAGAATTGGTACTGGAAGCTGAAGTTGTGGGAGTGACGAAAGCGCCCTTGCTTGCATACTTCTGAGTCACAATGCCAGAGAAGGGAGCGCGGACAACTGTGTCTTCTAGCTGGACTTGCACTGCCTGCACCTGAGCTTTAGCCGCGTTAGCAGCCGCTTTGAACTGGTCAATTTGCTCGGAACGAGTACCATTCTGCATCTGCTCTAACGCAGATCGGGCTTCAGCTACAGCACCTTTTAGCTGGTTAATTTCCTCTGGGCGACTCCCCTTCTGCACTAGTTCCAGATGTTTTTGGGCTTGTTTAAGGTTAGCTTCAGCTGTGGTGTTCTCGGTTCTGACTTGAATGAATTGGTCTCGATTAACAGCTCCCTGCTGTGCCAGAGATTCATAGTTTTTCCGTCGCTCCCGTGTCCGGCTAACCTGACCTTGAGCATCTTCAACTTGGGCTCTTGCCTGATCAATCTCTTCCGGACGACCTCGACGTGCCTGTGCCAGACGAGCTTCGGCTTGTTCTAAACGAGCTTTTGACTGGGCAATCTCTTCAGAGCGACTCCCCCTTTGGGCTTCTTCCAAGCGAGCTTTGGCCTGCTCGTAGCTGGCTTTGGCTTGGTTCAACTGCGCTTGAATATCTCTATTGTCCATCAAACCTATTTTCTGCCCTTCCTGCACTCGATCTCCCTGCTCGACATATAATTCTGCTAGCCTTCCAGCAGCTTTAGGACTGAGGTTAACGCTTTGCACTGGCACCACAGTTCCACTAGCCGTAATCCGCACTTTCAGGGTTTGTGACTTCACAGGTACGGTCAGTTGCTCGATAGTGAGTTTGGGCCTGGTTCGCTCCACAATGAAATAAGTGGTAGAGCCAACAGCTAAGACTCCCACTGCCATTAGCCCTACAATCCAGGGAGAAGAGTTCTTGAATTTTTTGCCCATTTTAGGCGATTGTTGTAAATCTTGGGTGATGGGAGTGGAAGGTTGTGGCAAGATTTTTGGAGGCCGGACAGTAGAGGCAGTCTGCGAACGGTTCCTGAGAAACTTTGGCAGAAGTTGCATGGGTATATTTTTTAGGTCAGCCAAGATAGATTAGCAGGTATCCTAAATATTCTGAGGAAACCTCTTTGTCAGAGTTCTACACGGGAAGAGCTTTGCTTTCCAATCTCTGTGCATAGATCTAGCTCTTGTGAAGCCGCTACGCGATTGCGTACATGCCCGTGTAGCCTTGGCACGCTTCAAGAAAAGGGCTGTAGTAGTGCTTTACTCACTAGGGGCTAGAGAGCGAGCCGATGAAATTACTTGGTTATGAGACACTTGGCGTCCCATGCATGAGTCTCTTCATCTATTCTTATGTTATACCAACTTCATTTAGTTGGGCTACAGATGAATGGTGTAGAGACGTTGCATTTAAATCTTTACACAAACAGGACGTGTAGCAAGCTTTTAGGAAATTGGTATTAGCATCTCATTTTCTGCCTAATGGGAGCGCCAAGCAGAAGACAAGGGAATTGGGAGAAGAGAAAAAAGTCTGTAGCTCCTGGTTCTTCCCAATCGCCAACCCTGTTACTGTTGATGACTACGCCCTCGCTTTTCCCAGCTAGCTGCTCTAATGAGATGATTGAGATTCACTTGGCTCACTTCACCTCTGGTTTTGGCAAGAGACTCCACGAGCGTCCCTGTGCCCCCTGCCTATTTTCAAGACAGATCTCTCGATTTCTGCCACAATCAAATACATTAAAGTTAACGTATGATTTTTTAGTTTTATTCTTTTGAGGCTGTACCGTGCCCAAGCGTATTCCTTTATTCTCGCTTCTTGTTCTTCTAGGTTTAGGGAGCGTTGCTCAGTCTGTTTCTGCACAGGCACTTGTGCCCTATACTCTGCAATTGGATTCCCAAGAACTAGAACAGCAGGGTTTGAACCTGGTACAGGATGCAGCTGGGCTGGCTCGATTCCAGCAATATCAACTGGCACTGCCACGGGCGCAGCTAGCTACCCAATTAGCTCCTAAACGGTTCCAAACCTGGTTTCTACTGGGAAGCTTGTATTTGCAAAATTTGGAGTTGGACAAAGGAATTGCCGCTTTGCAAACAGCTCAGTCTTTAGAACCTAATGAAGCCGCAATTCGGTTTTCTCTCGGGAGTGCCTACTTTCAGCAAGGCAAGTACGAGACAGCTATTTCTCATCTGCAAGCGGGGTTAAAATTAAAACCTGATGTTCCGGAAGCTCTTTTTGATTTAGGCAATGCTTACTATAAATTGGGCAGATTTCCCGATGCGATCGCACAGTATCAAAAAGCGGTCGTGAAAGATCACAAATTTTGGCCTGCTATTAACAACATTGGGTTGGTTAAGTATGAAAGTGGCGATGTCGAAGGTGCCATTCTGCAGTGGCGTTCGGCGCTTGCCATTGATAGTAAAGCCGCTGAACCCCGTCTAGCACTGGCAGTAGCCTTGTATACTAAGGGTGACAAAGAGCAGGGTCTGAAAATGGGAGAGCAGGCTATTCAGTTGGACACTCGCTACGCCGATTTGAAGTTTCTTAAGGAAAATCTTTGGGGCGATCGCCTGCTTAGTGCTACGAAGAAGTTCCTAGAAATTCCCCGAATCCAAGCAACCATTGGCAACAATCAAAACCAACAATCGCAAAATCAGACTTCCCCCGAATAGGACAAGAAGGTCTTTTAATGTGTTGACCCATTTGCTTTGCGCAAAGCCTCGATTTTGATTTTTCTTAACTTTCAGACTCTCAATTTTCGGCTTCAGACCCTTCTATAATCACAGTACACATGTACTATTATAGGTGATAACCAGTCTACTGGCTGATAGTCCTAAGGCCAGAACAAGGCCAGGGACTACAGCATAATTTTGAGTCTGGAGTTGAGAACTATTCACTAAATTCTGACATATTGACTAATGGCAAAACTGATAGCTTCAAATAATTATTCTTTAGGCAAAAGTGCCATAATCTGATCGACAAACTGTTGATGATCGACAATTGGTTTAGAGATATAGCCATCGGCACCACTTTGCTTGAGGAAGTTCTCGCGATCGCCTTCCATGGCGTGAGCTGTGACTAGGATGATTGGTAAATTGGCCGTTTTGGGGTCAGCTTTCAACATCTGCGCGATCTTAATGCCGTCAACCGCCTTACCTTGGTAAACACTGTGGGCTAGGGAAACGTCCATCAAAATAATGTCAGCTTCACCTGAGAGGGCAATTTGCATTACCTCTTCCACATCTTCTGTACCTTTGACCTCTAAGCCACCCCGCTTGCTCAAAATCTTTGAGAAAACGCGAAGATTTATCGGATCGTCTTCTACAATCAAAACGGTTTTCATGGAGCTTTTCCTTTCGAGTGTGCTGATGTATGGAAGTTTTGAATCATCCCTGTGGAGTAGTCCTACCCTACAGGAAATTACTGTGCCAAGACACTTGGCTCTAGTGCTGACAAGCACAAAGTGGGAGAGCAAGAGGGACAGCAGGAGAACAGTGTTTGCCCCATCTCTCACTGAGCATACCCTACCCTACAGAAACCCTTATGGAGTTCCGGAAGGTGTTGGCATTAGTGTGAGCGCAGCAGCCCCAAAGGGCATAGTGCATATAACCCTCAGCACTCTGTAAAATTGCCATCAGTCATACAATACGTCATCACTCTCAAGCTACAAGAGACTTTTTTGTCGTCAGGAAATAGGGAACAGAACTCATGGCCAAACAGCTGAACTTGCTTGTGACCGGTCAGGTCATCCCCACGGAGCTACACGCGGAGATGCAACGGTCTTATCTTGAATATGCCATGAGTGTGATCGTCGGGCGAGCGTTACCCGATGTCCGCGACGGTTTAAAGCCCGTTCACCGGCGTATTGTATACGCTATGCACGAATTAGGGCTGACACCAGATCGGCCATACCGTAAATGTGCCCGCGTGGTAGGGGACGTTCTGGGGAAATATCACCCCCACGGAGACCAATCGGTTTACGACGCCCTAGTGCGGATGGTGCAAGATTTTTCTAGCCGCTATCCTCTCCTCGCAGGACACGGTAACTTTGGTTCTGTGGATAATGACCCACCAGCAGCAATGCGCTATACAGAAACACGCCTTGCTTCTATCAGTAACGAAGCGCTACTTAGTGACATTGGCGAGGCAACAGTTGACTTTATCGGCAACTTCGACAACTCCCAGCAGGAGCCTACAGTGCTGCCAGCTCAGTTGCCGGTGTTGTTACTAAACGGTTGCTCTGGCATTGCTGTGGGGATGGCTACCAATATTCCCCCCCACAACTTAGGTGAGGTGGTGGATGGTCTAATTGCCTTAATTGACCGCCCCGATTTACCAGACGAGAAGTTGCTAGACCTAGTTCCAGGGCCAGACTTTCCCACAGGAGGTGAAATTGTGGGAAGTGAGGGAATTCGAGAAGCCTATGCCACCGGGAAAGGCGGTATCACCGTGCGAGGCGTTGCCAAAATTGAAACTCCCCCTAGTCCCCCCCTAACAAGGGGGGGAAACAGAGGGGGGCAGGGACGCAGAGGGCGGCTGGCAATTGTAGTAACGGAGTTGCCTTTCCAGGTGAATAAGGCATCCTGGATTGAAAAGGTGGCGGAACTAGTCAACCAAGGCCGGATTGAGGGTATTGCTGACTTACGGGACGAGAGCGATCGCGAAGGCATGCGGGTGGTTATCGAACTGAGACGAGATGTTCAGCCTCAAGACGTTCTCGATCAGCTTTATCGACAAACTGCACTCTCTACCAATTTTGGGGCAATTCTGCTGGCGTTGGTAGATGGACAGCCACGCCAACTGACGCTGCGGCAGATATTAGAGCAGTTCCTAAATTTCCGAGAGCTAACCCTTACACGCCAGTATAGTTATGAGTTAGAGCGATCGCAAGAGCGCATCCACCTTGTTGAAGGATTGCTGAGGGCACTAACTCAGCTGGATGCTGTGATTGAAATACTTAGAAATGCTCCCGATGGCAGTGGGGCGAAGCTAACGTTACAAGAGCGGTTTCATTTTAGCGAACGTCAGGCTGATGCTATATTGTCGATGCCGCTACGACGCCTTACCGGCTTGGAGAGGCAAAACTTACAGGCAGAGTTCGACCAGCTATCACAAAGGATTGAGCTGTTGCAACAGTTACTTGGTGATCGGCGGGAACTGCTGAAAGCCTTAAAAAAAGATTTGCGTACGCTCAAGCGGAAGTACGGAGATCCCCGTCGCACCAGAATCGGGGGACTGGAGACGGCAAAAGAGCAACTTACAACTTCTGTTGTGAATCCCCAATCCCCAATCCCTAATTCCCAATCCCCTCGCCCTCAACCCTCGGAAGAAGAAGCTGTTCTGGAATTTACTCACCGAGGGTATGTGCGGCGGCTAGCAAAAACAGGAAGCCATACTCAAAAGTCCAAAAGCCAAAATTCTCTAGCGAAGCAGCGTGCTAGCGGCAGCGGCGCGGCTTTGCAGGAGCTAGCGCTATCCAATAATGATTTTGTGGTCAACACTCAGGTAGTTAGTACAGAACAGGATTTAGTTGCTCTTACCACCAGTGGCAAGGCTTACCCCATCAAAGTGCGTGACATTCCACCAACGTCTGGAGGCAGTAAAGGAACGCCACTTGTACAACTTATGCCTAGTGCTGCACAAGCAGAGACGGTAGCAACCTATTTCTCCCTATCTCAAAATCTGGAAAATACCGACTTGATTGTGCTCACTCAACAAGGGCGGATCAAACGCCTGCCGCTTTTAGAACTTGCTAATCTTACAGGACGTGGACTGACACTTTGCAAGCTCAAAGATAACGATCAGTTAAAGTACGCCAACCTATCGCGTGTCGGTCAACAGCTGGTTTTAGCTACTGCTGGTGGGCGATTGCTACGCTTTGAAGTTAATGATGAACGCCTGCCAATTATGGGACGCACAAGTCAGGGTCTCACCGCATTGCGCATGGGGCGGAAGGAACATCTGGTCGATTGTGCATGTCTAAATGCTGACGACAGCATCTTATTAGTTACCGAGTTAGGCTACGCCAAACGCCTGCCAGTAAATGCAACAAGACCCATTAATCTGGGGGATATTGGCACTCAGGTGCTTCAGTTTACAACTAAGACAGATGCTCTAGCAGGAATGGTTCCAGCGACAGATGCTTCTAAGGTTATTCTGCTAACAAGTGCTCAACGGGCAATCCATTTACAGATGGATGCAGTGAAGTTTTGGGGTAAAGATGGCAGTGGAGATCGGGTTGTTCAACTCAATCCTGAAGAAAAAATTATTAGTCTTCATACTTATGGCTGATTGTTTTCCGATCATCCTGAGCCAAGCAAAAACGATTAGAAGAGGATTATACTGCACTCGGTCAGAAACTGAGGTTGACGGTGAGGGCTGTCAGTGGTCAGTTGGTACAGACGACGTTCTGCCGGAACATCTGTACTCAGCAACAAACAACGGACAACTGACAACTGACGCTCCAAACGAAAGTGAAAAGTTGGGGGATAAAGACGGAAAGGTTCCCTTGACGCCCCCTGACCTTTTCAAGACAAGGTCAGTTGATGACCGCGCCAAGTACATATACCTCTTGTGTCACTTCAAGCACAGCCAAGGTAAAGGGGCGTAAGGAGCGTGGAGAAAAATTTCGTCATGGCTCCCCAACTTTCCTAACACCAACTGAGTTTGACATCAGAGGCATATTAACGAGGTTGTAGCTCTCACTCAGATTAGTAGAGCCTGTACCTACTTGCTCTGCTATCTACCACACCCTCTTGCTACTCATGACTTTAACTCAAGCTATCCGACCAGAAGTTTCCAGATGGAATCGGCAAACCTATCAACGCTTGAAACTAGCGCTGAGTTTGGGTTTGCGTCATCAAATTTTTGTGGCAGTCTGTGATGACTTGAGCCTACGGAATCGTTTGGCAACTGAGTTACACACTGAGTTGGGTTCCCCCCGACTGGTGAACCTAAACTTGAACATCAGCAAACCGGATCTCATGGCTCAGATTGCTCGCTGGGAGGAATTGCATAGGGGTGAGGGATATACTACCCTAAAATTGCCGTGGGGAGCTGCCCCTGCGTTCCAATTTCTGGGGATCGAGCTATTAACTAGACAGCCGCCGTCTATACAGCGACTATTCTTAAGACATCTACAAGCAACAGGGCGCAGTCTGCCTCGGCTAGAGTATAGCCTATTGCTCTGGCTGCCACAGCCTTGGTTCTATACCATCCAGCAGTCTGCCCCTGATTTTTGGCGTTGGCACACTGGCATCTTTGAGTTTGAAGGAGAACCAACACCAGTTCCCCTAGTCAGTCCAGAGTCTGTTAGCGAAGATGCCCGAAGCGCTGTTTGGAGTATTGAGCCTCGAATTAGAAATCAGAAGTCTTCTCAGAACTCTTATGCCCAACCTTACACGGATGCGCTTAGCCAAAACACTGGTGAGTATTACAGATTAGCCGCAGCAGAAACCTCTACACACTTTCAGCATCAAGATACCCCAGACACCGAACAAGATGCCACCCCGGCTTGGGTACCAGTCTCAGATGGCTCTTCCGATCAGCCAGCCTTGCAGTTAAAGGATGAGCAATATGCTCAGCCATCGGATTCCATTAAAGACTTTAGCGTTAGCGATGCGGCGTTGGAGGAGCAACACGAGCAGCAATTAGCATTCACAGAATTAGACTTCGCAGCTTCACCCCTAGAAGCTTATTTGACGCTAGGGAATTACTACCGCGATCGCGTTGAAGAGGGAGATGTCTCGCCAGAAAATTTGAGTATAGCCATTCAGGCTTATGAGCAAGCGCTACAGAATTGGCAGCTGATGGAGGAGGCTTTGCAGGCAGTGTCTCCACACCCACAGGCAGATGTGCTCAATGACCTTGGCAATCTCTACTGGATGCTATCCCGCACTCCAGATCAGCAACCACAGGGAGATGATCCTACACAGACGCAAGCTCAGAAGACACTTTCTTACTTGGAGCAAGCTATTCACGCTTATCAGCTGGCCTTGACGACAATCGCTGCTGACAGTGCGCCTTACACTTATGCCATGATTCAGAATAATTTGGGCGCGGCCTATGGAGATTTAGCCCGCTTTTCAGAACCAGATGTTTATCATGAGCAATCGATTCGAGCTTATCAGGAAGCTCTGCGTTATCGCAGTGCAGATGTTGAACCCCTCAAGTATGCCTCTACGCAGAACAATTTGGGCACAGCTTATTGGCATCTCGCTCAATACCGAGAGCCAATTAATCACTTAAACTTAGCCGTTGCTGCCTACACAGCCGCCCTCTTTTACTACAACTCAGAGCAAGATCCCCTTAACTGGGCAATGATTCAAAATAACCTGGGCACTGCTTATTGGAATCTTGCTCAGTACGAACAACCGATCACCTTTTTGCAGATGGCTGTCGATGCTTACCAGAATGCCTTGCTGTACCGCCTTCCAGAATTAGTTCCTGCTGCCTGCGCTGCTACCCAAAATAATTTGGGAACGGCTTATTGGCACCTAGCAAGCCTTGTAGAGACGTTGCCTACAACATCTTTCCCACTAGAGGGAAGGATGGAATATCTGAAAATGGGTGCTGTAGCTTATGAAACCGCGATCGCCCTAGCCTTAGAGTTAGTCAATCGCGACTCACCAGCATCAGTAAGCTTTGATGTATTTGCCACTTGCAATAATTTGGGACTGGCCTACTACCAACTAGCAACAGAGCCACAATTTGGTTTGACTAAGGAGGATAAATCGGCTCATCTGGAAGCAGCACTGGAGCAACACTTGCTGGCGTTACAAGGCTTTGCCTACCAACCCGATAATTACCAATCAGCCCTCTCTCACATTATCAAAACTATTCGCGCCTTATACCGTGAATGCGGCCTACAGGGACAAAATCTTGCTCTTTCTAAGGTTCCGGGTGATTTGTTGCCAGAAATTCTGCCTCGGCTTTAAAACATAGATGGAGAGAAATTCCTCTCCATCCCCACCTCTCCATCTATGTTGGTAAATTTGGGTTCTGCCAGTGTGACGAGGGAGTGTGTCAAAATGAGAGTAAACAGACGATGTCAGCGTGGGAACTGAGCGAGATTGGCACCAAACCAGTCCCTAATCTTATGGGAAACTTTTCGTGAACCTTTCCTCTACCTTTCAAGAAAACCTCGACCTGAATACCTTATTTGCTTTTGAGCTGGATGAGTTCCAGCACCAAGCGATCGCCGCCCTTAACGCAGAACGCTCAGTCGTTGTGTGTGCCCCCACAGGTTCGGGGAAAACGCTAATTGGGGAATACGCTATTTACCGCGCTCTCAACAGTGGAAAGCGGGTGTTTTACACGACGCCTCTGAAAGCGCTCTCAAATCAGAAATTACGTGATTTTCGTACCCGTTTCGGATCGAGCATGGTAGGTCTGTTGACTGGTGATAGCTCGATCAATCGGGAGGCACCCATCCTGGTCATGACTACAGAAATCTTCCGCAATATGCTCTATGGCACCCGGATAGGGGAAGTTGGCACCTCCCTAGTTGGTGTGGAAGCCGTCGTGCTGGATGAATGCCACTACATGAATGACCGACAACGGGGTACAGTTTGGGAAGAATCAATTATCTATTGTCCCCATGAAATCCAACTGGTGGCTCTCTCCGCAACTGTAGCCAACAGTGACCAGTTGACAGACTGGCTCAATCGCGTCCATGGTGAAACCGAACTCATTTATTCCGACTTCCGACCAGTTCCTCTACAATTCCACTTCTGCAATCCTAAAGGACTTTTTCCCCTTCTAGAAAGCGATGGCCAGAGGATCAACTCCCGCCTCAAGTCTAAACGAAAAAAAGGTGAGAGGCACGACGCAAATAAGCAAAGGCAAGAAAGTCCCACCATGGCCTATGTCGTCTCAGAGCTGTGGGCACGGGATATGCTACCAGCAATTTACTTCATCTTCAGCCGCCGGAACTGCGACAAGGCGGTGGAAGATCTAGGGGAGATCAACTTAGTGAATGAGCAAGAGGCAAAAGTCTTAAGAGAACGAATTGAGGAATTTTTAGTTCGCAATCCCGATGCCGCTTTACCAAGCCGAGTTAAACCACTCTTACGAGGCATTGCCTCCCATCATGCAGGAATTTTACCAGCCTGGAAGGGGCTGGTGGAAGAGCTGTTTCAGCAAGGTCTGGTGAAAGTGGTATTTGCTACAGAAACTCTGGCAGCGGGGATTAATATGCCTGCTCGAACCACAGTAATTTCCAGCCTTTCCAAACGCACTGACGATGGCCATCGGCTGCTGAAGCCGAGCGAATTTTTGCAAATGGCAGGGAGAGCAGGGCGTCGGGGCATGGACACTACAGGTCATGTCGTGACGTTGCAGACACCGTTTGAAGGAGCCAAGGAAGCAGCCTACCTAGCCACATCCCAGCCTGATAAGCTGGTGAGCCAGTTCACTCCTAGCTATGGTATGGTATTGAACTTGTTGCAAACCCACTCTTTGTCAGAAGCTCAAGAGTTGGTAGAGCGCAGCTTCGGTCAGTATTTGGCAACCTTAGATCTCAAACCTCAGGAACAGGCGATCACCGATCTAAGTGCGGAACTAGAGATTCTGGAAGCGGAGTTAGCGCCAATAGACCCCAGGCATCTGGCAAGCTATGAAAAACTCTCTGGCAGGCTCAAAGAAGAACGAAGGCTCCTGAAGACTCTGGAGAGTCAAGCCGAAGCCGTGCGATCCAGAGAAATCGCGATCGCTCTTTCCCAAGCTCCAGATGGAACTATTCTCGAACTGAAGGGAAAACATGTGCCGGTATCATCTCCGCTACCAGCTATGTTAGTGACAAAGGCACCCGGTCGCGGTCAAGCTCCCTACTTAATTTGCCTAGGACAGGATAATCGATGGTACGTGGTCACGACCCAAGACGTGATTGGGATCGAGGACTCATTGCCACAATTTTTAGAGACGCGAAATTTCGCCTCTCTAATGCCCCCAGAGGATCTGGCTATCAAGCCAGGGCCAGGGAAGAAAGGCACAGAAGCCACTGCCGAACTTGCCAGTCAGATTCCTTATTCCCTAGCACCAACTGCCACAGATCCCGAAGTGATGGCACAGCTACAGCATGTAGAAGCGGTGAAAGCTCTACTGGAAACTCACCCCGTCAGACACTGGGGCAATCCTGCCAACCTGCTCAAATACCAGGCTCGCCGATTAGCCCTGCAAAAGGAAATCAGCGAACGTCAAGAGCAATTGCGGCAAATCCGGGCCAGTCACTGGCAGGAATTTATGGATCTGATTGAAATTTTACGGCGGATGGGGGGTCTGGATGGGTTAAAGCCAACCCGTTTGGGAGAAGCAGCAGCAGCAATTCGGGGTGATAATGAACTTTGGCTGGGTTTGGCACTGATGTCGGAGCAACTGGATAAGTTAGATCCTCACCACTTAGCATCTGCCTGTGCTGCCCTAGTAACAGAGACCCTCCGCCCGGACAGCTGGACAAACTACAGCTTGTCGTCTGAAGTGGAAGAGGCTTTAGGGGGATTACAGGATATTAGGCGTAAGCTAATCAAGATGCAGCATCGCTATGAAGTAGCATTGCCTGTATGGCCAGAGTATAAATTAATTGAAAGTGGCATTATGGGGCTGGTGGAGCAGTGGGCATTAGGCGTCTCATGGCCAGAACTATGTGCAAACACTAGTCTAGATGAAGGGGACGTGGTGCGAATCTTACGTCGGACAGTGGACTTCCTATCGCAGGTTCCCCATGTCCCCCACATATCAGAATCCTTGCGCCTTAATGCTATCCGTGCCATTCAGTTGCTAGACCGCTTTCCAGTTAATGAGGTGATTGCCTAGCCAACCGCGATAGAATAGTTACCTCACCTTGACCTCGGCAGCTTTGCTACCCGCAGCTCTACCTAGAAGAATATGTACACAACCTTGCTACCTTACTGTCAAGTAAGCGACACATCCATTGACTAGGCTTGAATACAGGATTGTTGAAACCTTATACCACCACCCCAGTTTACTCGGCTCCGTCTGGGGTTTTTTCTTTTCTGGCTCAG
>CAZZWA010000112.1:0-14623 GCA_964657555.1 uncultured Microcoleus sp.
ATAAAGTATAACAAGCTACATCAAATAGGGGAAGAAGATGCTTATACTTCCTGCGTGCGCATCTGGCGTACAGAGATTCTGTGTAAATCCCATTAGGCGATCGCTCAGCAAATAGCTACATAGCTTAAATTAGTTGTAATGCTAATGCTTTCGTAACTTTGCTATTGCTGCCATAATGCAACTTCATGCCACCTTAGTTGTGGTGGATAATACGTTTAAGTAGGGAGTCACTTACAGGAGCAATAATTGGCATTTCTACCCAAAATTTATCAGCAGTAACTCCTTTTTTTGACAAACGCCTATAATTTGCCAGTGTCTAGAAAGAACTCTATGTGGGAATTTTTTACAACATCTTTCTTTTCAGACTCGTTTATTCCCCAAGGCCGTTGCTACCTCTGGCAACAGAGTTTAGCCTCGTTGCATTTTATATCTGATTCACTGATTGCACTGGCCTATTTCTCGATCCCATTAATGATAGTCTATATCATTAAGCAGCGACGAGATTTGCCCTTCAATTGGATGTTTTTGCTATTTAGTGCTTTCATTTTTGCCGGTGGCACTACCCATCTGTTAGAAGTGTGGACACTCTGGCACCCGGATTACGGGCTTTCTGGAGCGATGAAAGCCTTAACAGCCATAGTTTCCCTTTACACATCTATAGCGCTGTTGTTATTGATTCCTAAACTGCTAGCTCTACCTAGTACCGCTCAGTTAGCGACAGCCAATTACCAGCTACAAATTGAGATTGCTGAGCGCCAGCAAGCAGAGGCAAAAATTCGCTTTCAGGCTCGGCTACTCGATGTTGTGGAGCAAGCTGTGATCGCCATGGATTTGGACGGAATCATTACCTGTTGGAACCGATTTGCCCAAAAACTCTACGGTTGGTCATCTGAGGAAGTCGTAGGCTGCAACATTATGGACTTTGTTGTTGCGCCACACAGCCGAGAGCAAATTGCTGAGATTATGTGCCACTTACAGTCTGGATCGAGTTGGTATGGTGAAATTCTGCTAATGCGTCGAGACGACACCACCTTTCCAGCACTAGTGAGCTGCGCGCCGATTTATGACCTTAACGGAGTGGTTAACGGCATTGTTGGCAGCGCAGCAGACATTACCGAGCGTGTACAGGCTCACGTTGCTCTAGAGCAGGCAAATGAAGCCCTTGAAATCTGTGTTGAGAAGCGTACATCTGCCTTAAAAGAATTGAACCGACAGCTTAAGGCCGAAATTGAAGAACGTCAACGCGCTTCGGTGGCATTAAGCGAGAGCGAAGCTAAATTCCGCTCTATTGTGGAAAATGCCAATGACATTATTTATTTGCTTTCCCTTGATCGTGTCTTCGACTATGTTTCTCCTAACTGGACTAACCTTTTAGGCCATGATGTCAAAGAAGTGGAAGGACATTTGTTTACTCCTCTGGTGCATCCGGATGATTTGCCAGCTTGTTTGGATTTCTTTCAAAGAGCGATTGAAACAGGCTCTCAGCAAGCCGGAGTTGAATACCGAGTCAAACATAAAGATGGCAGTTGGCGTTGGCATACATCCAACGCTTCTGTTCTCAGAGAAGCTAATGGCAATGTGAAGTACTTTGCTGGCATTGCTCGGGACATCACAGAGCGGAAACAAGCAGAAACTGCTTTGCGGGAATCAGAAGAACGTTTCCGACAACTGGCGGAAAATATTAACCAAATCTTCTGGATGGCTACCCCCGATTTGAGCCAGAAGCTTTACATCAGTCCTGCCTATGAACAGATCTGGGGCAAAAGTTGCTCTTCGCTGTACTCGCAGCCAAACTCCTGGATGGATCTGATCCATCCGGAGGATCGAAAGCATGTCTTGACCACGATAGCCAAACAAAACCAAACTCCCATCGATTATGAGTTTCGGATTGTGCGACTTGATGGGGCAGTGCGCTGGATACGCGAGCGCACCTTTCCTGTCAGGGACTCGTCAGGGTCGGTTTCCCGCGTTGTTGGCATTGCAGAGGATATCACAGAGCGCAAACGGGCAGAAGAGGAAGTCCGGTTCTTACAATCAATGAAGCAAGCCATCTTTGAGTCTGTTGATTTTCACACAGCTTTGAGAGTTGCACTGCAAAAGGTTTGTGAAGCTACATCCTGGGATTTTGGGGAAGCGTGGATTCCCCGTCCCGATGCTACTGCTCTTGAATGCAGTCCAGCTTGGTATAGCCGTGTCGATAGTCTAGCGAGCTGTAAAAGTCTTTCGTACTTCAGAAGCATGAGCGAGGGAATGAAATTTACTCCAGGCACAGATCTGCCGGGACGTGTCTGGTCATCGAAACAACCAGAGTGGCGACGAGATGTTTCAGTTGAGTCAAATCAAATTTATCTCCGTGCCCAATTAGCAAGCAATTGCGGGCTAAGAGCTGCACTAGGAATCCCGCTTATAGCGAAGGAGCGTGTCGTAGCTGTGCTCGTGTTTTATATGTTTGAAGCTCATAACGAGGATCAACGACTGATTAAACTGATTTCATCTGCCACTGAATTGGGCTTATTCATGCAACGGAAGCAGGCAGAAGAAGAAGTTCGCAAGGCTCTAGAGAAAGAAAAAGAACTTGGTCTGCTCAAATCCCAACTGGTGACGACAATTTCCCATGAGTATCGCACACCTCTGACTGTGATTCTTGGTGCTTCGGAAATGCTACGACAATACAGTTACAAGTTATCGGAAGAGAAAAAACAGAAACAAATTAGTCGGATTCAAGAGGCAGTCAGGCAGATGACGATGCTGCTTGACGATGTCTTAACCTTTGGTAAAGTTGAGGCTGGTCAACTTCCATTTAATCCCACACTGCTCTCTGTAGAAGCCTTCTGCTGCGATCTTATCGAACAGCAGCAGTCGCTGGCAGGCCCTGACTACACCCTAGATTTCATTTACCAAGGTAACTGTACTACAGCTCATCTCGACGTACAACTACTACGACATATTCTGACCAATCTGCTTACCAATGCAGTTAAGTACTCACCTCAGGGTGGTACTATCTCGCTCACAGCTTGTTGTGAAGAGCACCAGGTCATCTTCTCTGTACAAGACCAAGGTATTGGCATTCCACCATCTGAGCAACAAAGACTATTTGAATCCTTCTTCCGTGCCAGCAATGTGGGCAATGTCTCTGGGACAGGCGTAGGTTTAGCCATTGTCAAAAAGTGTGTAGAGCAGCATGGCGGTCAGATTACTGCCTCAAGTCAAGTTGGTGTAGGAACGACCTTCACTGTCAAGTTGCCCAACTACTGCAATAGTTATGCTAAATGCTAAACAGTACGTGCGATCGCGCTTAATTCTCTGATCCGAGGTCTACGGTATAGGCATAGGACAAGGTTGGTTTTTTCGCACCCATGCCCCATTAACCTGAACAAAAGGCGTTCAATTAGCCATGACTGAATCCTTGTTCCAGGTCGTTGAAAGCAACTTAGTGTCTAGATGCCAGTTTCTATTTTCTAAATAATTTTGGAAAATGATTCTAGAATTTGCCTTTAGTATGTTGCTGTTAAAATAGGAAATCTATGTTAAATATAACGAATACTAATGGCTTTGACTCTGAACTAACGGCTATCCTAGAACAAACTTGTCAAGCTGAAGGCTGGCAGTATGGCGAGGTATGGATTCCAGACGGAGAGATGCTAATATCTCACTCCGCTCACTATATCGCCTCTCCACATCTGGCAAGTTTTAGAAAGGAATCTGAAAAATTTACTTTCGCACTAGGTGCTGGGTTGCCTGGTCGCGTGTGGCTGATGCGTACACCTGAATGGATTGAAAACGTCTCCTTAGAGCCTGCCATCTATTATCGAGCCTATGAGGCACAGAAAGTAGGGCTGAAGGCGGCGCTGGGAGTGCCCATTCTCGCTCATGGGAAAGTTGTTGCAGTACTTATATTTTATAGAGAGCAAGCTCAACCTCCTAATGAGAGCCTGATTGTTGAATGCAGCGCTAAGATTCAATTGTTATTCAGTTTAGATAACTGACTAGAGAAGCAGGTTGTGCTTGGCTCGCAAACAGCTAATAGAGAATTTCCACTCTGCGCTTTTGTCCCACCCAAACTAGGCTTTTCGTCCTATAGCTTCGCACCAAGCTTGAGCGAATAGTGCATCTGGATGCTTGCTCCAATCTCTTAAAGCCCTGCTCATTAACTCAATAGCCTCTGGATTTGTCCAACCTCTTTCAACCGCTTTGTCTGTAGTCTCAGAGTCTTCAATTCTCATGGCTAAGTATTCTGCTATTAGCCTGTGATCCTGGTAGCATTCATAAGAAGCTGAGGCTTTGATCTCTATAAATCCACTCTGCCTCAGGAGCGCTCTTAGCTTTCTACCCACGTAAGGATCGCCACCATTGTTCTGTTGCAACCTTTTGTAATAGGAAATGGCTTCGTCCAACTCAGGATTAGATGGAGCTACAAGAAATCCTCCCCAGTCAGGACTTCGGACTCCGAGAATTCCTCCTGGCTTCAACACTCGGAACAATTCTTTTACAGCTTTGAGAGGCTCTTGTAAATGCTCTAACATAGCGTGTGAAAATGCAGCGTCAAAAGAATCCTTCGCACAGGGAAGCTCGTAAACGCTCCCTACTAAAAATTTGATGTTACTAATCTTCTGTGTAGCAGCATTCTCACGAGCAATGCTCAGTTGAGATGATTCAGCGTCAACACCTGTTACGGTTCCTGGAACCACCAAGTTAGCTAAACCAAGGGTGATAGTCCCTGGCCCACATCCACAATCGAGCAGTTGCATTCCTGAGCGCAGATAAGGCTTGAAAAAGGATGCATGACTCTTAACTGTTCGATTTGCCATGAAGTTCGTAGCATTGGAAGAGTAACCGGGGGTGTATTTTTCCACCATTTACGAGTTTTCAATCCTCCATAGAATACGCTTTTTCCGGCCTCAATCCTTTACATTTTAGTACTTTTGCGGATTTTAACTTAGATCCGATATGAGCTAACATAAGATGATATGTGGCCAAATTTCAGTTCAAAAGTCCAGTTTTGATTTCCCTGCTAATAAACTCATCAGCCTCGTGTGGAGTCGTAAAACTGCCTTTAGCTGTGCCTTTACTTCAAGGTCATTTATAAAGAAAATCTGATCCCGCCAACCACCCTGACAAAACAAGACTAAGACAGCTACTGGTTCCCCCCTTTTGGATGCGAAGCCTTCCCGTGGGGAAGGAGGGATAGGGGCGAGCTATGTGAGATTAGGTCATTTCGCTTTTAATCTTTACTTGATAAATCAGCTCTTAGTTCTTGGTTTTTATTGACCGTTAACTGTGAACTGCTACCTGAGAGAGAGTTATAGTCAACCGTCAGCAGCCATAACGGAAAAAGTGCGGTTCACTCTTGTTAAGAGCCTATAGTGAAGCAGTACAACCTTCGACCCTTCTTGGAAAACAGTGCTAATGACTTACAGGAGGTGTTTGTGGAAAATGATTACAATGTAGTAAATCATCTGCCATTTTTGCTCCAACCATCTAGCCGTCAAGTCTGGGTACAGGCTGCTGGTCGTGCACTCTATCAGGCTGGATACGGCTCGATCCAGTTCTTTATCCCACTCATTTTTGTCAATCAAGTAGGGTTGTCAGCAACCGCAGTTGGGATTGGTGTGGGCAGTGGCTCCCTTGCAGGCATTGTGGGACATTTCCTAGGTGGATATTTAGCAGACTCTCAGGCGTATGGTCGTAAGCGTGCGCTGTTGTTCTCGGCAGGACTGTCTATCCTCGCGGCGATCATCTTGGCGCTGACTCATACTTTGCCGTTGATGATTGTCGCCAATCTGCTCATGGGTTTGAGCGCGGGATGCTACTGGACAGCTGCTGATGCTGCTGTAGTGGATGTGGTCACCCCAGAGCAACGTCACAAGGCTTTTGCGGTCTTGGTCTTGGCAGATAGCCTCGGTGGGGGACTTGGGATATTTGGCGGCGGAAGATTGCTGTCCCTGGTTAATCAGGCGCAAACGTTCTTCCTCATCGATAGCTTTATCCTCCTAATATTTTTGGTGCTGATTCAACTGGCAGTTGTAGATTCTCGGCAGAATGAGTTCCAGCCTTCGGACACACTGCAAGGGTTTGTGGTAGCGCTGAATGACCGACGGCTGAGATTCTTTGTTCTAGCCAACGTCCTATTCACCACTTATATTGCCTTGGTCAATAGCACACTGCCACTGTATTTTACAAATATTGTTGCAGCAAGTGTTCCTAATGCAACTTCCGAGTCAGGGTCTTCGCTAGGGAGTATCGCCAACTTATTTACCTGGTTTTATGTTGGTACTGGCGCGGTCTTGCAGTTGCCATTGGTGCAGGTGCTGGGCTCATTACTGAGAGTGCAGGTTCTGATGATGTCAATGCTGCTGTGGGGCGCTGGCTTCTTACTGGTATGGTTAACCGGAGCAGGGGCATTGATGCAGCCGCTCTGGGCGATCGCATCGCTTAGTGTGTTGTCGATCGCGTCTGCAATTTATAAGCCCTTTGCACCCGCGATCGTAGCAGAGTTAGCCCCGGAGCCTTTACGAGGAGTTTATCTAGCAGTTAGTTATCAATGCTGGTCGCTCGGCTATTTCATCGGTCCGATTCTGGGCGGTTGGGCGCTGGATCGATCTCCATCGATTGCTCATTACTTATGGATAGTTGCTGCCACAAGCACTATTTGTGGTATCTTCATTTTGCATTTTTTGAGCCAAAGTCAATCAAATCACTCTCCCGTTGTTACTGAAGATCCAGCATCAGTCACTTAATAGACTGGTTATCAAATAACGCCTAAAATTTAGGTTGCTTTCCGTTTGGCATGAAGGCCATTCGGCGATCGCCTAATTTCGCACCCAAGTCAGCGTGCACTGCCCCTAACTAAACTAGCTTGACATGTCCGATATTCCCAGTCCGTCCGTAGCTCGCAAAACTAGTACAACCGAGCATACGCTCTCACTTCCTGACCAGCAGATCCGCTATGTTGCCTCAGCCGAGTGGCAAACTCTGTTTGATCGGGAAAAGCCCGTTGCCGAGATGTTTCATGTAGCTTATCTAGCTGAGGTTGAGCAAGCACGGCTACGACCGCTCACTTTCGTCTTCAATGGTGGGCCAGGAGCTGCCTCAGCTTATTTGCATATGGGAGCTTTGGGGCCGCAACGCATCTATTTTGCCGCCAATGGTAGCCTCCCCAAGCCTCCAGTACGATTGGTGGACAATGTCGAAAGTTGGCTGAGTTTTACCGATCTGGTGTTCATCGATCCGATTGGCACAGGCTTCAGCCGTAGCTTGCCTCAAGACAAAGACACGCAGAGCAAATTTGATGAGAAAGCTAATCCACAAGAGACAGACAAACCCAAAGAGACAGAATTTTGGGAAGTTGAGCGGGACTTGAAAGCGCTGGGGGAATTCATCCAGAGATTTCTCTCGCGTCAAAAGCGCTGGCTATCACCAATTTTCATTGCCGGAGAGAGTTATGGCGGATTTCGGGTCGCTAGGTTAGCCCGCAAGCTACAGCAAGAATTCGGCGTTGGTCTTTCAGGGGCTATTTTGATCTCTCCTGCTTTAGAATTCAGCCTGCTTGGTGGTAGCGATTACAACCTGACATCTTGGGCAACCCTAATTCCTTCCTTTGCAGCAGCAGCAGCTCATCACGGTTGTGCCCAATGGGCGGGAGAACCAGGAGATTTGCCAGCTCACACGGCTGCTGCCGAACAGTTTGCCCACAAGACACTCATCCCACTTCTGGCAATGGGAGATACCCTCCCATCCCATGAACGTCAGGCTGCCTATCAACGCTTGGCAGATTTAATTGGATTGCCTCTAACACTCGTTGAAAGACAGGCTGGACGGATTGGGATTGAAGTCTTTGCTAGGGAGTTGCTGCGAGATCGACAAAGGATTGTGGGACTATATGACGCTTCTATAACTGCTATCGATCCCTTTCCTGATCGTCTGATTTACGAAGGCATTGATCCAACCTTAGATGGGCTTGACAGATTGTTTACAGGAGCTATCAATAGTCACTTACGAGATACATTGGGAGTTGAAACTGAGTTAGTTTACAATCTCCTGAACCTGGAAACTTTCAAAGCCTGGAAATTCGATCTTAAAGGCGAGTTGAGACAGGGCTTTCTGGGGGCAGTGGATGATCTGCGTGTGGGGATGACTCTGAACCCCTTTATGCGGGTGTATGTCACCCATGGATTTTTCGATCTAGTCACTCCCTATTTCTCCTCAAACCATTTGGCGAATCTGATGAAACTAGATTCTGAAATCCGCGCTAATCTGACTTTGAAACATTTTCAGGGTGGGCATATGTTTTACACTTGGGATGAATCACGCCAGCAATGGTTTGCTGAAATCAAAGCTTTCTACCGGGAAGCGACAGCATGACTTTATTACAAAGTGCAGCGTGGGTCGATCCCAAAACATCTAAACTCCAACACTAAACCAGCATTCTCAAGGCATCCACTCCAAACCAATCCCTACTCGACTGTCCTTGCGCTGAGGAGCATTCTGCTTCTGGATGTCTGTAGACAAGCGAAGATTGTGAGTGACGGCATAACCTACAGAAAGAGTTGTCAAACCAACTTCTTCACTACCACCCGGCGATACCCAACTCTGAGTCAAAGAGATATCTGCCGCACCGCCGCGAGATAAGACCAACAGCAACCTGGCACCGACATTGACACCATCTGTTGAGTAACGGGTACTTTCCAAACGTCGATAGCCTATCACTGGTGCAAAATTGATATAACCACCCAGAGGCAGCACGTAGTAATGCAAGTCGCCGCCATAGGCACTGCGCTTACCGTTAAATGCACGCTGATAGTCGGCACTCACAGTCAACCCAGTGCGATCAAGAAACACATCTTCTACACCCACATTAAATCCAGCCGCCTGCCCAGTGGAGGGAAATTGAGAGTAGCCAAACCGCACTCTGGTGCGAAAGCTGGGATCATTTTTAATCTCTTCCAGAACATTCGGCACTCGTCGCCGCCAGTGCCGTAAGACTGGACTATTTTTAATGATTTCTGGGCTTAAATCTAAATCATTGGCTGATGGGCTGGGGCTTGGTTGTGGCTGAGGTTGACTCAATACAGGTGTTGCTCCCAGCGTCAAGCAAATACTCAGTATTATTTTCATCCCTTGTAAGGATTTAGAAAAGGTACACCCCACACACTTATGCAAATTATTCAAAAAAATCATCAATTTGCAGAATAGGTCTGATAAGCGATGCGATCGCAGTCTTTCATATAATTTACAGGAATTGTGCAAAAAAACCCGATTAGGAGCAGATTGCTTCGTTTCTGCTCCTAACGCAGGCGCTATGAGCAAACTGCTGCTTAACTCTCTTTTGTCACTTCGTATAGAGAACAAGGGCGAAGCATTGCGGGTACAGTGCTGCACCAAGAAGTAGGTAATGTCGAGCTACTGATGATGGCTGTAGATCACAGATCAGATCGAATGGTTGAGGCTGGCCCTTTTCTGAGTCATTACGAGCAAAAAAAAGTGGCTTTGCACACAGTGCAGAACCACTAAGGCTCAAGGAAACTAATCAAAATTACTGCGCTGTACCTTGCAACCTAGTCATGTCAATTGGCTTCATCAGGTAAAGCCCTAAAAGCTGCCAAGCACTGGAGACATAGAGAGGTAGCTTCTGGAAGAATTGCAGGAACTTAGGCGTCTTAGAGTTGGAGATCGCGCTCAGTTTAGCGTTGTTTTGCACGCAAACATCCAGTCGTTGGTAAAATTCTGGATTTTCTACATCCAGAATCACTGGAAACACTCGCCCTGCTGTTTCATTGGTCTTCTTAATCACATAGATATCATACTCTTGCGCATTTAACCCTATGGATGCGTAGAACCCAAAGCGCTGCACATCGTTAAGATACATCGTGGCGAACACCGACAGCAGAAAGAACCGGCACCACAGCTTTGCCTGCCAATCATTCAAAAACTGCGGCTGCGCCTTCATGATTGCATCAAAGAAATCACCGTGGCGGTTTTCATCTTGGCACCAGTTTTCAAAGAACCGGAAAATCGGATAAATACGGTTTTCGGGATTGGATTCTAAGTGACGATAAATGGTGATATACCGCCAGTAGCCTATTTTCTCAGAGAGATATGTGGCGTAGAAAATAAACTTTGGCTTAAAGAAAGTGTATTTATGATGTTTGGTGAGGAATCCCAGATCCAAGGACATGTTGAAGTCTGACATTGCCTTGTTGAGGAAACCCGCATGACGAGCTTCATCCCGCGACATCAGGTTAAAGCACTCTGCCAAAACGGGGCTTTTGTCCTTCAAGCGCCGTCCTAATTCTTTGTAAAGCAAGAAGCCGGAGAATTCTGCTGTGCAAGAGCGCTCCAGAAACTCAATAAACAACCGGCGCGTCTCGCCGTCTATATGATCCCAGGATTGTTCAAACTCCGCATCCCGGACAAAATGATTGCGATTGTAGTCAGCACGAAACTCTTCCAGAATCGCTCTCAGCTCATCTTCATTGGCCGAGATGTCCATCTTCGCCATCTCATCGAAGTCGGTAGTATAAAACCGGGGTGTCAGCAAAGTTTCCTTTGCTGGAACTTTTATCCCTGGTCTTAACTCTTCAAAATTGGGTTTCTTAAGGGAATCTACCATAACCACTCTTGCTTGCTTGTCTGCTCGATGGCTCTGCGCCTCAGGACGAGCCCTAATTTTGAGGCTGCGTTCCAGTCTACCAATGTTCAGGTGAGTGAGCGTTGCCAATTGTGTTAATAATTGCTACGTATTATTACTTTTTGTGAAATTTTCTTGCTCTTGATTCACTAGCTCTCTTTGAAACAGTTGAAAACAAAATATTTATCATTAAAATCCAGAAAATATGAGGCATTCTGAAATCATATGAACAAAGTTGCCATTGCTTATCTTCTTTGGCTAGGGTGCTTGTTTACTCCACATTTAGCCGGACTGCATCGCCTGTATAATGGCAAAATAGGCACAGGTCTCTTGTGGTTGTTTACCTGTGGCTTGTTTGGTGCAGGGCAGTTGGTGGATCTGTTCCTGATTCCCAGCATGGTAGACGAGTATAACATTGAGGCGAGAGCGCGATTAGGTTTATCTCCAACTGGAGTCCCCTTCTCACCACCGGCGATCGCACAGACTGTAATCGAAAAGCCACCCCTCGCCCTCGTCCCCAAAACCCCCCGCGATCAACTGATTGTCAAACTCGTCAAAGCTGCTTATGCTAGGGGCGGCCAACTCTCTGTTACTTCAGGCGTAATGGAAACAGAAGCTAGCTTCGCTGAAGTGGAAGCAGCACTGAAGCAAATGCTCAAAAGTGGCTATGTTACTGTAGACAATCACCCAGTCACTGGCGTGGTCATTTACGAGTTCATAGAGCTTTTGACAGATGTTACTAAGTAATTTTAATAGTGTTGCTTGGGCTAATGGCTAATCGTTCCGTCAAAAGAAAACAATTAGCTATTAGCCATAGAAAGATAAAATGAGCAGATAAGCGACTACACACTTAAGTGGCAGATTTTGGCTGTTGGTGTCCGTTGTCCGTTGCTAAAACCTTTGTAATATCGGGTTTAACAACTGACCATAGACAAAGAGCAGCGGACGGCATCGGTCGTGAGATATGGCAATTTAAATGCACGGCAGCTTAATCAAAAGTGATATAAGCTAGTTTCTAGCCAGCCACTTTTGAGCATTCAATCGTTGCACTACACCAAATACCAAAAGGTCTAATGTGATCTTGCGCTCATCAATTAAAAATGGCTCAATGGTACTAGGTTTGTTACCTTCAGCACAGGAAAAACCTCTTTGCCCTTGAATGTCTTCTTCAGGGAAATAAAGGTAAAACTGACGCCGCCCCCCTTGCCAACGTCCCAAAATTTGCCAGGATTCTTCACTTTGATTCAAACCTGCAATCTGAATCTTCTGCTTGGCGAAATTTAGCTCTAAATCTTGAACCCCCTGCTTTGTCAGTGCTGTTTTTAAAGCTGGCAAATAGTCTTGTTGAATAAACTCAGCAAAGGGCTTGTCTTCAAGTGCAGGTGCCTTTTCCTTTTTTGCCCCTGCCTTGGCGGCAGGCTTATCCCCTGTAGCTGGTTCAGCCCCATCTTTAGCTTTTGCTGCCTTGGCGGCAGGCTGAGCGCCTTTAGGGACTTGAGCTGTTTTTTTAGCAGCTGGTTGGACTTGAGCCGAGTCATCTACGGTTGATGCTGCTGTAGATGATTTCTCTGCAACGGCATCGGGGTTTACCTCTGGATTTGCGGCTTCTGGATCGGGCGCGTTTGCAGAGGGAATGTCAGTTGCCCGATCCGAGTCTGTACTGGGAGCACGTTCTTCGGAAACACTGGGAGCCTGCTGAGCCGCAGTGCTGGGAGCCACCTCTTTGGCTTCATTGTGATTGGTTTCTGCTGCCATGGGATATACCCGCTTTCTTGGTGAATTTTTCTAAATTGTATACAGCGCGGCATGAGCGATGCTAAAAAATCCCTTTTAAACATTAGAATTGCTGGAATCAACCTCCAGCCTGCGCTGCCACAATGCTCACCTCATCTCCATCTTTAATTTGTGTCTTGGTACCTTCCAAGAAGCGGATATCTTCACTGTTCAGGTAGAAGTTTACAAATCGCCGTGGTTGACCTTGTTCGTCACACAGACGGCCTTTGATGCCAGGGTAGTTTTGCTCCAAAGATTCAAGTAATTCAGCTATTGTACCGCCACCGCCTTCAATCGTGGCTTGATTGTTGGTGAGCTTTTGCAGAGGAGTGGGAATGAGAACTTTTACAGCCATAGTTGCAATTTTCGAGTTTTGAGTTTTGAGTTGTGAATTCATTCAAAATTCACAGCTTATACAAGGACTTGCTGCCAATCGAGGCGTTCCAGTGTCCGAGAGCGCTCTAGGGCCCGTTCAAAGCTATCCAGTTTCGCTTCAATTGTTAGGGGTTCACCGATGTATCCTTGCACTGCTTCCTGAGTTTTCAGTCCGTTGCCAGTGATGTAAACGACGGTGGTTTCCTCGGGGTCAATTTTACCGGCTTCCGCCAGCTTTTTCAGCACAGCAACAGTTGTCCCACCAGCAGTTTCGGTAAATATTCCTTCCGTTTCAGCCAGTAGCTTGATCCCCTCGATGATTTCACTATCATTGACAGATTCAATGGTGCCACTGGTTTTCTTGGCCAATTCCACAGCATAAATACCATCAGCGGGGTTGCCAATAGCAAGAGATTTGGCAATCGTATTTGGTTTAACAGGTGTTATGAAGTCACGTCCTTCACGGTAGGCTTGAGCAATCGGGGAGCAGCCTTCCGCTTGAGCACCACTAAAGCGGACATTCTTCTCAGTAACGAGGCCAACTTTGGCAAATTCCTGGAAACCTTTATAGATTTTAGTAAACAGAGAACCGGAAGCCAAAGGAGCAACAATGTGGTCGGGTAACTGCCAGCCTAACTGTTCTGCAACTTCATACCCAAGGGTTTTTGAACCTTCAGAGTAGTAGGGTCGCAGATTGATATTGACAAATCCCCATCCCTGTGTATTTG
Organism: uncultured Microcoleus sp.; assembly: GCA_964657555.1. Lineage (GTDB taxonomy): Bacteria > Cyanobacteriota > Cyanobacteriia > Cyanobacteriales > FACHB-T130 > CAZZWA01. The sequence continues at coordinate 13,504 of CAZZWA010000112.1, forward strand.
CGACTTCACAACAGAGACGGTTGAGTTGGTCGTAGTTGCCCTGAACAGCCATGACAGTAGGGGCATAGATGAGTGAACCCAAAATTTTACCAGCTTCCAGGTCAGATGGGATGAAGACGCAGCAGTCTAAACCGGCATGAGCGGCGATCGCTGCCGTAGAATTAGCTAAATTCCCGGTACTAGCGCAGGACACGGTCGTAAAACCTAACTCTTGAGCACGGGTTAAAGCAACTGACACTACCCTGTCTTTGAAGCTAAGGGTGGGCATGTTGACAGCATCATTTTTGATGTAAAGCTTTTTCAGACCCAAGCGTCGCGCCAAGCGATTTGACCGAACCAGAGGTGTCATCCCAGTGCCTAAATCAATTGGTGTTTCAGTCGCAACTGGCAGGAAAGGACGATAGCGCCATATGGAATTTGGCCCAGCTTGGATACTTTCACGAGTGACGGTGCGACGCAGAGCATCATAGTCGTAGGTGACTTCCAAAGGGCCAAAACAGAACTCGCAGACATGAGTTGCTTTGAGTTCATACTCGGTGCCGCACTCCTTACACCTAAGAGCATTAAAAGTGGCTGTCGTTGCTTGTGTTGAAAGTTGGGTTGCCTGGGTCATGGGTACTTACACCTGTCAAATGTCTGTCTTCAGTCTGGCTGATAGTAACACGGAGTACAAACACCGTCAAACATATCCGACTTTTTTTGTCGGGTTTATATTTTCGCTCTGATGCAGCAGGCCGAAACACACACTCCACGAGGAACAATTCATCCTTCAATCTAAAAATTGCCAACCAAGATGAAACGCAGACAGTCTATCTGCGTTCATCCGCATGTATTCGAGGAAAGCAAAATCTAAAATCGGCTAACCACCACTAACGGGTGGAATCAGCACAACTTCATCGCCATCTTGCACAATGGTGTCTGGCTCCACAAACTTAAAATTAATCCCAAAGCGGGTGAGGTCGCGCCACCGATTGAGTTCTGAATGTTCGCCGATCAGGCTCTCCAGCACCTCTGACACAGATGTCTTTGAGGGAAATTCCCGCCTCAGTTCTGAGACGCCATAAGCTTCTTGATAGGCAGCGAATAGTTTAACAGTGACGGTAATTGGGGGTTCAGCCAT
>CAZZWA010000113.1:0-9298 GCA_964657555.1 uncultured Microcoleus sp.
GTGCCCGATAGGGCGGGTGGGGTAGTGTACTTCACTTAGATGAAAAGCGCTGTATTGACCAAACCTGTGATGGAGTAGCGAGCAGTCAACTCTGCTAACATAGACTCCGTTTGCTCAAGATTAGCTAGATCAACTGTGACAAATTTGCCAGCAGAAACACTTCTCTCCAGCGTTGATCTGTAAGATGCTGCGTAACCAATTGCTCGATAATGATTGATAGCCACAGCCGAACACGATATTACTACTTTTCTATATCTGCCAGAATCTTCTCGACTTCAGCACAGATAGTAGCGTGCTCAGAACGATTACTGGCAATCAAGCAACCCCACTGAGTGACATCTCCCTGGTTGTACTGCAAAGGAGTGCCGTTAAGGTGGGTGAAGTTTCCCCCAGCTTCTGTCAAAATTAATTCGGGGGCGGCAAGATCCCAATCTTTAGGGCCAGATTTGCCGGAAAGGGAGATGTAGACATCCGCCTGCTGTTCGAGGATGGTGGCAATTTTGCAGCCGATACTGCCGACATAGCGTTTATTTTGATAGGGTAGTCGCTCTAGAAGTTGCTTAAAGCGCTCATCCCGGTGGGTGCGGCTGACGACGAGGGATAAATCTTCAATTGCGTCTCGTTCTGATACTCGCACTGGCACAGAGGCACCATCACGAGTTTCCACAAACGTGCCACCCCCCAATGTTGCGTAGTACAACTTCTGAGCTTCTGGCCATGCAACGACTGCCAGCACTGGTCGTCCATCATGGACTAAGGCAATGTGAATGGCATACTCGCCAGTACGATCAATAAAATCTCGCGTGCCATCAAGGGGGTCAATAATCCAAATCCAAGGTTGAACCAGTGCTGGCGCTTGGGGTTGATAGGTTTCTTCGCTCAGGTAGCCAAAGTCTTGGATGCCAAAGGACGCTTGCAAGTTATCCAAAATATAGTGATCAACTGCCACATCTGCGGCAGTCATAGGGCCACCTTTCTTGTTTTGAATTTGCAGGTCGCCAGTGCTTAACTCACCACTGTAGTAGGAATGGAGGATATCTGTGGCACCCCAACCGACAGAACGAGCGATCGCCACAATCTCCTGTAGTTTGTCGTACCAGTTTTCGCTCAAGGATTTCAAAACTTTCACGCTATAGTCCCTCGACTGTCGGTAGGCGGCAAAAGACCATCTAGTGAGGCAACTGCACACCATCTAGACTAGTTTAATCTTAATGAGTCTTTCCCTAAGAGCGATCGCATTCAATCAACTATCTTCCCAAATCTCGCTCTACCCGTAAAACAAGGTCTCCAAAGTGACATCTAGAGCTTTGCAGCTTGTGTTGTTATCTTGTCCCCCTGCTCCCAAGCTTGGGAGCAGGAGCTAGGGGATGAGGGCTGAAACTACTGATAACATTTCACTTTAAAACGTATAGGTGTAATACCAATTTCATTTAATTTGGCTATAGATGAATATTGTAGAGACGTTGCATGCAAAGTCTCTACAAAAACAGGAGGTGTAGCAAGCTTTTAGGAAATTGGTATAAGACAGCTGAAGTTGAGCTTCGTTGAGGTTGGCTTTTGCTTGGAAAATTGCCGCTTTTGCACCAGCATCACCCTCCCCTTGTCCCCTTGTCTTCAGTGGGCAGCTGGTGCTTTAGCACCAGCACCGCCTTTACCCAGAAATAGCAACAAAGGCAATGAACAAAGGAACACCATTCCGACAAACCAAAATATGTCAGAGAAAGACATCACGGCAGATTGTAAGTTAACCGACTGATCGAGCAAACCAAGTGCTTTTTGATGAGCTGTTACCGGGTCAATCCCCTGACTTTGGAGTGCCCCAGTCAGCGAGTCGAGGCGCTGGTTCGTTTCTGGGTCGTAAGCACTAACATGCTCCACCAGCCTTGCTCGGTGGAAAGATTCCCGTCGATCTAACAGAGTGGTGAGCACGGCAATACCTACACTGCCACCCAACTGGCGGGTAAGATTGTAGAAACCAGACCCAGCTGAGACATCTTGCTTGGGCAACGGCCCTAGTGTAGCTAGACTTAAGGGGAGAAACATTAGAACTGAAAAGCCTCCACGCTCTACTAAGGGCCAAAATAGATCGTCTGGCCCTGTCTGAGGAGTGATGCTTGCCAACTGAAACATGACCAAGGCAGTTCCTACAGCACCGCCCGCAACCATCAGTCTGGCATCAACTTTACCAGATAGCTTACCTAATAATATCATCACAATAGCCGAGGCTAAGGCTCCGGGAGCCAGCAAAAATCCTGTCTGCATAGCTGTAAACTGGAGCACGCTCTGGGTGAAAATTGGCACTGCAAATAGTGCTCCATAGAGTCCCATTCCCAAAATTCCTGAGTAAACACTCCCAGCCGCTAAGGAACGGTGACGCAGTACCTTCAAGTCAACAGCTGGGTGTTTGGTCGTAAGTTCGCGCCAGATAAAAAGTGCCAAACCGATACAGCCGGTCACTGTCAGGCTACTAATGAAACTGGATGAAAACCAGTCGTCTGTTTCTCCTTCCTCTAACACAGTCTGCAAGCAGCCTACTGAAATTGCTAACAGCGCAATTCCCCACCAATCAACAACTTGGCTATGCTGTTTGTCTAAGTTCTGATCTTTTGGCAGAAACAGATTTGCCATGATCACTGCCGCTATGCCAAAAGGAATGTTGACAAAGAAAATCCAACGCCAGCCTAGGTTATCTGTTAGGTAGCCTCCGAGGGTTGGCCCGATCGCTGGGCCAGCAATCACTCCCACCCCAAAAACTGACTGGGCAACGCCTTGCTCTGCTGGGGGAAAGGTCTCGAACAGGATAGCTTGAGCTTTAGCCAGCAAACCACCGCCACACAATCCCTGAATAATGCGTGAAACAATCAGCATTGGTAGATTAGTGGATAAACCGCACAGAACCGAAGCGATCGTAAAGCCTACCAGTGAAAATATAAAGTAGGTTTTGCGGCCAAAGTAATCTCCCAGCCAAGCCGTTAAAGGAATCAGGATCACGTTGGCAATAGTATAACTGGTAGAGACCCAGCCAATCTCGCTTACTGTTGCACCAAGAGTCCCTTGCATGTCAGTCAGGGCCACATTGATGATACTTGTATCAATAACTTCTAGAATGGCTCCTAGGGAAACTGTGAGAGCGATCGCCCATTTGAGAGGCCCTTGGATATAGCCACCAGACTGCGTAGGAATCGGTTGTTTAGTCTTCGCAGGCTTAAAACTTGTACGGTTTTGAACCACCATTTGTAGTTTTGAATTTTGAATTTAAAAGCGGTTATCTGAGCTGAGAGGGATGAAGGCAATGTGTTGGCTGAGTATTAACACCACGCACGAACAGGTCAACACATGTTTCCATGTAGCGATCGCAACTGTAGCCTAGCAGTACGGCAGAACTACGACGTAGCATGCCAGAGAGCAACATGCCCTTGAACATATCTACAGATAGTTTTGGGTCTAGATCTGGGCGCACTGTACTGCCTTCTTGATGGCTGCGTAAGTAGGTAATCAGCTTTTCTCGTAGTGGTTGTGCAGCTTCTAGGATGACATGACGCGCTGCTTCGGGATGCCGCTTCGCTTCCCCAATAAATGTCCGAATCAGGTCTTCATACTCCTCAAGCATGCTGTTGAAGAGCCAAGCATAGTGGGTGAGATCGATATACAGGTTCTGAGTCCACTCGTCTTGATGGGCAAGGGCTTCAGCCTGCAAAGCCATAACTTGCTGAACGACAGCAGCTAGGAGTTGTTCTTGGCTCTGAAAATGGCGAAATAAGGCCACTTCGTTCACCCCAGCCACACGGGCAATTTCACGAGTTGTGGCTCCGGTTACACCCGCATTTGCAAACACCTCAGTGGCTGCCTTCAGCAAACGGGCACGAGTTTGCACACTCCTTGGAACTGACCTGTCCATCTGATAATGTAAGTAACTACTTGCATTATAAATTTTGTTTGATGAGGACGCAAGTAAGTGCTTACATTAATTAAAAGAGTAGAAGACAAGCCTTTAGAATTCAGGTATTAGTAGCCTCTTCCCCATGCCCATTAAACCCTCAAGACATTTCTATCTCCATCCAACGACGAGAGCCAAAGAACTGACAGGAGTAGGCAGCAACCTTTGCAGCTGCTGCTAGGGCATCGGCAAAGTTGAATTGCCGGATGTAATGACAGAAGGCACCATGAAAAATGTCACCTGCTGCTAATGTATCGACAGTACTGATTTTGGGCACCTCCACCCAGCTGATGTCACATTCATTGAGGTATTGAATCGGTTTTTCTCCGTGGGTAATGGCAATGTACGGAATTCCAATATTTGATAAATAGGAAAAGACATCCTCACTGCTGTGACAACCCGGTGGATAAAAATTAGCCGAACAAATGGCATAGTCTACAAGAGGCAACAGTTCCTCAAATCCCGGTTTCCAACTGCCGCCATCAATGACAACGGGGATATTGTTTGATTTCGCTAACTGGGCGATTTCCTGCCCAGCTGACCTTTGATGCCCATCAATCATGACAATATCAATATCTCGTAACTCCCCTTGGCTTCCCCCTTCAGCAAGAGGGGGAAATAGAGAGAGACAGTTGCTATAGGCTTGGGACTTGACAGCGTTGAGAGAAATGACAGCGCGATCGCCCGTCGCTTGAGTAACAATGATGGAAGAAACCGGCGGTGGTGCTGACTGAGTGGGGTTTAAGTCTTTGATTGCCACCCCATAACTTGCTAAATCAGACCGAATCAGCTGAGTCATCGGGTGAGCACCAACCACACCTAGAAGCGTTGCCTCATTACCCAGATGACTGAAAGTCACAGCCGCATTGGTCGCTGGGCCACCTGCTGCCACAGTATAGTCAGAAGCAACAATTTTTTGGTTCTTATCAGGCACACCTGCTGTTAAGTAGATGATATCTAGAGTAATTAATCCCACAAAAAGTCCCTGTCTACTCATGCTGGGTTCCTAGGTTGTTTGAAGAGAGTGGTATTTACTAGGATCGTGTCAGAAGATGTCTCGCCGTGTCCAAAACTCTATCCTGCGGCACTAGTAATATGATCGTAGGGTAAGTTCAGAGCTTTGGTTGCTGGGAGAAACTAGCATTCAAACAGGTTTTACTCTCTCTAGGAGGAAACTTGGTTTAATGCATTTTAAGGATAAGCAAATTGTCTGTCTTTACTTTAAAAAGCTTAAAAATAGATGCTGGAAGTTTTAAAAAGTTTTTCTGTCCCAGACTGGTTTATTCTCCACAGTCACTCATATCTAGAGTTAGTTTTTATGCCTCATGGTACATGCTACCTCTGGAAGCCTGATTTAGTCTTACTACATGTTGTGTCAGATGCGTTGATTGCGCTGGCCTATTATTCAATCCCGTTGACGCTAGTTTACTTCATCCACCAGAGAAGAGATGTGCCCTTCCCCTGGATTTTCGTGCTATTTGGGATTTTTATAGTTTCCTGCGGTACGACCCACATGATGGAAGTTTGGACGCTTTGGTACCCAAGCTTCTGGCTATCCGGTAGCATCAAAGCCGTTACAGCAATAGCGTCCTGTTACACAGCTGCAGAACTGGTTGGGGTAATTCCTCAAGCACTGGCTCTCCCTAGTCCATCACAACTAGCCACCGCCAACCAAAAACTGGCTGAGGAAGTTAGGGAGCGCCAGTTGGCTGAGGCAGCATTGCGGGAAAGCGAAATTCGCTTCCGGTCAATTTTTGAGGGAGCAGCCATTGGCATATCCCTGGGAGATATAGAAGGACGAGCTTTGGCGACGAACCCAGCACTTGAGCGGATGCTAGGCTACAGCGGGGACGAGTTGCAAGGGATGGAACTAACAAAAATGCTCCATCCAGAGGATACCGCTGATAGTTGGCAGCTTTACCAGGAGTTAGTCGCTGGCCATCTCGACTACTACCAAACACAGAAGCGTTACATCCACAAGCATGGACACCTAGTTTGGGTTCGTCTCACGGTTTCCTTGGTACGAGATGCAGGCAGCCAACCGCAATACAGTATTGGCATGATGGAGGATATCACTGAGCGCAAGGGCACACAAGAAGCACTGCAACGATATCAGGAACAATTGGAAGAGATGGTCGGAGAGCGGACTGTCGAACTCACTAAAGCAAATGAACAACTCTCCTGGCAAGCAAATCATGATGAGCTGACAGGATGTGCCAATCGTTATGCCTTTGAGCAGTGCCTAGAAGAGGCTGTCGTTAGCGCCAAAAATTTACATCAAGAACACACGCTGTGTTACCTGGACTTGGATCGATTTAAGATTGTCAATGATACTTGTGGTCATGTCGCTGGGGATGAGCTATTGCGTCAACTCAGCGGTTTGCTGAAAACCAATTGTCGTAGAACTGATACCGTTGCTCGGTTAGGGGGTGATGAATTCTGCTTGCTACTCTATCGATGCTCTTTAGAGCAGGGAATGAGAGTCGCACAATCACTACTGGAGAATATGCAGGCGTTTCGGTTTGTGTGGCAGGACAAAATCTTCAGTCTGGGTTTCAGTATTGGGATGGTGGCAATTAATGCAGAAAGTCAGAGTCCAGATAGTGTCTTGGGTGCAGCTGATGCAGCTTGCTATATAGCTAAAAACAACGGACGGAATCGCATTCATGTCTATCAGGCTAACGATCAAGACTTGGCTAAAGCAAGAAACGAAGTGCAATGGGTGGCGCGAATTAATCAGGCAATGGCTAGATCCTCTGAGGCGACTCCGCTAACGCCAGAAAATCGGTTTTGCTTGTATTACCAACCCATTGCTTCCCTGAGTGCCAACTCAGCCACCAGAGAACATTACGAGGTGTTGCTGCGCTTGGTGAATGAGAAGGGTGAGTTGATACTACCAATGGCTTTTCTTCCAGCTGCTGAGCGATATAATTTAATGCCTGCAATTGATAAGTGGGTAGTTAGCACCTTTTTTGGTCATTTGTCAAGAATCATTGCTCGTACATCACTGACAAAGAATAACGGGCAACTGACAACTGACAATCAACAAAGTTTGTATGCGCTCAATCTTTCTGGAGCTAGCGTTAATGATGACCAGTTCGTTAACTTTCTCAAAGAGCAGTTCCAACTATACCAAATTCCGCCACAGCTTATCTGCTTTGAAATTACAGAAACTGTTGCTATTACCAATTTGAGCAAAGCTGCCCAATTGATTCAAGAACTCAAGGCTTTGGGTTGTCACTTCACTTTAGACGATTTTGGGAGTAGCATGTCTTCTTTTGCTTATCTCAAGTATTTGCCAGTAGAATATATGAAAATTGATGGAGCTTTTGTCAAAGAAATGGCGGACAATCCCATTCACTGTGCGATGGTGGAAGCGATTAACCGTATCGGTCATGTGGTAGGACTTCAAACCATAGCTGAGTGTGTTGCCGATGACTCTATTCTAGAAAAAGTCAAAAATCTTGGAGTAGATTATGCTCAGGGTTATAGAATTGGAACACCACAGCCACTATTAGACTAGAAATAAGCGAAAGCTCAGTCAATAGATTGCTGCGGTAGGCTCTGTAACGCCAGAAGACTTAGTAGCTTTGTGCAACACAAAAATGTTCCCTTGCCCAAAAGGAAGCCACCTTCTAAATGAATATCGTTTCACTTCCTGATAACCTGTTATTGGCCCAAATGAAATCATGTAATCATCATTATCAACCCACCACCAACTTTTGGTTGGTCTTTCTTTATACTTGGAATCGAATAAATACCAGCCATTAAATTCATATCCACCGTCTATGCTATCAGGCGAGATATGAGCTTCTTGCACCAAATTATTTAAGGCTTGCCAACGAACTCGATTCCATGATAAGTAGTCATGTGTTGCTCCAATACTGAATCCAGCGCAGAGTAACATCATGATTATGGCAATGGACATTGACTTGTAGCCTATCTTCCAGCTACTAATGTTTTTCGTAGAAACTACAACTATCATCATTAAAAATGGCAACAAAGGAATAAGATAACGTTCAAAATAACCTGCTATTCCATGAGGGAAAAAATAGATAAATACAGTAGAAACGCTTAAGGCTGCTATCCATCTTTTATATATAAATTCCCCATTCAACTCCTTATTAAAGATTTGCAGTATTGCAAAAAACAAATACAGAAACAATAAAGCAGCGGCAACTATGCCTATAGCTGTTATGACCCACCAAACTATTCTCGGAGCTGTTGGCAGATGGGGAAGTTTTAAGATAAAGGTATCACGTAGTGTTGCGGGGCCAAGCCCAAAATCAATCAGAATATTTTCCGACAATGGCATGCGTTTGCGTTCTGATGCCAATACTCCCAACGCCACAACCGAAAAAAATGATGAAGCCATAAGAGTAAGACTCTTCTGTTGAGAAGAAAGTTCTTTTAATTTGCTCGGGACTAGTACTATTAGAAAGGGCGCGATAAATAATCCCAAATATATTAAAGCGACTAGTGCATTGTTGATGAAGAATAAAATCACATGACCTACCCCCTTAGAAAGCTCCTTTGAAATATACGTAGCTTGCAAATTATGCGTAGGAGGTAATCTCGATGTCAACTCTAAGCATTTTTGATAAATAATTTGAATAGTAAAACCTAATAATCCTGGAATACAACCGATGATAAAACTTCGTAAAATCAACCTTTTTTTAACTATGTATGCAACTAAAAATCCCAGAGGAATTGCTAGACCTACTTGACGAATTAAAACGGCTATATAGGTTAATAAAGTGCCAATGATAACTCCAATGTTTGAGTTATATCTAAGTCCGCGTATCAAAAAATAGATTGACAAAGTAGCAAAGGCAAAAAATGGTACGTCAGTCGTGAACGTGTTGGCAAGTTCAAAATATACTGGATTTATTGCAACTAATAAAGCTCCAATAAGAGAAATTTTTGGGTTCGCGTTTACTTCTCTAAGAAGCCCATATGTGGCTACAACACCTACTAATCCTAAGGTTAAGGTTGAAAACCGAAGTGCATCGAATGAGAAACCAAATGGCAGGCAAAATAAAGCTCCCCAAAACACTTGAGAAAATAGGTTTGCACCGCTGTCAAAAAGCTGGAAATCACCTTTTTCCAAAAGATTTTTTACAGCTAACCCATAAACCCAGTCGTCATTCAGAGGAAAATTTCCGGAAGGATTTATGATAAGTACCATAACAGCCCACACAGCAATAATCACTAAAATACTGATTATTTCAGTATTAACTAACTGACTAGTAAATGCAAAATGAAGTGGATTTTGCTTCATAATTTTCCTTTAAGACTTCCCTCATGCAACCCTATTTGACGATAATAAACTTAGTTGAGCCTTTTTTATAAGGGCCTTAT
>CAZZWA010000113.1:9398-14612 GCA_964657555.1 uncultured Microcoleus sp.
TTTAGGTGATTGAATGAGTGGTTTGATTTTGCGCGATAGGGTGTTCGTAAAGTCATCTCCCCTGTTGATATTTTGCTCTATAATTAAATATCTGAATTTATCAAACTCTCCAATGGTAAACGTTGAAAAATCTAAAATCTACATATAGCATCACTCTTTGATGGAGACTGACTTAATATCTGGAACACTCTACGTTGTCGGAACGCCGATCGGTAACCTGGAAGATATGACCTTCCGTGCAGTACGGATTTTGCAGACGGTGGACATAATTGCCGCTGAGGATACACGTCACACTGGCAAACTTTTGCAGCATTTTCAGATTAAGACGCCTCAATTGGTCAGTTACTACGAACATAATCAGCACCAGCGGATTCCAGAGTTGTTAGAGCGACTGGGCAGAGGCGCTGGCGTTGCTTTGGTTACAGACGCTGGTATGCCTGGAATCTCCGATCCAGGATATGAACTAGTGAAGGCTTGTGTTGAGGCGGGGATTAAGGTCATACCCATTCCTGGTGCCAGTGCAGCAATTACAGCCCTGAGTACGGCTGGGCTGCCCACCGACAGGTTTGTGTTTGAAGGCTTTTTACCAGCAAAAGGTCAAGAGCGGCTTTCTCGCCTGGAAGCTTTACAAACAGAGACTAGGACACTAATATTCTACGAGGCTCCTCATCGTCTAAAGCAAACTCTGCAAGACTTGGCAAATGTATTGGGAGAAAACCGCCACTTAGTGCTGGCGCGGGAGTTGACAAAGCTCTATGAAGAGTTTTGGCGAGGAACGATTGAAAAGGCGATCGCTCTTTATCAACAACGGGAACCTCAAGGAGAATTTACCCTCGTGATTGCTGGTGCCCAGTTGGTAACGCCTCAGCTATCAGACGACGCCTTGAAAGCCGAGTTGCAGCACTTGATTGGTCAAGGAATATCGCGGAGTCAAGCCAGCCGCCAGTTAGCAAAAGCAACTTCCCTCTCCCGTCGCCAACTCTACCAGTTAGCCTTGAGTATCACTGACGTTAGCCCTCCCACTAACTAAGTGCTGCAAACATCCTCTAATCAGTAGATGGGGAGAAAATTCACAATAACTTTTTTGTACTACGGCTCCCTAGAAATTTTGGAAACAATCAATAGAAAACATCTCTGTGAGAGTACGTAGATAAGGTAAAAAGCTGGCTACATCCTCAGGAGACAGATGCTTATGCATTTCCCAACCCATAGTCTGTAACATATCTTGCACTAGTCTCCATTTGACTTTCAATGAAGGGTATAACATCACGCATAAGGGAAAGAGTTCTCGCTGCACTGCGCCCATGTCTTTTTCTAAAGCGCACAGACACAGATAAACTTGAAACATCTCAACATCGCGGATGCTGGCGGTTCTCACAACTATTTCACTTAGAGAGCCACTGTAGGTCTGATAGGCGGGGTGTAGACGGCAAACCTGGCTGCAAACATTACGAGCAATTTTACTGCTGATCGGTAAAAGATGCTGAACGGCTAATAAGGGAGGAGAATCATCGTTATGTTTAGCCGCAGCTTCGTAGGCAGCCCTTAGTGGCATATACATGTGGTCGTCCATCACTTTCAAGTACGGCATCCACAGTACTTGCTCCTCCGACGAGAGCCACTCCAGTAAAATTTGACCTGTGTAGTGGAACTGCATACTCACAAAGCCAATGGCGCGAGGATCGATGCTTGTGTATTTCTGTCGCACCTGACCAAAGTCTTTCCCGACATAGACTGACGCCCGTTGCGCCGTTATGCGTTCAGAGTAGGCATCTAGCACTTTTTGAAATAAGTAGCGAGTATCTGCGGCAATCTCTAAGGGATTGATCGAGTCTGGGTTAAGATCGTGGCGTCGAATCTGCTCTGATAGCAGCGTTTCTGTTTTAGACCAAGCTTTGGCGCTTGCTAAGTTCAGGTTTTTCATTAACGTTTGAGCAGTGCAAGCTCGACCTTCCTTAGAAGTTACTTCTTTAAGACTTTGACTCTTTTTTGTCTGCTGAGCATCATATTCTTCTGTAACAGAGATATAATATTTCCGCGCCCAGAGAGCTGCTAGAGAATGAATGTTTGATGGCAATGATTTATTGGTAGATTCCCGCAGGGAACGCTTGCCGTTTTGCGGGATAGATGAAACGGCAGGAAACTGAACTTTAGTTAGGAAAGAAGGCTGTGAGGGAGTCATCACGAAATCCAGAATTATCTAAGGGAACGGAATTAAGCCATTTAAGGCAATTAAGCCAAGGCTTCTGACGCAAGTGCGCGTACTACTGGCTTGTCTGGCGCTAGCCTTCCCGTACACTATAGATTTCCCTCTCTAACCGCTAGTGACTAGAACACGGCTGTGTTCGTACAAGCGTGTAGCACTTTTGCTGCGGCTCTTAGGGACTAAGGTAGGGTAACTAGCATCTACTGACTTTCGCTAGGCTATAGCTGGAAAAATAAAGCCAAGATATAGCAGGGAAGTCGTAAATAGTTGCTAATATCACAAAAAGTTGCACCCGATTTAAATCTTAAAAACTCTTTACAGAGCTTAAACTGATTTTTCATAAAGTTGAAGTATACGTATTTTTACTGATTTTTCAGAAAAAATCAAAATGTTTGCTTATATTAAAATTATTAAACATTTCTTAATCATTTTGCTTATTACTTGACAAAATTCCGCAACCATCCAGTTGTTTAGACATACTTAGGAGTTGCCGTTCAGAATATCCGCAATTTCCCTGTTAACACTCACCAAGTAAAGTGGGTATTTTATGTTGATTGCGTATAGGAGTCAGCAGAGTGAACATTTTAAAGCAGGGTGACAAAGAGCTAGTTTCTGTGGACTATAGCGATTTACTGGAGAAGATTTTCACAATCCTCAGGCATCAGCAGACTAAAAACCCGTTTAGCATATCAAGCGATCGCCGCCGCTTACTTATTGATATTGACACCATTGCTACTCAAGTAGCGTCGGAGTCTGTGCAGAATCCACTGGGTAGTTCTGATCGCAGTGCGCGTACTGCCACAGTTAACTTTAGTAGAGGATTCAAAGAAAGCTTTCCCAGTCAGGTTCGAGATCTAAGAGACTGTTTAAGACAGCGATTAGAGTCTTTACTGGGACAGAATACCTCTGTTGAAGAGTTTGCCGCCAGTTTAGTTATAGATCTACAAACTTTCAGCGGTAGCGTCAAAGGCTTGGGATTTACCTACGATTTTGGCAAGCAGCATAAGAACTTGCAGAAACAAAAGCTTAGTTTAGATAGCGACGGTTCTAGCAGCAATTCTATCCTACAACTTCACAAACTGACCATTACCGTGCAGAATACCGATAAGTTTGAAGCTGATCTAAAGGAGGGATTAGAAAAGCATCTTAATCGCTTTGACATTCCTGAGAGGGAACAGGAAGAACTCAAAGACATACTTGAAGGTCAGGTGGTAGATGAACTCTCTGACTTTCAGCAACTGAAGCGAGTTGTAGACACAGAAAGCTTAGGAAAACTGAAGAAAGAAGCCAAGATTACTTATTTGGAGTATCTCTTGGACAATATCCACAGCCTACCAGGCACTCCAGATCCCGTTGCTGTCATCTATCTTGAAGACTTGATCAGGCGTCTCCGGCTGATCGAAGAGTACATCAGCAACGTGGAAAGTCAAAGAGCGGATAGCGATTACGAAGTTAACTATGCGGGGATACAAGTTAACTACAAAGACCTGTTCTCCCGTTCTGAGGTTTTGGACGCCCTGCCTATCATCCCGATTGTAGCGGGTAACTTGGGAGAAACTACAGATAACAACGGAGGAGAACGCACGTTTATATTTGGGATCAAGCTCAAGTTAGGTGGCCCTGTCCAATCATTAGGCGGTTGTCCCTCTTTTGACTATTACCTCAATCTGCTTAATCCAGACCAACATCAAGACGAACTTACCAAGAACCCATTTTTTGCCGAAAAGGTATTAAAGTTAGCTTTTTTGTACTATTTCGTGTTTGCCACGAGTAGCAATCCTTTAGCACTCGATTACAACCCTAATTCTGAGCTACAGTACGATCCTGTCAGCGTCTTTGAGGCCAGAGTTCTACCTATTCTAAGAGGGTCTGACGAAGCAGCAAAAAAGAATCTCTTCTGTAAAATTAAGGAGGGTTTCGAGCGCTTTAACGTTAGTTTAAAAATCAACAGGCTCCGGAAGTTGCTAAAGAATTTTCTAGGAGGACAAACTATTTTGCCTACGCAAACATATACTCGTCACATCGGTGTGAGAAGAGGCATCCTGGAGTGGGACACCAACAATATCACCACTGGGATATTCTTTAATGAAGTGCTTTTGAGGAATTCCAAAGAATCTCTAAGGTATATCTCCATTAACCAGTCGAGTATGGATGGTACAGCCTTGTGCCAGCTACCTATCCGTATCACCCTAGAAGACATTCGCTATTTTCCGACTGAAGGAAGCCAAAAATTCAGTATGGAATATGACATCCAAGGCATCAATACATTGCCAGTACTATGGGTGCCAAGAGATGAAAAAAGTATGCAAGTATACAAATATTATTTCCTCCAAAATAAGCTACTATTGTTTCCCTATAACAATCGACGCCTAGACTCCAATGGTTTGGACTCTACTGAGGCTTTTGTTTATCGTTTTACTTTCTCACTGCTAGCCTATATCTGTCTGAGAATATTGCTCGACGGTCAGAAAAATTCATTCATCCCAATGCTGCGACTGCATCAGGGCGACCATAATAACCCTTCAGTGTCAGAAAAGTTCACTGCCGCACTCTCTAGAGTCTTATCCCATCTATTAAAAGAAAAACATCGCTCTAGTTCCCAAGGGTTTCGCATCCAGCAGGAACCAAAGGTTTTCAATGTTCGCAATGGTCTTAGTTCCCTGTACTCCATGCTCCCCAAAAAGTTTCGCTTCACTCCTGCTGCGGTTCCAAAATTAGAAAAACTAGCCATTATTGTCGTCTCTAGCAGAGAAAGTGACGCCACCAGAAGTCAGAAAAACCGCTCCAACAGGATAGCTAACTTGATGGGAGAGGTAGTCAGCGTCAGGTGTCTAGAAGATGGCAAAGTCCAGATAGAGACACTCAAGGCTTTCTCTGACAACTACCATATCAGGCGTTTGTACACTCACCCGTCAGTTCTCAAAGACACAGTGGACAATCTTTATCAGCAGGGATATCGACATTTTTTGTATATTGCTCAGGCACCCTATTCAAGTACCCTGCGCCTA
>CAZZWA010000114.1:0-14522 GCA_964657555.1 uncultured Microcoleus sp.
CGTTTGAAACTATGGTTACCCTGGGAGATTATGTGATTAACCGTCAAACTGGGCACTTTGGCACAGTAGTCGGTTATGGACATGAGATGATCAATAGCGTTTACACACCAACGCTCAAAGTGAGAGTCGTCGCAGAGCCTAAGGACAACAAGAAGGGTTTTATCAAGGAAGATTTGTCTTTTAACTGGAGAAAACAGAACTAGACCCTTGCCTCAACTCAAATTTTAACCAGGGTCATACTACTTTCCTCATCCCAAGTTACAGAAACAATCGCGGACGCGACGGCTTGCATTACCTGGTTCACAGCGCTTCAAACCTTATAGATCTCCATACCGTAACGCACCATCTACAAAGAAAATTCTAGGCGGTGCGTTACACTGCGTTAATGCACCCTGATAAATCAGCTCTTATTCCGGCTTCTTGTGCCAGTTGCCGTCGTCACCTTTTTCGTAGTCGTGTTTTACTGCACTCCAGGCAACTTTAAAGGCAGTCTCCTCCTGGCCATACTCTTGGCTGGCATTATTAAAGGCTGCCAGGAATATGTCTTGGGCATGCTTAGGTAAGTGATTTTTTACCGAATCTGGCAAATCATCAATCTGTTTATAAGGCATAAATCCACTCACTTTGCTGACCTAATACCAGGTTGCTTTTGTAAGGTTGAAAACTCATACTGCTAGAGAGGGATTTTCTGGACTTGAGCAACTCACTCAGACCAGACAATGACTGTATCGGCAACCGTTGGAAAATAGCCTGAATTATGAACCTTTATCTTGGCATCGACTTTGGCACCTCTGGTGCCAGAGCGATCGCGATTGATTCTGAAGGCACGATCCAAGCCGAAGCGAAATATCTGTTTGATACTTCAGCCTCGGCTGATTTGGCAATCAGCTGGCAGACGGCTTTATTCTGCCTAATTGAGCAAATTTCCCCACAATTACGCAGGGAAGTGAAAGCGATTGCCATTGATGGCACCTCCTCTACTGTGTTGCTATGCAATGAGCAGGGCAAACCTGTTGCAGAACCCATACTTTACAATGATGGGCGGGGAGTCAAAGTGATGGATCAGCTGAGTCGCGTAGCGCCTCCGAAACATACTGTATTAAATGTCACCTCCAGCCTTGCTAAACTCCTATGGTGGCAAGAAGAGATTCTCCCTGACAAAGGGGGAGATGGAAGTAACTATTATTTCCTGCATCAGGCAGATTGGCTGGCTTTTCTGCTGCACGGTCAATTAGGTATTAGCGACTATCACAATGCTTTGAAGCTTGGTTACGATGTTGAGCAGCTGTGTTATCCACAATGGCTAAAAGAGTTACCATTCCTCCTCTTTTCCCCTTACCAAGGGAAGGTTGGGGGGATCGTGCTGCCTCAAGTTCTCCCGCCAGGAACGCCGGTAGCCGAATTACGCCCTGGTATTGCTACTCAACTCGGCATACCACAAGATTGCCTAGTGTGTACCGGCACCACTGATAGCATTGCCGCCTTGATCGCCAGCGGTGCCACTGATCCTGGGGAAGCAGTAACTTCCCTCGGTTCCACTGTAGTGCTGAAGTTGCTCAGTCGCACTCGTGTAGATGATGCCCGTTATGGAATTTACAGTCATCGGCTACCCTCCCTTACTAAGAGTGGGACAGGGGGGGTTGAGGGAGATTTATGGTTAGTGGGCGGTGCTTCTAATACTGGCGGTGCAGTGCTGCGGCACTTTTTCACTGATCGTGAGTTAGAAACTCTTAGCAGCCAGATTGACGCATCGCGAGAAAGTCAGCTTAACTATTATCCATTGTTGAAACAAGGCGATCGCTTTCCAATTAACAACCCCCATTTGCTGCCGCAACTAGAACCCCGCCCTAATAACCCAGTAGAATTCCTGCATGGTTTGCTTGAAAGCATCGCTCGAATTGAAGCACGGGGTTATCAGTTGTTGCAACAATTGGGTGCAACTCCCTTAACGCGTGTTTACACTGCTGGAGGTGGTGCGAAAAATTCTACTTGGACGGCAATTCGCGCACGTCGCTTACAGGTGCCATTAGTTCGCCCCACTCATATTGAAGCGGCTTACGGAACAGCACTACTAGCATTGAGAGGGTGTTAGCACCTCTATTCTACTCTTTGCAATCGAGCAACTTTGGGGTCGATGATTTTTTGACCAAGGCTAGGGAACTTGATCGCTACAGAGATTTTGCTGCCTGAGCCAAAAATGTGAGTGATTTCGCCTAGACCAAAGGTTGGATGGATGACGCGATCGCCTACCTTCCAATCTTGTTGCTGACTGTTATGAGTACCCCCTTCTCGGCGGTTTTTGGCTGTCTGAGATTTGGAGGCGGCACCATTGTCACTAGAAGACACTTTTTTTCCCAGATGAGAGCACAGTAATTCCCCAGATATCTCCTTAAGAAACTGAGAACGAACTGCTGGTTCGCGGGAACCCCAGAGGCGACGTTCGCGAGCATGGGTAAGAAACAGCTGTTCTTGAGCGCGGGTAATGCCGACATAACAGAGGCGTCGCTCTTCTTCCAACCCAGATGGATCTTGCAAGCTGCGATTGTGGGGCAACAAACCCTGCTCCATTCCCACTAAAAATACGACAGGAAACTCCAATCCTTTGGCAGAGTGTAGAGTCATCAAAGAGACTGCCTGTTGTCCGGCTTTCAAGTTATCCAAATCTGAGGCGAGAGAGGCATTTGCTAAAAAACCTTCTACAGAGGTGTCCTCATTCTCTTCTTCAAATTGCAGCACCGCGTTATAAAGTTCTTGGATGTTTTCCAACCTGTTTTCGGCTTCATCCGTACCCTGGTTTTTCAAGTCTCGAATGTAACCAGAGTCTTCCATTACTCGTTGGATGATCTCGGAAGCTGGAAGAATTTGAGTAAGCTCCTGCGCGGAGCGAATCATCTGCACAAATTCGAGGATAGGTTTGGCAGTCCGCCCACCTATAGTATTAGCCGAGGTTTCATCACTGATAATTTCCCACAGGGGAATGCCCAATTCCTGAGCAGCAGTTTCTAACCGATCTAGCGTGGTGTTGCCAATACCGCGACGAGGGGTATTGATCACCCGCTTTAAACTAACCGTATCAGATGGGTTGACTATCAGCCTGAGGTATGCAACTGCATCTTTAACTTCCTTGCGGTCATAGAACTTCAACCCACCAACGATTGTATATTGAATACTGGAGCGCACCAGAGCTTCTTCAATAGGGCGAGACTGGGCATTCATGCGGTAAAGAACAGCAAAACTACCCAAGTCCAATTCGGGATTTTGGCGCAGCATGGCGCGGATCTGATTCACCACGAACTCGGCTTCAGCAACCTCGTCGTCGGCGTGGTGCAAGTAGATTGGTTCTCCAGTTCCCCGTGTGGCTTTTAAAACTTTATCAATACGTTGAGTATTGTTTTCAATTAACTGGTTGGCCATTTGGAGAATATTTTCCCTGGAGCGATAGTTTTCCTCCAGCTTCACCATGGTGCGCGTATCATCATCTGGCAACCCATCGCCAAAATCTTGTTGAAATTCCAGTAAAATCGTGAAATCTGCCATCCGGAACGAGTAGATTGATTGGTCTGCATCACCTACCACAAAGATAGAGCGATCGCTCCAATTCCATACACTCTTCCTTTTCTCTCCATTAGTAGTTAATAGGTGGATGAGTTCGTACTGAATCCGGTTGGTATCCTGATATTCATCTACTAGAATGTGACGGAATCGCCGATGCCAGTAGTCTAATACTTGCTGATTCTGTTGGAAGATGCGGACAGGAACCAGCAGTAGATCGTCAAAGTCGAGGCCATTGTTCTGTGCCAACTTATCCTGGTATATACTATAAACTTGGCCAATAGTACGACCACGCTGGTTGGGTTGTTCTTTCTCGAAATCTTGAGGCGAAAATCCGAGATTTTTGGCATTGCTGATTGCTGAACGCACCGAACGGGGTTCAAATTTCTTCTCATCCAGGTTCAGCTGTTTAGTGACAATCTCTTTGATCAGGCTCTGGACATCAGATTCGTCAAAAATGGAAAAGTTACGGTTCCACTTGCGTCCTTTTTCGTCTTGATATTTCTCGATATCAAATCTAAGAATACGACCGCAGAGACTATGGAAAGTGCCAATCCATAAGTCTTTGATGTAGGTTTTGTAGACTTGGGATTGCAAGCTTGTTTGCTCCTCAGGTGCCAGTGCTGCAAAAGGCTTACCATATTTTTCCTCAGCTTGCCGCCCTGCAAACAACTTCTGTATCCGCTCTTTCATCTCCCGCGCTGCCTTGTTGGTAAAAGTCACCGCTAGGATATTTTCTGGATCGACCCGATGCTGCAAAATCAGATTGGCAATCCTATATGTAAGTGCCCGTGTTTTACCAGAACCAGCACCAGCGACAACTAGCAATGCGCCGCAATAATGTTCTACGGCAAGGCGTTGAGAAGGGTTGAGGTGGCTGAGGAAGTCAGTGGTTGTAGTCATGGATAGCCAAGGCGACTGGGACATCTTTGCAAGAGGTCGCTTCTAGTCCAGAGTATCGCATCTTTCGGGAATCCTGTATAAGAGAGAGGGATTTCGCGGTAATAGGTAACGGGTAAAAAAACTATTACCCATCACGCCCAGTCGGCGGGCGGCAATTCTTTCTACCCGCAAGAAGAGAGTGGGTTTCCTCACCGACTTTCTGTGAATTTCCTAATCAGACTGGGCACTTTAAGGAAGAGATTGCTCGCACGCAGGTTGATTTGAGGATTGAGAATGAAGAGCGTCAATATCGATTTACTGGGTTATCGGCTCGCAAATCAGCTTTATGCAGGGTCGCGCACCCTAGTGTATCAAGCGATTCGGGAAGCCGACCAGTACCCAGTAGTCCTCAAGCTGCTGCGCGAGGAATACCCCACGTTTGGAGAATTAGTCCGGTTTCGCAATCAGTATGCGATCGCCCTCAATCTGGCTCTTGAGAATGTGGTCAAACCATTGGCGCTGTTGCGGTATCGTCAAGGCTATGCCTTGGTGATGGAGGATGTGGGCAGTATTTCCCTGGCGAATTACCTCAAACAGCTAGCGGCAGATGGCGATCATCTAACCTTCTTATCGATTGCGGACTTTCTCCTGATCGGGCTGCAACTGGCACAGACGCTCTTTGAGGTGCATCGCCATCGGGTGATTCATAAAGACATCAAGCCTGACAATATTCTGATTGAGCCCCAAACAAAGCTTGTGAAGCTGATTGACTTCAGCATTTCTTCTCTATTGCCCAGAGAAACCCAGGAAATCCAGAATCCCAATGTCATCGAAGGCACCCTAGCCTATCTGTCGCCTGAACAGACTGGGCGGATGAACCGGGGGATAGACTACCGCAGCGATTTTTATGCTTTGGGTGTGACGTTTTACGAACTGCTGACGGGACAACTCCCTTTTACGACAGATGACCCGATGGAACTGATACACTGCCACATTGCCAGGACGGCGGTGCCAGTGGCTCAGGTGAACCCCTCTGTGCCCATTATGGTTTCAGATATTGTATCTAAACTGATGGCCAAGAATGCGGAGGAGCGCTATCAGAGTGCACTGGGGCTGAAGCACGATCTGGAGTGCTGTCTTTTGGCGTGGAAGGCAACTGGCGATCTCCCCCCATTTGCCTTGGCACAGCAGGATCGGTGCGATCGCTTCAATATTCCCGAACGGCTTTACGGGCGGGAAGTCGAAGTACAAACGTTGTTAGCAGCGTTCGAGCGCGTCTCCAATGGCGCAGCAGAATTGATGCTTGTCGCTGGCTTTTCCGGCATTGGCAAAACGGCGGTGGTCAACGAAGTCCACAAGCCGATTGTCCGGCAACGAGGCTACTTTATCAAAGGCAAGTACGACCAGTTCAACCGCAACATTCCCTTGTCGGCCTTTGTGCAAGCATTGCGGGATTTGATGGCACAGTTGCTGTGTGAATCCGATGCCCAACTGGCTCAGTGGCGAGCCAACATCAAAGCAGCATTGGAGGAAAATGCTCAGGTGATCGTGGACGTGATTCCTGAATTGGAGCAGATAGTGGGGCCCCAGCCTCCCGTTACAGAACTTTCTGGCGGTGCCGTCCAGAACCGCTTTAATCTGCTGTTTCAGAAGTTCATTCAGGTGTTCGCGACCAAAGACCATCCTCTGGTAATCTTCTTGGACGATCTACAGTGGGCGGATTTGGCTTCCTTGAATGTAATGCAAGTGTTGATGAGCCAGAGCGAAGTGGGCTATGTGCTGCTGATCGGGGCGTATCGAGATAATGAGGTGTCACCTGCTCATCCATTGATGCTGACCCTGGAGGAACTCCGCAAAGTCAGCGCAACGCTGAACACAATGACGCTAGCTCCCCTAAGTCCAGAGAGTTTGAATGTGCTGGTTGCGGATACACTCCAATGTTCACAGGCAATTGCTCAACCCCTGACCCAGTTGGTTGAGCAAAAGACTCGGGGCAATCCCTTTTTCAGCACACAGTTTCTCAAGGCTCTGCATGAAGACGGATGGATTGAGTTTGATGTGCCAGCCGGACATTGGCAGTGTGATATTACCAAGGTGCGATCGCTCTCGCTCACCGATGATGTGGTGGAGTTCATGGGGCTTCAACTTCAGAAGTTGCCTGAAGCTACCCAAGATATCTTGAAGTTAGCTGCTTGTATTGGCAACCAGTTTGATTTAGCAACGCTGGCGATTGTTTCGGAACAGTCGGAGGTGGAAACAGCAGCAGTGTTGTGGAAAGCACTGCAAGAAGGATTGATTTTGCCTACTAGTGAAATCTACAAGTTTTATCAACAAGAATCGTTGGTCATTGATCGTTGGTCGTTAGAAAATAGCGAACAAAGGACGAATGACAAAGAACAACTGACCGTTTCCTACAAGTTTTTGCATGATCGGGTTCAACAAGCCGCTTATGCACTCATTCCAGAGCACCAGAAACAGGCTGTTCACCTCAAAATCGGACAATTGTTATTGACTCGTCGATTGTCCGCTGAGTCAGAAGATCACATCTTCGACATTCTGAACCATCTGGCAGTCGGCATTGATGCCGATCCGTCTGCCATCCCAGTCGTTCAGTTAGCAGAGTTGGCTCTCTTGGCTGGCATGAAAGCCAAGCTCTCAATTGCTTACCAAGCTGCCATTGGCTACTTTACCTTTGGACTCAACCGACTGCCCCAAGAAGCTTGGAACACTCACCATCGCCTCATGGTCGATCTACACCGGGAAAAAGCTGAATGTGCCTATCTTGTCGGTCAGTTTGAGGAATCTGAATCTTTACTTGACTACACCTTAAAGCATGTCAAAGATCCTCTGGATGCTGCACGGATCTACGGCATTCTGATGACCCAGCGGATGACTCAGGGAACAAATATGCTGTCCAGTGTTGAGGCTGGCATTAAGGGCTTAGCCATTTTGGGAATGACGCTGCCAACAGACGCAGATGCTTTACAGTTTCTGGTCGATGAGGAAATGCCGCAAGTGAGGGAAGCCTCTGACAGGATGTCCGCCCAGGCTCTACTGGATTTGCCCCCAATGACCGATCCTGTACATCAGAGTTGCATGAAACTCTTGTCTATCTTGTTTTCAGCTGCTTATCTAGCAGGCAATCAAACACTTTGTCTGCTGACTAACCTACTCATGGTGAATATATCCCTAAAACACGGACGTGCAGAGAGTTCCAGTTTTGCCTATAGTTCGTACGGCATGATGTTGTCGCACCAGGGAAATTATCGAAAAGCCTATCAGTTTGGTAAAGTTGCCCTAGATCTTGATCGTGCTTTCAACAACACTCAATTCATCGCTAAAAATAATAACCACTTCGCTCATGGAATTAATCCATACATTCGTCCATTAGCGGAAAATTTGCCTCTGTACCAACAATCGTTGGAACTCTGCATTGAATTGGGCGATTTAGTCTTTGGAGTGTGGACAATTGTGTTTTTAATCTGGACTCATCTACTCAAAGGGAGTCCCCTACCCTTGGTACAGGAGGAAATCCAGAAATATCTTAGCTATGTCCAGCAAGTAAATGACCAAAATATGTTGTATGTCTTTCAGCTTCAACAGCAGCTTGTGCAAGAGCTAATGGATGACGCTGCTGAGAATGGGGTGTTGACACACACTGGCTTGATCGAAAATCCGTTTTTCAAGCTTTGGCAGCAAAGTCATTTCGACCACGCGATTAACTGGTACGGCTTTTTAGTGTTACAACGTGTTTATCTCAAGGGAGATTATGCTCAAGCATTGGAAGTATCTCAGACGCTACAGGCTACACTGCCTGCCAACATGAGCTTTTTCCCAATCATTGTCTATCACGTTTACTATCCTCTCAGTCTGGCTGCTGTCTATGGCGACACGGACGCGACGACTCAGGCTGTTTACTGGCAGCAGATGCAAGAGCAGCAGCAATTACTCCAGAAGTGGTCTGAAACCTGTCCTGATAATTTTCTTCATAAGTATCAGTTAATTTCGGCGGAAATGGCTCGTCTTAGCGGCGATCGCCTTGAAGCAGTGAATCTGTACGACTCCGCGATCGCCATCGCTAAGGAGAACGATCATATCCAAGAAGAAGCCCTCGCCAACGAACTTGCTGCCCGCTTCTACCTCGACT
Organism: uncultured Microcoleus sp.; assembly: GCA_964657555.1. Classification (GTDB taxonomy): domain Bacteria; phylum Cyanobacteriota; class Cyanobacteriia; order Cyanobacteriales; family FACHB-T130; genus CAZZWA01. The sequence goes on from CAZZWA010000114.1 coordinate 8,582, forward strand.
GGGGCAAAGACAAAGTCGCCGCCGCCTACTTGCAAGAAGCCTACTATGGCTATGCCCGTTGGGGAGCCAAAGCCAAAATTGCCGACCTGGAAACTCGCTATCCCCAGCTACTCCAGCCCATCTTGAATCAACCCAAACATGGATTCAATCCCCTAGATACCCTTGCATCCCTTAGCCACTCGTCTAGCCAAAGTTCAACTCAAGTTTCCAGCAGCAGCAACATCCTTGGCGATGCCTTTGATTTGGCCTCTGTTCTCAAAGCTGCCCAAGCTATTTCCAGTAGCATCCAGCTAGAGGAACTCATCCGCAGCCTGAACCAGATTGGTCTGGAAAATGCCGGGGCTGAAACCTGCGTGCTGCTGCTGCCCAGCAACGAGCAATGGCACATCCGCGCCGTCACCCGACTGGAAGCAGACAGCGCCTCGCCGATCACCCACCTGCAAACCACACCCCTCGAAAGCTCGACTATAGTTCCGGTGCGGCTGATTCAGTACGTCAGACGGACTCAAGCACCGATCATTATTCACAATTGCAAAACAGACATTTCCGGGGTGATGGATGAGTATATGCTTGGGCATCAACCTCAGAGTGTTTTGTGTACACCGATTCTCAATCAGGGCAAGTTGGTCGGCATCCTGTATTTGGAACATCGCTCCACCAAAGGGGTGTTTACGCAGGATCGCCTCTTGGTCACGACCTTTCTGTGCACTCAAGCCGCCATTTCTCTAGAAAATGCCCGTCTCTATCAAGAGTCACAAACTTACGCCCAGCAGTTGGAAAAATCCCTGACAGAACTGCAAGCCAGTGAAGCCCGCTTCCAAGCACTGGCAGATAATATTCCGGGTATGGTCTATCGCTTTCAGTTAGCTGCTGACGGTTCTACATCAACTCCCTACGTCAGTTCTGGCTGCTACGATCTGTACGAGGTCACTCCTGAAAGCTTCATGACGGGAATGGATAGCCTTAATGCTATGAACCATCCGGACGAGCGCGCACCGCTCGACCGAGCCACTGCCGACTCTGCCCAAACCTTAACCCCGTTTGAGCATGAATGGCGAATTGTCACCCCGTCAGGCAATGTGAAATGGGTGCAAGGGGTCTCTCGACCGCAACTATACCCCAATGGTTCAACGATATGGGATGGGGTACTAATTGACATTAGCGATCGCAAGCAGGCTGAAATTCAGTTGCATCAAAAAGCAGAGGAACTAGAAAATGCTCTGCAAGAATTGCAACAAACTCAACTACAGCTAATCCAAAGTGAGAAGATGTCTGCCCTGGGAAATCTGGTAGCCGGGGTGGCACACGAAATCAATAATCCCGTGGGCTTCATTTCTGGCAACCTCAACGAAGCCCAGCAAACGATGCAAGACTTAGTGGAGCATCTGAACTTGTATCGCACCCAAGCATCAGCTACCGATATTACCGACCATGCCGAAGAGATTGATTTAGAATATATCATCGAAGATCTGCCCAAGATGATTGACTCAATGAAACTGGGGTGCGATCGCATCAAAAGTATCAGCACCAGCCTCCGCACTTTTTCCAGGGCTGATCGGAATCATCAAGTCACGGCGAATCTTCATGAGGGCATCGATAGCACGATTTTGATTCTCAAACATCGCCTCAAAGCGAATGAATCTCGACCGGCGATCAAAGTTGTCACTGACTACGGGAATATTCCTACAATTGAATGCTTCCCCGGACAACTAAATCAGGTGTTTATGAATATTCTGGCTAACGCTATCGATGCGTTGGAAGAAGCAAACCAGAAACGCAGTTTTGCAGACATCAAAGCCAATCCAAACCGGATTGAAATTCAAACTCAATTGGATGACAAGAGAAAACAAGTAATGATTCACCTCCGAGACAATGGCGTGGGGATGTCCGAGGAAGTAAAGCAACGAGTGTTTGACCATCTGTTCACCACCAAAGCTGTCGGCAAAGGAACGGGGTTAGGATTGGCAATCGCCCATCAAATTGTCACAGAACAACATGGCGGCACTATTTCAGTGACTTCCTCACCGGGCAACGGTACCGAATTCCTCATTACCCTCCCGATCAAAGCAGTGAGCGTTGCTAAAAAGCAGGACGCTCTAGAACAAAGTTCCAAGCAATCCAGCTCCAATTTCATCTTATCAAAGACCTCTGGGGGACTGCGACCATAGCTCTGCTGGGGTTTAGTTGTATGAGGAAGTAGGACAAGGATAGAGCCCTGTCCTCTAAACCGACTATATACGCACTCCTGAATTTTTGTAGAAGCGATCGCCCTGATTACCTAAATTTATGGTGATGCCCCAAGTGTAAAAATGCGATCGCCCGCACCCAAGTAAGTTGGGGTAGGCTATTGAGTGACCTTTATCCAACAGAAACCGAAAGTGGCTGGGTGAGTGCTTCCTTTAACAGTGCTGCTTTATCTGTGCGCTCCCAAGGCAGGTCGAGATCTGTGCGTCCAAAGTGACCGTAAGCAGCGACATCTTGATAGAATCGACCGCTGCGTTCTCCTGGTAGGCGGAGTAAATTGAATGCCTCAATAATTCCCGCTGGACGCAGTTCAAAATGCTGTTTTGCTAACTCCAGCAAGCGATCATCGTCTACTTTGCCAGTCCCAAAGGTTTCTACCAGAATACTGACTGGTCGAGCCACTCCGATGGCATAGCTTAACTGGACTTCACATTTCTCAGCAAGACCAGCTGCTACGATGTTCTTGGCTACATAGCGAGCAGCATAGGCAGCAGAGCGGTCTACTTTTGTGGGATCTTTGCCGGAGAAGGCACCACCACCGTGACGTGAGTAACCACCGTAAGTATCTACAATTATTTTCCGCCCAGTCAAACCAGAATCTCCCTGCGGCCCACCAATGACAAATTTGCCAGTAGGGTTGACGAGAAAACGTGTTTGCTCATCTGGCTGAATGTCGAGATCTGCAAATAGTGGTTCTACCACCGCTGTCCACAGATCTTCTTTGATTTTGGCTTGCACATCTGCTGGTTCTGTGATGTTGCCAATGGTAGCAGTGTGTTGAGTGGAAATCAGGATAGTGTCGATTCCCACAGGTTTGCCGTCTTCGTAGACAACGGTAACTTGAGTTTTGCCATCTGGACGCAGGTAAGGTAGTTGACCTGTCTTCCTTACTGCTGCCAGTCTGCGGGAAATCCGATGAGCTAAGCTGATGGGCAAGGGCATCAGTTCTGGGGTTTCGTTGCAGGCAAAGCCAAACATTAGACCTTGGTCACCAGCCCCAATCGAGTCGAATTTCTCGTCACTTGACAGTTCGCGAGTTTCCTGGGCATTAGTGACGCCTTGAGCAATATCTGGGGATTGTTCGTCCAAGGCTACTAGAACGGCGCAGCTGTTAGCAGAGAAGCCGTTATCAGCATTGGTGTAGCCAATATCAGCAATTTTTCTCCGGGCTAAATCAACATAATTTACCTGCGCTTTGGAACTGATTTCCCCGGTAATCAGTACTAGGCCAGTGTTCACTACGACTTCTGCGGCTACACGGCTTTTAGGGTCTTGCGCGAGCAGGGCATCTAAAATTGTGTCGGAAATTTGATCGCAGATTTTATCTGGATGACCTTCTGTGACTGATTCAGAGGTAAACAAGTAGCTACGAGTCAAAGGGAATTCCTCCTATTCTGGCTGGGTTAACTTAAGTGTTTGGATTAAGACTTAGCTATTGTAACCAGCCATCATAGCAAGATTTACACTTCTAGCTGTATAGGTTAAGCCGTAGAATTGTAGCTAATTTATCAATTGTGAAGAATTTGAATCTCATCAAGTTGCGAGATAGCGACATCCGCCCCCTCTAAGTGTGTAGCTAGCGATGTCCTCCAGCAAATCCCAATACAACCGGCAGCATCAGCGCGACGCGCCATCTCTATATCACTAGGAGCATCCCCCACCATCAGGGTGGCTTGCGGTGCTACCCCCAGTTTTTCGCAAGCTTGCAGAAATAGGGCCGGATCTGGTTTGCTGGGGCCTTGATCAACACCCATTTGTAGCTGAATGTAGTTCCCCAGTTGATATCGCTGAACAAAGGCAAGTACCTTTTCGGTTGTCGCAGCCGAAAGGATACCCAGCTTCAAACCAGCATCTGAGAGCAACTGTAGCACTTCCAAACTGCCGACAAACAAAGGAGAAGGAGCGACACCTTTGAGAAATTGGTCTGCCTCATCAAAAGCACGACGGGCGATCGCCAACGATTCTAACCATCCCCGTCCCGTCTCAGCAATATAAGCTGCGGCGGCAATTTCATTCTCCCGGCGGCTACCAACTGCTATTAAACCTGTGGGGTCAAGGCGATCTCCATCAATACCAAATGCCATCAGCAAGGGGTCTCCCGTCCCTGGGATTTGGGCGTCTATCATGCGCGATCGCTTTTGCCCCAAGTTTCTTAAATACGACTCCGAATTTTCCAGTGTGCCGTCTTTGTCAAAAATAACTGCCTGGATATTCGAGAATGTAACGTCTCGACAACGAACTGTCACCATAACTGATACCTTGATTCCCAATCCCTGGCATTCAATAATTCCTTGATCATAATCGGCGCGAATATCCACGTTCTCGCTGTTGGGAGATCTTCATGTAGTTAGTACAAATCAACATAATTATGTAACAGGTTGTAGAAATAACCTTAAGCGCTATAAGTCTTATACTGTCCAATGTTCGCAAAGTTCTACATAGTTTGGTTTCAGTACACCGACTTGTTTACAGCGCTTTTCATCTAAGTGAAGTACACTACCCCACCCGCCCTATCGGGCACCCTCCCCTTAGTAAGGGGAGGGGTGTACTCCATGAACTTGCAATCTGCTGTATGCAAAGCTTTAGGAATTGCTTCCGGTTCCATTTCCTCATAAAATTAAGCAAACTTAAAAAAAGTTCAGAACATAACTTGATATAGCCCTGAGAGGAACCATGAGCCATCGTCCCATAATCCTTGGTATTGTCGGTGATAGCGCAGCAGGTAAAACAACATTGACAAAGGGCATTGCTCAGGTGTTAGGCGAAGATAATGTCACAATCATTTGTACGGATGATTACCACCGCTATGACCGACGTGAGCGTGCTGAGCTAGGCATCACGGCTTTGCACCCCGACTGCAACTACTTAGATATTATGCAGCAGCACTTGTCGCTGCTAAGGACAGGACAACCCATCCTTAAACCAATCTACAGTCACAAAACCGGCACACTTGAGCGACCAGAGTATATCAAGCCAGGGAAGTTTGTGATTAGTGAAGGATTGCTCGGTTACTCAACCCGTGGAACGCGGGACTGCTACGATGTCAAAGTCTACTTGGCACCACCTGAATCTCTACGCGCTCAATGGAAAGTTAAGCGTGATACCATGAAGCGAGGCTATACTGAGGAACAGGTGCTTGCTGAACTAAGAAAACGCGAACCTGACTCAGAAGCTTACATCCGTCCCCAACGTCAGTGGTCAGACATCGTAGTCACTTTCTACCCGCCTAGCGATCGCACGGAAGAGAATAATTCACACTTGAATGTGTGTCTGGTACTGAGACCTACCATCCCTCACCCAGACATGACTAATATTTTGAGTCCCAGCACTACCAATCCCACGCCAGCAATCCGCTTAGGACTGGAGCGGGATATGGGCAAGCCAGTTGATGTCCTAGAAATTGATGGCAATGCCACTAAGGAACAAGTCATAGAGCTGGAGCGGATCTTATGTAGTGAAATACCCCACTTGATACCTTTCTGTGCCAAGGATGGTACTCCAGACATTGGTAAGCTAACCAGTACTACTGGAGAAGCGCTCCAGAGTTACCCTCTGGCTCTTACACAGTTACTGATTGCCTATCACATGCTTAAAGCTGCCACAAACTACCAGTAATATCGATTGCCAAAAACCTGTCGCCAACCCCTAGAGCATCGGTCAAGTATTCAGATTTCGGTGGTGCTGGGCTGTTCTTGAG
>CAZZWA010000115.1:0-14472 GCA_964657555.1 uncultured Microcoleus sp.
AGCACGAGCACAAGTTCACTTTTTCTAGAGGACGTGTGAGAAAAGTTTTTCCAACTATTCCGGAGGTATATAAAAGAACAAGTAATAAGTAGTGGTAGGCTGTTCTCTACCTACAAAAGGTGCAGATATGCCGACTCGCTGGCTACCTCTAGTTGCGTGATCAGGCACTTCCCTATAAACAGGGGAGTGCTGTAGTTACTCTCATAGCGCGCTGGACAAAAGCATCTGCCTTTCTGACAGATTGAGGACAACCCGAAACAGAAGAATCGCCTGAAGACTCACAAGCAGCCAAATTTTTGCTCTGTTTTATGGCAGCTTATTGAGTCTCATTCGCCTCCTTCTGTCAAATTCTGTTTGTTCTGTTTTCTAGCTTAAAGAGGCACAAAATGATTATTAGTAGACCAATGATCCTGACTTCCTTGGTGATAGGCACTGTTGCTTATTTTTTCCATACCAGTGACACCAGAGTGTCAAAATTACGGATTTCCTTTACTATTGATAACACTCATCACTATCAGTTAGGAAGTATTATATCACAGCCTCCGCCATTTGCACTGGCGGCTAGAGATGAACAGACAGAAGATTGCCGACGCTTTAAGACATGCGGTGATAATTAGAAATATAATAAAAACAACCGCACTTTTTTCTAACATAGTAGAAAAATCCAACATTTACGAATAGTGTTAATGCTGTTAGCGCAGTGCGGTGCATATAGAGTAAATTTTTCTTTAAAAAAAGGGGTTTTAAATAAAGACTCCATAAATTTTGTGCGCAACAAATAATATAAATCCCTTTTCTTTCTCCTGATTATCGAAGATGATGAGGGAAGGGGAAGAGCTGTAGAAGTATTAAAGATGAGTTTGGTAAAATAGCCTCAGCAGACTCTGGTAGATAGGCTCTGTTACCAACAGCCAGCCAATCATTCTTGAGTGTAACCGCTAACCCTTCACAAATCGACAGTAGTAAACTGCTTGTCAACTCATCAGGTTGTATTTATTCTTGCTTGACTAATTAACTGAGATTTATCAGACTTTCCGGAGACGCTGTTGGGGTGTTTGAAGTGAAACAACAAGCAGTTTGGGCACGTCCTAATTTGGCAGAACCATTAGAGAGTATTAGATACTGAATCCCCATTGATGACTAGAGCATATTTATCGGCTGTGTGTCATCCCTCCGGAGTTAGAGCCGCCATTTCCCTGAACCACTCATGAAACTTTTAAAGGAAGCAAATTGCCAGGTGCAGTCAGCCAAAACTATCAGATTGCAGAAATTACCCAAATCTCTCGACTTATACCAATTTCCTAAAAGCTTGCTACACCTCCTGTTTTTGTAGAGACGTTGCATGCAACGTCTCTACAACATTCATCTATAGCCAAATTAAATGAAATTGGTATTACTCCTGATCGATGCTACTTCCTTAGGAGGGTAAGCTCTCGTAAGGAAGTAGCCTAAACCAACCAAGCTTTAACGGAAACAGAAAAATTTGAGTCTTGGCAGCAGTGAAACAATTCAAGTCATGGCTGACCCACATCGACCAGAGGATGTTGCCCAATACAACAAGCGCTCGTTGGAAAAATTGACACGAGCGATCGCGCTCTCTCAGGGTGAATTTTCACTGATTTTGGTACGCTGCAACTATAGGATGTTACAGAAGGAAATGCTGCTTAAATTGCAAGAGCAATCCTCTGTAGAAATTCGAGAACTTGTCCTGTATGAGTCTGCAAAGACGCTCTATCAAGCTATTCAAGCACAAATCGAGGCTCAACGGCTAGTTTCAGTGCCAAATGGCTTGGCCTTGATGGTTTTGGGATTAGAGTCGGTGGTCAATCTTGACGATCTGCTTAGTGCTGCCAATCAGATTCGCGGAAAATTTCACGATAGTTTTCAATTTCCGTTAGTATTGTGGATAAATGATGAGGTACTGCAAAAGCTGGTGAGGCTAGCACCTGATGTCAACAGTTGGGCAGGCGTACCAATCAAATTTTCTCTCCCAACTGATATATTAATAGATGCTCTCCGGCAAAATGCAGATAAATTATTTGATCATGTTTTAGATACTGGATCTGGTCAATTCTTACCCAACTCGGCAATTTTTGGCGTTCGCTATCGCGCAGAACTTGAGGCAGCCCTGCGAGATTTACAAAGTCGCGATATTAAGTTAGAACCAGCGCTAGACGCTTGCAAACTATTTGCTCTGGGTCGAGATGAGTACACCAACGATCAAATTGAACTCGCCTTAGAACACTATCAGCAAAGCTTGGCTTTTTGGCAGCAGGGGAGCAGAGGGTCAGGTGAGCTGGGAAGTCGGGAGGAGGAGAATCCAAAATCTAACTCCTTGCCCTCCCTTAGTAAGGGGGGGAGCCAAAATCTAAAATTTCGGGCGGGAGTGCTGCTGTTTCACATTGGACTGTGTTACTACCGTAGTGCTGATCTAAATCGGTTAGATAGCCGTCAGTACTTAGAAAAAGCGAGGGATTCTCTCCAGCAATGCCTAGATGTTCTGGAATCAGCCCAGATGCTAAATTGGGTTGCTAAGTTTATTGGCCAACTGGGTGAAGTGCTGCGACGCTTGGAAGCTTGGGACGAGTTGCAGATCCTAGCTCGAAAATGCCTGGTTTTGCATCAAGCCACTGGCAATCAAGTTCAACTTGCTCAAGATTACGGCTTTTTAGCTGAAGTTGCTTTAAAGAGGTATGGTGTGCCATGTCCGCCCAACTGGGCAAAGAAGGCCAATAAATTAGCTCAGAAAGCACTACAAACTCTGAACAAAGCCCCAGAACCCAGACCGCAGCATTGGGGTTTATATATTTTGCTTTTGGCTCAATCTCAGCAATATCTAAATCAGCAACAAGAAGCTATTAATAACCTGGAAGCAGCCAGAAAAGCAGGCCATCATCATTACGATCCACAGCTCTATATTCGGATATTGGACACCTTGCGATCGCTCTACTTCACCCAAGGCAAGTATCGCTCGGCATTTCAGATTAAGCGAGAGCAGCGTTCGATTGAGCAGCAGTATGGTTTCCTAGCTTTTGTGGGAGCAAATCGTTTACAGCCACAATTACAGCCGATTAATCCTGCCCTACCGCAAATAGAGCAGCAAGCAACAGTTGCTCAGGAGATTGTTGCTTCTGGTCGGCAGAAAGATGTAGATTACTTGTTTGAGAGAATCGCTCGCAATGATTGCAAACTGACTGTAATTTACGGTCAGTCAGGAGTGGGTAAAAGCTCTCTGATAACGGCGGGACTACTACCAGCCCTAAAACAGAGTTTACTCCACGCTTGCGATCCTTTACCAGTTGTGTTGCGCGTCTACAACAATTGGATTAATGACTTGGGTAACCATTTGGTAGAAGCACTTCAGGAAATGAGAGGCTTTAACCTGGCAACTCCTCTAGATTCAGTAGCAAGCATTATTGAACAGCTTAAAAAAAATGAGGAACGCAATTTATTAACTATTCTGGTTTTCGATCAACTTGAAGAATTATTTATTAGTAGAAGCTTTATCGATAGAGAAAGTAGAAGTCAGTTTTATAGTTTTTTACAGACTTGCTTTAATCTTCCTTTAGTAAAAGTTATATTTGCGATCAGAGAGGATTATCTATCTTATTTGCTGGAGTGCAATCGACTCACAGATTTATCTGCGATTAACAACAATATTCTAGATAGAGATAACCTCTACTATTTAGGGAATTTTTCGCTGCAAGACGCATGGCAAGTTATCCAGAGTTTGACGAACCGCTCTCAAATTCACTTGGAACCTCCTCTGGTTGATGAATTGGTACAGGATCTAGCCAGTGATGTCGGAGAAGTGCGCCCAATTGAGTTGCAGGTTGTGGGAGCCCAGTTGCAAGCAGAAGATATTACAACCATAGATAAATATCATCAGCTTGGCCCCAAGGCTAAGCTGGTGAGGCGATTTTTAGAAGAAGCAATCGGAGACTGTGGGCCAGAAAATGAACGCATTGCTAGATTAGTTTTGTACTTGCTAACAGATGAAAACAGTACTCGCCCTCTCAAAACGCATGCTGAGTTAGTTACAGGGTTAGTTGCAGAGTCTTCAGAACTAAAGCCAGAAAAACTAGACTTTGTCCTAGAGATTCTCGTGCGCTCTGGGTTACTACTGCTATGGCCATTACCGATTAATTGTTATCAACTGGTTCATGATTATCTAGTACCTTTTATTCAACAGGAAAAGGATGCTGAATTTGGGAAGAAACTCGAAAAGGCCACAGAGGAACGACAACGCGTTGAAGATCAGCTCCATCGCGTTCGTCAATGGCGACGGCTAGCAGTCGTTTCGGCAGGAGTGGCGATCGCCCTAGCAGCTTCAGCAGTAATCTTTGCATTAAAAGCAGAGTTTCTCAAACAAAGAGCAGAAATTGCTGAAGCCAATTCTGCTTCTGAAGCTCGCCTGCTCTCTAACGACCAACTGGGAGCATTAGTTGCTAGCACTCAAGCAAGTATAAAATTGCAGGAGACTGAAGCGCCGTTCAGTATTTTGCTAGATCGGCTTAATATCAGACGTCAGACAGCCGATAGATTGCAGCAGACTCTCTCTATAGTGCAAGAGCGCAACCGCTTGGAAAGCCATCAGGGTAGTGTTTTGGGTGTGAGTTTTAGCCCAGATGGTAGCACGATTGCTTCAGCGAGTGATGACAAGACAATCAAACTTTGGAAGCGCAATGGCACCTTACTCAGAACTTTAAGGAATCATACTCAGCCAGTCACTAGTGTGAGTTTCTCACCTGACGGTCAGACGATCGCCTCCACCAGTGCTGATAAAACTATCAAGCTTTGGAGGCTCAAAGGTAGGGCAGGCACAGAAACATCGCTCGTACAAACCTTAACAGGTCATAAAGATACAGTTTTCAGCGTCAGTTTTAGCTCGGATAGCCAGATGATTGCCTCCGCTAGCAAAGACAAGACTGTCAGACTCTGGAGGCGTGACGGCACGTCGCTCAAAACTTTAACAGGCCATAGAGATACAGTCTTTAGCGTCAGTTTCTCTCCCGATGGTCGAACGATTGCCTCTGCCAGTGCTGATAAAACTGTCAAACTCTGGAAACGTGACGGCACTTTGATCAAAACTTTAACGGGTCATACCGATAAAGTCTTGAGCGTCAGTTTCTCTCCTGACGGTGAAACGATTGCCTCTGCCAGTGCTGACAAGACTGTCAAACTCTGGAAACGTGACGGCACTTTGATCAAAACCTTAACAGGCCATAGTAAGCCAGTCCATAGCGTTAGTTTCAGCCGAGACGGCAAGACGATCGCTTCCGCCAGCGAAGATAACACTGTCAAGCTTTGGAGCCGCCCTGGCGGCATTTTGCTCAAAACCCTTGTAGGTCATAAAAATTGGGTTTTAAGCGTGAGTTTCAGTCCTGAGAGTGGGATGCTCGCCTCTGCCAGCGCTGACAGCACAGTCAAACTCTGGAGCCGGGAAAGCCCGTTTCGTAACACTCTCGTAGGGCACACAAAGCAAGTCACTAACGTAAGTTTCTCACCTGATGGCCAAACAATTGCCTCTGCCAGTGCTGACAACACTGTGAAGCTTTGGCAGCGCGACGGCAGGACAGGCACGGAGGCACTGCCCCTAAAAACTTTAAAAGGTCATAAAGATGAAGTCTTCAGCGTGAATTTCTCACCTGACGGCCAAACAGTTGCCTCTGCCAGTGCTGACAAAACAGTCAAACTCTGGAAGTGCAACGGCACTTTATTAAAAACCTTAACAGGCCATAGGGATAAAGTCTTGAGCGTGAGTTTCTCACCTGACGCTCAGATGATTGCCTCTGCTAGTAAAGACAGGACTGTTAAACTTTGGAGCCTTGACGGTCAGTTGCTCAGAACCTTGGAGGGACATAGTGCCGCAGTCAATTGGGTGAGTTTTTCACCCGATAGCCAAACCATTGCCTCTGCCAGCGATGACAACACAGTAAAGCTTTGGAACCTAGACGGCACTCTGCGAACAACTCTCGCCGGACATAGGGGTCATGTGAATTGGGTAAGTTTCAGCCCAGATGGCCAGATGATTGCTTCAGCCAGTGACGATCAAACAGTCAAACTCTGGAACCTTGACGGTGAGGAAATCAGGACTTTGAAGGGACACATTGGTAAGGTTTGGAGCGTGAGTTTCTCAGCTGACGACCAGACGATTGCCTCTAGCAGTGATGACAATACTGTTAAACTCTGGAGCCGCGATGGTACCCCAATCTACACATTGAAGGGCTACAGTGGGCCAGTTTTCAGCGTCAGTTTCTCACCCGATGGCAAGATCCTAGCCTCGGCTAGCGATGACAGTACAGTGATATTGCGGAGTTTGGCTCTAGAACCACACGATCTACTAGTGCGTGGTTGCGACTGGTTGCATGATTATCTAAAGACCAACCTCAGTGCCAGTGAAAGTGTTAGCGGAGCCTCTTTGCAGGAGGTTCGCCATCTCTGCGACGGCATTGATACTCAGAAATAGAATATGCGAGTTACGCACCGTTCGCTGTATGAAGTGGCATTTCTCCTCGGTTTTTCGGAAACCAGCGCTTTCCATCGGGCGTTTAAATGTTGGACAGGGACAACACCTGATGAGTTTCCTCGCACTTTGGCTGGGGTGGCTGTTGACAGCGGTTTTTACTTGGATACACTACACCTAGCAACCCCCGAACTCGCGGAGGGGAGCCGTCAGGGGGTCGGACTGTACTGCACCGAAATGAAAATTGCTGTAACAAGCTACATAGGCGTTCGGCTATCTCCACCCACAGCAGATTCCCAAGTGGCCTCCGTAATCGCTATCGTAGAAATGGGTGCGGAACCGTCTCTCTTAAAGTCATGTCAATGAGATTATCTGGTCTTTCCACCGGCAATTAAGGGGTGAAAGGTGACGCTAGGGTCGGTTAAAATGTCCTGCTTTCAGGTAATATCCTACGAAGGTAAGTAATAAGACATAGTGTCAGCTAACATTCTAAGTTTTGTCAGAAGTAAGAAGATCACCGATATGAACAAGAAAATATTAAGTATCATTCTAGCAATCCCTGCCTTAGTAGTAGGGGTAAATCAGAAATTTTCTGATAGTGGAAGCATTAATACATTAGACAAAAATCCTAACATGTTAACCCAGAAACCAGCTTTTGTAAAGCATTATACTTCACAAGCGCTGCCATTTATCTTAGCAGCTAGAGATGGTAAAGAAGAGGAGTGTCACTGGTTAGGCACCTGTAAGGATAATGATTAATATTACTACATTTTCTTTCTTAGAGCGTAACATTGAAAATCAGGGGGCAGGTGCGGCAAACCAAGAGAAGAGGCAAGGGAAACTATTATGGCACTGGATTTAACCAGATTTTACCAAGCTTGCAACCCTAGCAATCCCCTGTCAATGGGGAATGCCGAACAACGGCGTTACTACGTCGATTTTTCACCAGTGCGAGGCGGCAAGATTATCGAAGCATTGGGGCGAACAATCACAGATTTGTCCCCAAATCAGCCGACGTGCCAGTTGTTTACAGGTCATATTGGCTGCGGTAAATCCACAGAGTTACTCAGGCTGAAAGCCGAGTTGGAAAACCAAGGTTTTCATGTGGTATACTTTGAGTCTACTCACTATTTGGAGATGACCGATGTCGATGTGACTGACATCATGCTAGCGATCGCCGGTCAAGTGAGTGAAAGTTTAGAAACCATCAAAATCCGACTCAGACCCACCTACTTTGCTAATCTATTTTCAGAAGTTTCCGAGTTTTTGCAAACACCAATTGAGCTTTCGGCTTCAGCCGAGTTGCCTATGGGCATTGGTAAAATCACCGCTACCACTAAAGAAAGTCCCACCCTGCGGCGTCGGTTAAGGAATTACCTAGAACCACGCGTCGGGGGAATTTTACAATCTATTAATGAAGACATCCTCATTAAGGCAAACGAGGAACTACAACGGCGTGGCAAAGCTGGACTGGTTGTGATTGTGGATAACCTGGATCGGGTGGAGATGCGCAGCTTGCCTTGGGGGCGATCGCTGCCAGAGTATCTGTTCATTGACCGAGGTGAGCAGTTACGCCAACTCAAGTGCCATGTCGTTTACACAATTCCCCTATCTTTAATTTTCTCTAATGAATCCGAAACCCTAAGGAATCGCTTAGGAGGAGGGTTACCTGCCAAATTGTTGCCGATGGTGCCAGTGAGACTGCGAGATGGCCGAGACTGTGAGGAGGGGATGGAACTGCTGCGGCAGATGGTACTGAGGAGAGCTTTCCCTAATGAGTCGCCAGATCGGCAGCGCTCATTGATTACAGAAGTGTTTGACACTCCCCAAATCCTAGACCGACTGTGCCGCGTTAGCGGCGGCCATGTGCGCAACTTGCTGGGACTGCTTTACAGCTGTATCCAGCAAGATAACCCGCCGATATCGCGGGAAACTCTAGAAAGTGTGATCAGGGAACAACGAGATTACCTCAGTGCAGCCATTACGGATGATGAGTGGGAGTTGCTGTTTCAAGTGATGCGACAGCAGAGTGTTAGAGGCGATGTAGAGTACCTGACTTTGTTGCGCAGTTTGTTTGTCTTTGAATACCGCGATCAGGAGGGTTCTTGGTTCTGGATTAATCCAATTTTGGAAGAGGCGAAAAAGTTTAAATCGTGGTCGAACCAAAATCAATGATTAGTCATTAGTCATTAGTCGAATGGCACTAATGTAAGCATAAGTTGGTTCCCATAAGTTTAATGAATTTGTGGTTTACATAGCTTTTTGAACCTTGAATTAGTGCGATTTTGGTTGCAACCATTAAAGCTCAAAAATGACCAATGACCAATGACTAATGACTAATCACCAAGTAGAAGTTACTGTTGATAACGAGCGCTCATTGAAAACTCTCTCCAGGGCCATCCAGTTTTCCGAGGGGCAGTTTTCCCTGGTTTTTGCTCGTTGCAACTATAGAGCTTTGCTAGAGCAAGTGCTCGAACAGCTAAGAGAACTCTGTCGCGGCAAAATAATTCGAGAGCTAGTCCTGCCCCCAACGACGCAAACTCTCTACACAACCATCCAGGCAAACTTGGGAGACCAGCAGCCATCAGCTTTAATAGTTTTAGGTTTAGAGTCCGTGGTTGCCCTCGATACCCTGCTGGTTTCCACCAATCAAGTGCGGGATGAGTTTCGCAAACAGCTGCCTTTTACCCTGATATTGTGGGTAAACGATCAGGTGCTGAAAAAGCTGGTGAGGTTTGCACCAGACTTCTCCAGCTGGGCGGCAACACCGATTAAATTTGAGGTTCCTACCGATCAATTGCTCGGTTGGCTCTCTTCTAGAGCCAACTCCGTATTCGCCACAATTCTAAACATCCATGCCGATAAGTTGCCTCATAACACTGCTGTTGCCTTGCTCCCAGGACAGCAACGCTTAGAACTTGAGTTTGCTTTGCAGGATTTGCAAAATCGCGGTGTCACTTTGGAGTCAGAGCTAAACGCTAGTGTGCAATTTATCTTTGGCCAGGACGATTATGCCAATGACCGGATAGATTCAGCCATCAGCCGTTATCGTGAAAGCTTGATATTTTGGCGCAACAGCAACAATCTAGACCGACAGGGGGTGCTGCTATTTCAGCTAGGATTGTGTCATTGTCGTAATGCCGACCGCTTTCCCGCAGTCAGCCGCCGCCAGTTAGAAGAGGCTTGGACTTATTTACAGCAATGCATTGGGGTATTTGAAGAGGCTGGGCGTCAAGACAATGTAGCTTACTTTATCAGTCAACTAGAGGAGGTATTGCAACGTCTGGAAGCATGGCCAGCTTTAGAAGCTGTGGCCAAGAAGTCTGTACCGTTGCATGAAACTTATGGCTCTAGGCTGCAACTCGCTATAGACTATGGCATTCTGGCTAAGATTGCCCTGAGACAGTCAAGATGGGAGGATGCTAATCGCCACTCTACCCTAGCTCTCTGTGTCTTGAGTGAGGCTAATAAGTGCGAGCACCCCAATCATGGCTTATATCGATTGCTTTTGGAGCAGCTATACCGATTAGTTTTGGTCAAATCACAACGCTGTCTGGGTCAGATGGAGGCTGCTGCCAGTAACTTAGAAAAGTGTACCCAGGAACTAGAGCGTGTCATACAGCTTAGTGCTCATCAATTCGACCCACATCGTTACCTGCGCACCCTTAGGCAGGTGCGATCGCTCTACTTCGATCTAGGTCGGTATCGCGAAGCCTTTCGGATTCAGAAAGAACAAAGTTCGGTTCAGCAGCAGTATGGGTTCCGAGCTTTCATTGGTGCTGGTCAGTTGCAACCAGAATTAGATGCCGTTAACCCAGCATTGGAAATAGGTAAAACCGATTCCAACTTGGAAGTTAAGGATTCTCGGCTTTCCGGAACTATGGCAGAAGCAATTGCCGCTTCCGGTCGGCAGCAAGATGTCAATCGCTTGCTAGAAAGAATCAGCCGCCCCGATTTCAAATTGACGGTCATTCACGGTCAGTCAGGGGTAGGCAAAAGTTCGCTAGTAGCAGCTGGGTTAGTGCCAACACTTAAATCCAATCCTCTCGGCGATCAAATTGCCTTACCCGTTGTGCTGCGAGTTTACAGAGATTGGGCTGGGGTATTGAGCAGACATTTGACAGAAGCTCTTAAGGAAATTAAATACGTAGGCTCGCCCGATACCTTGAATTCTTCGGAAGCTATCCTAGAACAGTTACACAGGAATGAAAACCGTCATCTTTTAACCGTTCTCATTTTTGATCAACTTGAAGAGTTTTTTTTGCTTGATTCCCAGCTAGAACAGAGGCGAGAATTCTATGAGTTTTTTCAGAAATGCTTAAATTTACCAAGTGTTAAACTTATTCTCTCTATTAGAGAAGACTATCTCCATCACTTATTAGAGTTAGAAAAGTTTGCTAGCTTGGAGAAATTCAATGTTAGTATACTTGACAAAACAGTTCGCTATCCATTGGGAAATTTTTCTCCTCAAGATGCTAAATCAGTTATAGAGAACCTAACAAAAAGAGCTAATTTTTACTTAGAAAATGCTCTAATAGATGAATTAGTCAAAGATTTATCAGATGAACTGGGTGAAGTCCTTCCTATTGAATTGCAGGTCGTAGGAGCCCAGTTGCAAGCAGAAAATATTACAACTTTACAGCAATATCAGCAGGTAGGACCAAAAGAAAAACTGGTCGAGCGATATTTAGAAAAGGTCATTCAAGACTGCGGATCAGAAAATCAACAAACTGCTCAACTAGTCTTGTACTGCCTGACCGATGAAAACAGCAATCGTCCGCTAAAAACGAAGGCTGAGTTAACGGACGATTTAGCGGGAGTAGTAGAAGACCTAGATTTAATCTTAGAGATTTTAGTAGATTCAGGGTTAGTATTTCTGATACCTGAAATTCCTACCAATCGCTATCAACTGGTTCACGATTATCTAGTCAGTTTTATCCGCCAGAAAGACCAATTGGGTGGCTTGCAGGCAGAATTGGAGGCTTTACGTAGTAGGGATGAAGTACACCAGACCCAGATTGAGCAACTGCGTCAGGAAAAAGCGCTGCTTGCAGAACTCGCAGATGCACGCTATCAAATCTTTCAAAACTATCTAGAAGCCTTTCCTACCCACTATGACAAATCAAGCTTGCTAGCAGAATTAGCAGAAGCTCGCCAGCGAGAAGAACTCAGCTACTTTGTGATTGAGCAACTCCGCAATGACAAAGAGTTACTCGTCCAACTTGCAGAAGCCAAAGAAAACCAGAAAAGCAGCGAACAACGGCGTAAGAAATATCTGAAAGCACTAGCAGCCTCAGTCGCCTTAGGATTTGTGTTTATAGTTCTAGCAGTCTCAGCAATATTTGAAAGAAGACAAGCAGAAATCAATGCCATCAATGTCCTCAGCGTATCCTCAGAAGCCCTCTTTGCTTCCCATAAAGACATTGACGCACTTACCAGAAGTGTCAAAGCAGGGATAAAACTTCAACAAGTGCATTGGCCGAACGTCGAGACCCAAACCCAGGTGTTAACAGCTCTAGAGCAGGCAGTTTACGGTGTGAGAGAGCACAACCGTTTGGAGGGCCATACAGCAGGAGTTTATAGCGTTGCAATCAGTCCTAACGGTCAACTGATTGCCTCAGCCAGTGCTGATAACACTGTCAAAATTTGGCGTCCTGATGGCACCTTAATGCCCGCAATGCTGAGGCATGAAGATCGGGTGAGTAGCGTCAGTTTCAGTCCTAATGGTCAGTTGCTGGCCTCAGGCAGTTGGGACAACACAGTGAAACTCTGGCGTCGTGACGGCACGTTGGTGAGCACATTAGAAGGGCACAACGATATCGTGTTGGGCGTGAGTTTCAGTCCAGATGGTCAGAGGCTAGCCTCAGCAAGTGCGGACAAAACCATCAAAATTTGGCGCCTTGACGGTACATTGCTCACAACTCTCACAGGTCATCAAGCAGCAGTCCAAAGCGTCAGTTTTAGCCCCAACGGGCAGTTAATTGCCACTGCCAGTGCGGACAAAACCATCAAAATTTGGCGCCTTGACGGTGGGACAAACCCAGAGAAACTGCCCCTACGAACTTTGACAGGCCATACTGATGGGGTCACAAGTGTCAGTTTCAGCCCAGACGGCCAGATAATTGCCAGTGCTAGTGCCGATAAAACTATCAAACTCTGGCATATTGACGGTACCTTGATCAGAACCTTAAGTGGACATACTGGATTAGTCAACAGCGTCAGTTTCAGTCCCGATGGCCGCACCCTAGCCTCGGCCAGTTTCGATAACACGATCAAGCTTTGGCAGTCGGACGACGGCTCTTTCTCAGACACGGAGACGCTGTCCCTTCTCACTTTAGAGGGGCATAGTAATTGGGTCAGTAGCGTCTGTTTCAGCCCGGACGGTAAAACCTTGATTTCAGCCAGTCGGGACAAAACTATCAGACTTTGGAGCTTGGATAACCCCTTTGTTAATACTCTCAAGGGACACGAGAGTGCAGTGAATGCAGTGAGTTTTAACCCTGACGGTCAGACACTGGCTAGTGGCAGTGACGACAAGACTGTCAGACTTTGGCATCTTGACAGCAAGACAGGCAGGGGGGTACCCCTACAAACTTTGCTGGGGCACAAGGGTGGAGTGAATAGCGTGCGCTTTAGTCAAGATGGTCAGATGCTGGCGAGTGCTGGTGCAGACAACACTGTCAACCTTTGGCGGATTAACAGTAAAACAAATATGGTGTCACTGCCTCCACAAACTTTGATTGGGCATCGAAAAGGGGTTTTGGGGGTGAGTTTCTCACGCGATGGCCAGTTGATTGCCACTGCTAGTAAAGACAAAACGGTGAGAATTTGGAAAAGAGATGGCACTTTACTCCACACTTTAAGAGACCACAGCCAGCCGGTGAATTGGGTAAGTTTTAGCCCAGACAGTCAGATTATTGCGAGTGCTAGTGATGACAAAACTGTGAAACTCTGGAGTCGGGACGGCATTCTGCTTAGCACTCTTAGGGGGCATGATGGTGCAGTCTGGGGAGTGGCTTTTAACCCTGATGGTCAGACCATAGCCTCAGCTAGTTTAGATAATACCGTGAAACTCTGGAGTCGGGACGGCAAATTCCTCAAAACCCTGAAAGAGCATAGCGACGGGATCACTAGCGTCAGTTTCAGCCCAGATGGCCAACTCCTAGCCTCAGGCAGTTTAGACAATACCATCAATCTCTGGAGCAAAGACGGCAAGTTACTCAAAACTATTAAGGGACAGAATGCTGGAGTAACCAATGTGAGTTTTAGTCCTGACGGTCAGACTATTGCCGCAGCCTTAACTGACGGTAGAATCATTTTGTGGAAGTTGGCAGACCTCAATTTAGACAGCTTACTGGCACGCGGTTGCGACTGGCTGCATGATTATCTCAAGCACAATGTCAACGTCGGTCAGAGCAACGATCGCCCCTTCCAACTCTTCGGCAATCCCCCTAGCGATCGCGATTTGTGCAATGGGATTCAGCCTTAGAAATTCGTAATTACATTGGTTTTAGCTATGGGTAGCTACTGGTGTAATCGGTTCATCCTCTCCATCAATGCGATCGCCTCTAAGTTAAGCTCGGATGTAAGAAACAATCTAAATATCTCCGGAACAAGAAACAAGGTGTTTGGAATTCAAACAGGCATTGCAACTATGTTTTTAGTTAAAACTTAGAGGAAGGAAAAACAATGCTGGAAACTACTATTTTAGAAAATCTAGAAAAACTACCTGAATCTCTGAAACAAGAAGTTCTGCATTATACAGAATTCTAAGTGGAGAAACATGCAAAACAATCACAGCAGGAACAGCCACAAAACAAGAAACGCAAAGCAGGACTGCTCAAGGGCAAGATTTGGATGGCAGATGATTTTGATGAGCCGCTAGAAGATTTCAAGGAGTATATGTAGATGCTGCTAGATACCCACACTTTAATCTGGTTCCTTGATGACGATCCTAAGCTGCCATCAATCGTCAAGGAAAGAATTGAGGCTTCAAGCTTAGTGTT
>CAZZWA010000116.1:0-2660 GCA_964657555.1 uncultured Microcoleus sp.
GTGGTGTGGCAATGGGAATTGTCCTGGTTGTGTTTGGCTTTTCTGGCTTTGAAAGTTCTACTTCGTTAGGGGCTGAGGCGAAAAATCCGCTGCGAACGATCCCAAAATCTGTTATTCAAAGCACTATTTTGGCTGGCATATTCTTCCTATTCATGGCTTACGTCGAAGTGCTAGGTTTTCGGGGTGTTGCCGCTGATCTTGGCAAAACTGAGGCCCCCCTGGATCTCCTCGCTCACCAGACAGGACTAGACTTTTTAGGCGTGCTGATTAGTGTGGGTGCCCTGTTGAGCTTTTTCTCCTGCACCCTCGCTTGTATCAATTCGACGGGCAGATTGTTATTCTCAATGGCGCGTCACGGTCTGTTCCATAATGCCTTGGGTGAAGCACATGAGTCTAACCAGACGCCTCATGTGGCGATCGCGCTATCAGCCTTGATTACATTTCTGGTACCTGCTGCGTTAAGGGTGTTTGGCGTCAAAGCTTTTGATGGTCAGGGATACTTCGGCACGATTAGCACCTACGGATTTTTGCTAGTGTATGTTCTGGTTTCAATCGCGGCACCGATGTACCTGTATCGACTGAGAAAGTTGCGCCCGATGGATATAGCGTTCTCAGTATTGGGAGTAGTTTTTATGATACTTCCCATTCTCGGTACCGTCGGGATTCCCGGTAGCAGTCTGTTCCCAGTCCCAGACTTCCCTAACAACGTGTTTCCATGGCTGTTCTTGCTGTATATGGCTGCGGGTTTTGGCTGGTTTATCTTCCAAAGGGTGCGTTCTCCAAAAATGGTGAAGAGAATGCAGCATTCTATTGAAGAAATCCACAACAAATTTGGTGATACGCGGGAGCGTTAACCAGTTTGTTTCCTTGCTTGTGAAGCAGGGGAGACACCATCGGCATCTACAACTTTCAGAATGAACAGGAGAACAAACAAGAAATGAGCGGATTAGTAACTGCGATTCCTACAGGAATAGCTGCCTTCAGTGCAACCAATATCGACGATTTGGTCATCCTGACACTGTTTTTCTCACAAGTGAATGCAACATTTCGTCGGCGGCACATTTTCGTTGGTCAGTATCTAGGCTTCGCTGCCTTAGTCATTGCCAGCCTTTCCGGTTTTGTTGGTGGCTTAGTCCTACCACAACACTGGATTGGACTACTTGGCTTGGGACCAATTGCTATTGGTCTAAGTGGCTTGCTCAATCGGGAAAGCGATCCTGAGGAAGTTGAGGCAGAAACACGGCAATCTGACCAATCGCCAATTGCCAGTTTTCTTTCTCCCCAAACTTATGCTGTAGCCGCCGTCACGGTTGCTAATGGAAGTGACAATATTGGCATCTATGTACCGTTGTTCGCCAGCAGTACTTGGGAGAGTCTGCTGGTAATTCTGGGTGTATTCTTTTTGCTGGTAGGAGTTTGGTGCTACGCTGCCTACAAATTAACCCAACAGCAACATATCGCTGAGCTGCTAACTCGCTATGGCAAGACTCTCGTTCCTTTTGTTTTGATTGGATTAGGTGTTTCAATTATCTTGGAAAGTGGCGCTTTGACTCCACTAGCTCTAGCTGCTAGTTGTCTATGTTTAGTGGGGCTAATCAAAATTAATGGACGAGCACCGGAAATGGAGAAAAATTGAATTCCTCAGGTCTTTGGGGTAGAGATTTAAGTAAAATTTACTTGTGAGCCAAGTCCTAATCTCTACCTATCAATATCATTCAAAAGTCAGATGCGCCTATGTTTATAAACCAATATAATGGTGTTAAAATCTTTAGAACATCAAGATAGTTGAAAGGCTAAGATGAGTTTTGAGTGAAAGAGATAATGGCGAATTCCACCCAGTTACAGATCTGAGAGCCGCTCCAATCTTGCTAGACAATCATGTTCACCTTGACAATCTGACTAGTTAGTAATTGCTGAACAATCAAAGGAGAAAATTCATGAAGCTTTTGCAAGCCATTTTAGTAGTTGTGATGATTCTGGCAAATTTAGCGTTTGCTCAACCTTCATTTGCTGATCAGCCGAAATTTCTCAAAAATCCTGATTATGTAGAGGTGAATAAAGCTCTTAATAATCTTGTGGATTTGAAAAAAACACAAGCTCAAACTGAAAATCCTAACACTGAAGAGATTCAGAATAAGATTAATGAGTTAGAGTTTCAAAAATACGCATTGGAGACGGGAGTAAACTGGGGGCAATGCCGAAATGAGACTGGGAAGACCCTGGCTGTCTATGGCCCCAAGCCAAAGTTTGACGATGACGATGATAGCTACAATTACGCATACGACAATGCCATTTACTTTTTGGCAGATGGTCAGACAACTAAAAATAAATGGGATTGTGATGGAGTTTATCTACCCAATGATGTAAAAATTGCCGGAATAAAATTGGAAAACCAAAGTCAAGAATTGAGTGATCCTGTAGCTGTCAAAATAGCTGATGGAACTCAGTTAGTTGTGAAAAAAAATCCAAATACTGGCAACATTGAATTCAACATTCCTCCTACTAAAGTCTTCAAAACTGGGGAGCTTAACTGGTTTATCCCAAAAATAGCGCAGGCAGTTATAGACACGCGAGTTCCAAATGCACCTGTTGCCAAGATTAACGGAAATCAGTTAATTGGAATGAGAAATCTAGAGAAAGATAGAGTTGAATCCAAGATT
>CAZZWA010000116.1:2760-6478 GCA_964657555.1 uncultured Microcoleus sp.
TAGAAAGAAAATTACGGAATGAGAAAAATTGATTTAGTTTTTAGAACGGTTGGAGAAAGAACAGCCCAAATTGCCTTAGACCTGGCTATTAAAAATATTCAACCCAACCAGGTGCATGTTATTGAAAACGTTAAACCATTTTCCCTAGCCGTTCAGCAAATGCTGAAGATTAATTATGATGGCGATTTTGTCGTTTTCATGGATGCTGATTGTTTGATTATGAAGGATATGGCCCCCTTCCTTCAAGAGAATACAGCCCCTTATGTAGATGGTTATCTTTGGGATAAATTTAGAGGTACTATTCGCGGATTACACATTGCGCGAAGAGATGTCGTCCGTGCCATGCAAGCCGTACAGGTGTCGAAAGATGACCCAAAATACGTGCTAAGACCTGAATCCAGAATTCGAGATTTGGCGCTAAGTCAACTCAATCTAGAAAAAGTTTTCAAGCCTTTCAGCGTTTTTCATGATTTTTGTCAGTTCTACCATGACATTTTTGCTAAATATGCTTTAAGAGAACTGAGAAGCCGCACGGATGATCATCAAAGGAAATTAAATTCTTATCAAGAAGATTGGGAAACGCAAGCTCCAGACGATCTAGATTTCCAGGTGGCAAACTACGCGATCGCCTATGCCAGAAAACACCTCCAAGTAGACGCATCGACTAGGGAAACTGCCCAGTTCATCGAAGAGTTACCTAACTTGGCTATTCGCGAATTGAGTAACAAAGGAATTCCTGAAAAATCACCTTTAACTTTACAAGAAGTAGAGGAACTATATGCCACAATTAAAATTCTCAACCCCTTTAAAACTAACACTAGGAAAATTTTTGGCATTGGACTGAACCGAACTGGAACTAAGAGCTTGACACTGGCACTCCATAGGCTCGGTTTCAAGGTAGCCCACTATCCCGATGACGAAGTCACTTTGAAAGAGTTGATGACAGGAAAATATGATTTCTCTATTTTAAATGATTTTGATGGAATAACAGATTTAATAGTTGCTCCCTTTTATGCTCAGTTAGATAAACTCTTCCCAGACAGTAAGTTTATCCTGACAATACGCGACAAACAATCCTGGCTCAGGTCGCTAGAAGCACACTTCAGTAAACCTGTTGTTGAAGGCGTAGCCAGTAATGAAAATACGATGCTGCTCAGAAGGCTGCTTCGTGTTGCCGTTTATGGTACCTATATTTTCAATGAAGAACGATTTTCTTATGTTTACGATTTGCACTACAAAAACGTTGTTGACTACTTTAAATATCGGCACGAATCCCTGTTAATTCTCAATATTTCTAAAGGAGAGGGATGGGAAAAACTATGTCCATTTTTAAGTTTACCTGTGTCGGAACAACCATTTCCAGTCGGAGAAAAACTCTAAATTGCTAAAAAAACTTGTCTAATGATCTAATTAAATTTATTTAGCATAAAAAGGAAAAGTGAAAGCAGACTTAGTTCTCAAGGTTGCCACAAATGACCCCGGTAAGTTACCGGAAATAGCATCGTTTAAGAAGTTATTCAAACGTTTGTTTAGCTATATTTGGTATAATAGATCACCCTTATTGGTAGCATTGGGAATGGTTTTTTGCCTTTCCTTCCTGCAAATTCTTATTCCCCAGATTACTCGCTATGTGATTGATTTTGTCATCCCTGAAAAAAAATTTAATCTATTGCCTTGGGTGGCAGCAGCAATCCTGTTGATTTCCCTAATGATTGGTGTGCTTAACTTCTTCCGCAGTTACATGATGTCGGTGTTTGGACAGAGGACAATTGACAATCTCAGAAATGACCTTTACCAGCACCTCCAGAAGCTTTCAATCAGCTTCTTCAATAGCCAGCGGACGGGGGATTTGATGACACGGCTATCTCAAAACATCAACACGATTGGTAATTTAGTCACTGCTGACATTTCCGATATTTTGGCTGATAGTTTCACTTTTGTGGTGATTGTTGGTTATCTGCTCAGTGCCGATTGGCAACTGACGCTGCTTCTTCTAGTTACCTGGCCTTTGATAGTTTATCTTACCCAGATTTTTGGCATATCTATGCGTGGTGCTTACTGGGACGTGCAAATGCAAGCAGCAGCAGTCAACGATCACCTCCAAGACACCATAACTAATATAAATCTAATCAAGTCTTTTGGTAACGAGCAATATGAAATTAACCGGTTCTCAAAGCAAAGTCGTAACTATATGGATGCCAATATTCGTGCAGTTCGTCTTTGGTCTGTTTTCTTTCCACTCATTGACGTTCTAAACAATCTCAGTAGTGTTATTGTGCTTGTGTTCGGTTCCTGGGAAGTGATGGTTGGCCGGTTGACGATTGGCGAATTAGCAGCTTTCCTAGCCTATATTAATCAAATGAATCAACCTATTAGGCGCTTCAGTAAAGTCATTAATCTTATTCAAAGAGTTGTAGTGGCCTTGGATAGGATTTTTGAAATACTTGATACCAAACCTGAAGTAGTCGAAAAAGAGGATGCTGTTCGGCTGACATCATTGAAAGGGAGCATGCAGTTTGAAGATGTTGAGTTTGCCTACAACCAGGGTGAGCCTGTTCTTCATAGCTTTAGTTTGGAAATTCAACCGGGAATGACTGTTGCTTTAGTTGGTTCCTCAGGTGCGGGAAAAAGTACTGTTGCTAAACTGGCAGCTCGCTTTTATGACCCTAAGAAGGGGCGGATATTGCTTGATGAGTACGATCTGCGAGATGTGAGCATAGAGTCACTTCGAGAGCAGATGGGAATTGTCTCCCAAGAAACTTTACTTCTGTACGGCACCGTGAGTGATAACATTGCCTATGGAAAGCTAGAAGCTACAGCTCAGGAGATTGAAGAAGCAGCCAAAGCAGCTAATGCCCACGACTTTATTATGAACTTCCCTGAGGGGTACAACTCCATAATTAGTGAGCGTGGGGTCAACCTATCAGGAGGACAGAGGCAGCGTCTGGCGATCGCCAGAGTTTTGCTCAAGAATCCTCGATTCATTGTGCTTGATGAAGCAACCTCTGCCCTAGATACTGAGTCTGAGCATCTAATTCAAGAGTCTTTGGAAAAGCTGTTTAAAGGTCGAACTTGCTTAGTTATTGCCCATCGC
This sequence comes from uncultured Microcoleus sp., assembly GCA_964657555.1. Taxonomy (GTDB): domain Bacteria; phylum Cyanobacteriota; class Cyanobacteriia; order Cyanobacteriales; family FACHB-T130; genus CAZZWA01. Next base: position 5,855 of record CAZZWA010000116.1, read on the forward strand.
CTTTCAACCATCCGGAGAGCCGATCTGATCGTTGTTATGGAAAAAGGCCGCATTGTAGAAATCGGCACTCACACAGAATTAGTCTCTCAAGGAGGAAGGTATGCCCATTTACATGCTATCCAGTTCCCTCAAAAAGACAGCCTATCAAACCTCACAGAGATTCAGGTAGAAAAACTGGCAACGAAGAGAGCGACTAAGTCGAGTGTAATTGTGCTCCCTGAATAAATTCAGAGACTTGTATTTTAAAGTAAGAATTATTCGGTGATGATTTTTAGGATTAGTTTTAGTATAAGAATTCCTGAAACCCTTGTTGTAAAAGTCTTTGAATTTCTGCCCATAGTTCTATTGGCCCTAGTCCCAAGAATACAGCAAATATCAAAGAAAGGAGCAAGGTCAGCACTGCCAAAATAAAGGCGGTCTGTAAAGTTTCTTTGAGAAACTTCAGTAGCCATTGCCCTGTGAAAAATACTACCAATAACAAGTAGATGACAAGGATGAAAGAAGTGGTCATTTTTTATAGCTACACACTAGAAAAGCGATCACAGTAATTAGAAGTGCTTTAATTTCTAATTTAAAACATTTGTTGGCACTTGACCATACAGATGAATCTGAGATTGATTGCCT
>CAZZWA010000116.1:6578-14405 GCA_964657555.1 uncultured Microcoleus sp.
ATTACTTGACCGACTCCCTAGTCCTAGACTAGACTTTTACTCTGTTTTTCGATTAAGATACGGTAAGTATAGCTAAATAGTGTACTAATAAAGAAAAAAATTGAGCCGACGCGCTGCTCTCTTTTTGCCTTTTACAGTAGATTTGAGACAAACTCTGTGAGTTTCTAGAAATACCAACCACAGATAAGTTGTAGTGCTCTGTGCGTATTGAAAAAATAGAAGTCATGCTGAAAAAACTAATAGGCGGATTCTTAGTAATAATTGGATTTTTGCTGTCACCACTATGTTGGTGGAATGACTTATTCTTCAATCTGCCAATCGCTTATTTTTTTGGATATGCCTGTAGTTTACTTTCCTCAGATTTACTCATGCCTTGCTTAATTATAGGATACTGGCTATCTAACATTGCTGGAATTCTTTTGATGCAAGTAGGGGCTGTGGATATTTTTCAAAAGCAACCCAAAGAGCGTAACCTTAAAAAGGAGTTATTAACAGGTTTAGTCTCCTCAACCGTCTACACCCTGATTGTTCTGGCTTTGATGCAGTTTAACATTCTCCATACTCCCGTCTTAATGGAGTTTTAACTAACAGCCCCTTAGAGGCGATTAGTTTAGCTTGACAATGTGGTTCTTTGTTCTTTCGCAAAGACACAGCAATTTTTGTTTTTGTGCAGCAAAGTTCGACCCCCCGCCTGACGGCTCTCCCCCTTACTAAGGGAGAATTTGTTAGGTATAGTGTATCCAACTGAAACCCGCTTTAGTATTAAGAGATAATATCAGCCTAAATCGACGATCATTGGCTCTTCTAACTTCTGATAGGTTCCAGATAGGACGGTATCGAGATACCGCATGAGTCTTTGACACTGCTGGGGATTGAGTCGATAGTATTGATTGCCCTCTTGATAGAAAAGTGGCGCTGCTGCTATGCCCTGGTAGTCTAAATTTTGTCGCGATGCTTCTGTTAGCCAGCAGGCATCCGGGTAAGATGGCACCAGATTGGTAGGCAGATGGCCTGCTAAAATATCTATTAGCCGTTGATGACAGGCACGAGTGTTAATACCACGATTTTCCATCAACTGCATGATTTCTTGGACGCTTAATGATTTGTCAGGTACAGTTCGGCACAGTTCTAAGAGGAGAAAATAGTCGCTATACTGATGCTCTTGTCTTGCTAAAACCTGAGGATAGAGAGGTAAGGTAGCGAGGCCGCACGCCACTTTAGAGGATAAAAGGATAGAGGATGAAGGATGAATTGCTGACTTCATCTTTCCGATTTCATAAATGAAAGTGGCGTTGGGAAATTTTTGCTGCAACCACTTGCGCACCCTACCCAAAGCAGAAGTTCTACCGGCACAAATAACTTGGCAAATCTCTTGTCCTGCTAGTTTCGTCTGGCTGAGGAGGGTATTCAGTTCCTGATTTAGGCGTTGCACAAAGGGCAAAACAACTCGGTTGTCCAAATCTTTGGCAGTACATACGCACTTTTGTGGGCCCAGCTCTAATATAAATTCATCCTGATGTTGCAGAATCTGCTTGATTTTCTGGGCTGCCTCCAGAAGTGCTACCCCCAAGGGAGTATTGTGCAACTGCTGTTGCAAGCGATAGCGAGCTGCTAAAGCCGGTTCACTTGGTAGTGGCAGCTTAAAATCAGTGTCAATTGAGCAAAGGTGAGCGAGCAGAGGTTGTGAAACTGCGCCTGCTTGCTGCTCGCCGTCACCTTGTCTCAAAAACATCTGGCAAATGATATCCTGATCTAGGTAAGAGCCTCCATAGGGAAAGCTGCGAAGCATAAAGTCGCTGTGGCTTAAGTCTTGGAGGTCGTGGGGCAAATCGACTACTGCTAGTTCCGTTGTAGTGGCTCCAGCATTAACTACCACGGTGCTACCACTGTTCAATTTTTGATTTTTGATCGCGTTAGCTCCAGAGGAGCCGCGCTGCTGACGCGCTGCTGACCCAAAAGATTTTAGATTATTTAAGTTTGGATTTGGGATTTGCGATTTGGGATGATCAGGTTGTTGAGCAGTTTTAGAGAATTCTGGATGCTCACCAGTAGAGTCTAATCTAAAATCGGATAGTTCTGCCAGAACGGTGGCGATCGCGTCCTCAATAAAAAAAATTTGCTCTGGATGTTTTACCAGTCCGCTACCCAGTACTGCTTCCCGGAGGTTAAAGCGGTAAGTATCTCCCCAAAAAGCAGGGCTTCCCATAATTACACCATTTAAGGTGAGCAGTGCAGCCTGAAAGGTTTTGGCATCTAAACCAGCAGCACTGACGGGCAAGGAAACACTGCCTGATGCCGAGATTGCCGGATCTAGACTTGGCTTGAGTGTAACTAATAAAGTCTCTAGGGCACGCCTCAACCAGTAGAGAGTAACTGGCTGCTGACTAGACCATTGCAACACTGGTTCCCAGTTGTTGGCACGAGGAGAATGGTAGGGAATACCCATCTTTAAGTAGGGCTTCAGTTTTTGGATGAATACCCCTGAGCGATCGCCAGCCAAGCTAGACGCCAGAAATCCCACAGCTATCGATGGTGCTGGTAGTTGACCCACATCGCTTCCTGGAATCATCCCAGAGTAGGCTGTGCTAGGGTTTTGAGCACTATATTCTGTAGAACCTCGCTCGTTAACTGTTTTCCAGTAGATGGGGTGTAAATCTCTGGTGCCAAAATTAAAGAGAACTGCTGAAAGACCCGTTGTGCCTAAATCAATCCCCAAGTACCAGACTTTACTAGTTTGCATAAGTTGGCTAAGCGGATTCTCGATAATTTTTCTTTGCTGATTAGGAAATTGTTTGTCGCGATGAATAATTTCCTAATTTAATCCAAAATTTATTCAATTTGGCGATCAGGTTGATCAGATTTATCGGTTTTTGATTCCTGACTAGGAGCTTCCAAGCCAAAATCCATCGACCTCACAAAATCGGTGTCAGCTTCATCTAAAATCCATTTGTTAAATGCTTCTTCCCCTCCACCTAGATCTTCTTCTAGATCCCAGTTCAGATCCTCCCACTCAAATACATCTGGATTCCAATCTATCTGGTGAAATTCGGAAATAATGTTGGGAAATTCTGATGAAGGAGTAGACAGGAGATTGATGCTTTCTCCAATTTCTTCTTTTTCCTCACTGGTTTGGGGAGAGATTATATTTTCTCCTAACTCACCGCCTAACAGCATTGCTTCCGGCTGTGTTAATGCTTGATTGTGCGAGACATTTTCAGTCTGGGAATTCTGAGATTGTGGAAGATTAGTTTGCTCATCAGATTGAATATTCTCTACTTCCTGGTCGGGATCTGACAACCTCAAATTCAAAATTGGCAATTCAAAATTAGTAGACGCTTCCTCCGATTTCCATTTTCCGAATACTTCTTCCTCTGTAATTTCTCCTTCTAAGTCCCAGTTTAGATTTTCCCACCCGAATATATTTGAATTCCAATCGACTTGGGCAGATGTTGGAGCGTGCGAGTCTACAGATTCAGAGTGGGAATGGGATTGTATAGGCTCGATTTGCTCATTAGATTCGATATTCTCTGCTTTCTGGGCAGTATCTACCGCTCCCAGATCCATTGATGTTCCTAAATTGCTCTGGTTGCTCTGTGTGATAGACACCTCTGCGATCGCCTCATTAGCCGCAGCTTTGGGGAAAGCATTTTCATCATCGGGGTAATCAAGAGCAAAATTTTCCCAATCCTCAGCTAATAATTCATAGGTTGTCACAGCTAGCGGCTCTGGAGCGGTTAGCCCCGGCGAACCACCGAACGCCGCCGGATTTATTGACTCTGCTTCTAGAGAGGGACTTGACTGACCGATTTGGTCAGGCGGCGGCGTCGATGCGGCATCATTTGCCCTCTCTAGCGGCTCTTTGGGCACCTGGACATCCTGTTCCTCAAACGACTCAAATCTAGAGAGTTCTTCACTTAACCGACGTAATGTTTCTTGCTCCAACAAAAGTTTAATATCTAGCTCACTCTCAGATTGAGCCGTCACCAACAGATTCTCTTCTGGCAGTGCGTGAATGTAGCTATCTTCAACCACCTCTGTCTGCAAGCTGCTGTCAGATGGTTGCCCAGGCTGCGATCTGACAGGGTTAGCAGATTCTGAGAGGATGAGCGGGAGGGCAAGGGGCGAGGGGGTGAGGGCCGTTTCCTCTAATGTCTGTTTCTCTGTTTGCTTCTCTTCTACAGAAGCAGGAGAGTCTGAGAAAGTGCTTTCTTCTTCAGAGTTTCTCAGTTCTTTCTCATCAAACAAGTCAGTCATTACTGAGATGGTTTCACCACCTTCGGAATTTTCTGGCAGTGAGTGGGGCGCGAAATCAGCCTTGGTGGTAGTTACGGGAAGGGTCGCATCTTCATAAAATAGAACATCTTCCCATGAATACGGAAATAAACTCAACGGCGCTAGGGAAGACGACTCGGTGAAGGTGGTTATTTCTTCCGGTTCGGCAAACAGAGCATCTTCAATCTGAGCTTCTGGTTGATTCTCTGAGTCCACGATCTTTAGCCAAGAATCAGGAGGTGATGATGTCGCCGAATTCCTCTCCCCCGTGCTCTGTTGCCTCTCTGTGGCGATCGCTGATTCCTTGGTCAACGACTTGAATTCATCCGGCTCAACTGTGTCTGTCAAAGCCGCAGCACCGAACAAAAGTGCGTATAAATCATCAACCTCCTGGTTGCTGCTCTCAGAACCGACTGACTGCTGAGTGCCTTGAGTGCGAACCTCAGATTCCAGATGCTCGCCTGTCTTCTCATCACTCAAAGCCACTCCCCTGTCATCCTCTGGCAAAGGAGAAACCGTTGGCGCCGAGGGTGATTTTGAACCTAAATCCTCGATATCAAGCTGTAATATCGTATCTATTTCGTCAGTGTCAGTCTGTTCGAGCCCCAGATTGTCTAGATCTAGCTTAATGACTTCCCAGTTTTCCATGTTAGGTGGAGAGTCTCGCTGGGGGATTTGCCCCTGTGCCCCTCTACCCCCCTGCTTTTTGAGGTCAGTTTGCTGTTGAGATGGCATTTCCATGCCAGCGAAAGGAAACTGCTGCTGAGTGCTATTGACTGAGCGCTTCAGCCTATTTGACTCGGCACTGTTTTTTGCCGATTCATCTCGATCTGAAACAGGTTGTATCTGGTTCGGTGGCAGATGATCGGAGACTTCTGGCTCCAACTGCTGCGTCATCCGATTTGTCAATGCTGTGAATAGCACCTCACTTTGCTGCCCCAAGTCGTGCATTTTTGCCACTCCCTGAGACAAAGATTCCTGATATCCCATCACGTTGCGCTGTAGCGCCTCTAAAACAACCCGGAGCGTGGAATCCAGGTTCGTCAAGATTTGATCGGATTGCGCCTGCATCTGCCGCAGTTGCTCCAAGCGCTCTCGCGGGTGTAAGGGAAATTGTCCAGACGCCAAATGCTCCACTTGAGCAGACGACTCAAGTTTGGAGTTGGCAGGAGCGGATATCATCTGTTGGCTCTGGTCTTTGGTAAATTCAGAGCAGAGGAACTGGGTTTCTAAATTGGCCATAGTCTTGGCCACCACTTGTGTCAAGCTTTCCTGCAAACGGCTCATCAACGTTTGCAAAAAGTCAGAAATGATTTGCTGCTGCTTAGCCTGTTGTTGGGCTAGAGAATTATAGTGTGAGGCGCGATTCTCCATCTGCCGAATTTCTCTACTCAGAAATTCCCGCTCTCTACGGAGAGCCTCTAGCTCCACCTGCAAGGGTTGCATTAAGTTAGCCTTCAGGGATGCCATTTCCTTGGCAACTGCCTGGGCAATCTGCTGCGCCGCTTCCTGCCCAGACTGCTCATGTGGAGACGGGAAAGAGGTATTTTCCTTTGGCTGCTGAGAAACCAGATAATCCCGAACTCTCTCCAGAACTCGACGCTGCTGTACGCCATCAGAAGACATCGGCCAAGGCCGACGGGAGCCTGCCTTATGGAGGATGCCGTCAATCTCAGCTATGAGTGATTGAATTGGATCCTTTAAAGAAGTCACTTCTGAACCCCCGACTAGAACTCGTGCAGCTACACAGCCGTATTACAATGCTAATAGATACATATGATGTTAGATTGCCATTAGACAGCGAGCTAAAAAATAACCTGACTAACTCATCGTTGCTCACTTAGGGTGATTGAGTGCTGCACCTATCCAGTGCCCTATATCCTGAGTGTCAGATTATACTGAATGTTAACAAAATCTAGACTGACAACTCAACCCAATCCGGTTAGTCAGTACCAACGCGCTCTTCCCTCTGCAATCTCATCCTCCCAGTGGTACAATCAAACCAAATCCACAGGCAAAGATGGCGACTGCAAAGAAGTCAGCCAATAGGTAAAGAATACACTTTATGTTACCCTTAACTATAACTCTTGAAGGTACGTACAAGCTTCACTTAATGGTGTAATTGTACGCTCAAAGTCCTTAGTTGACTAACTTAAAACCTTCCTTTGTCTATGTTAGGGGGAAGCACCCAAGTCCACGCCTGCGGATTCAGTCGCTCCAGTCCTTGGCTCTGAAACTCTACCTGCCAGCCCTAACCTTGGGAGCCACTATATACTATACCATCAGCGTTTACATTGGCGTTGGCCCCATGGAAGACCGACACAGCTCCCGCGAACCGAACGACATGATCAGATCTGCTCCTCTTTTTGCTGGATTACCAGAGACTACAGTGGAGAAAGCCACTTCCCATGTCGTTACTCGCACCCATCCCGCGAATCAGGTGATTCTCCTAGAGAATGACTGGGGTGGCTCTGTGTATTTCATCTTGAATGGTTGGGCGAAGATTCGCACTTACAACTTGGATGGCAAAGAGGTGACACTTAATATTCTCGGCAAGGGAGAATTGTTTGGCGAGATGGCAGCGTTAGATGAAGTGCCTCGTTCAACAGATGTGATTACGCTAACTCCCACGACGATTGGCAGTATGCCAGCTCAAGATTTTGTCCAGTTAATTCAAACGGAACCCTTGGCAGGTGTACGGTTGGCTCAACTGATGGCGAAACGCTTGCGTCAAGTCAATCGGCGTCTCCGGTTGCGGGAATCCGATAGCGTCTCCCGCGTGGCTGACACTTTATTATTTCTGGCAGAAGGGCAAGGAAAAACAGTTCAGAAAGGCACTGAAATTCCGAATCTACCGCATCGAGAGTTGAGTAGCCTGAGTGGACTGGCGCGGGAAACGGTAACAAGGGTACTGACAAAGCTGGAGAAAAAGGGACTGATTGTCCGCAATCATGATATCCTCTGTATTCCAGATGTCCTGGCCTTGGAGCGGCTGATTGTATAGTGGCTGTGACATTCCTGTTACCGTACCTTTAGTGTCATTCATAGTTAGGTAATGCCATGGGCTTTCACAAAATCCTGGTCGCAATTGACGACTCTGACCTATGCAAGTCCGTTTTCGCTCAGGCGCTTGAACTGGCCCTAGCCAATAGAGCGGCACTCATGCTGTTTCATTGCGTTCCAGTGGAGATGATCGCTGAACCAATCGTTCCCTCCTCAGATATTCTTGGTTTCAATACCCAGATGTTGAGCCCTGACTACCAAGTTCAAAGAATTGAGGTGGAAAGGGAAAAGCAGGAGACCAATGCTTTACTGCAAAGCTACTGCCAAACAGCTATAAGCCAGGGAGTGCCAACGGAATTTGATTACAATATTGGTGAGGCTGGGCAATCCCTGTGTGAAGTTGCTCAAAGTTGGGGTGCCGACTTGATTGTTGTAGGACGTCGGGGTCGCAAGGGATTGACGGAAGTACTGCTTGGTAGTGTGAGTAACTACGTGCTGCACCACGCTCCTTGTTCTGTGTTGGTGATTCAGCATGTAGAGAGCGATCTACTC
>CAZZWA010000117.1:0-14352 GCA_964657555.1 uncultured Microcoleus sp.
CTTACAAATATAGCACATGCATAACCAAAATTCGCCATTCAACCTTTATCAACAGATGATAGAGGCAATTGATCACGAATTAAATCAATTAACAATGGCTGGAAAGAACTACAGCACTGAGTATCAGCGTCTGTACAGCCAAAAGTTTCAATTAGAATTACAACTTAGCAATGGAGCAGAAATTTCCAGCTATCTGACTAACTATCAAGACCCCCCAGGCGCTGGAAATGGAGTTTGGGAAGACGTCGCTCTTCCAGCGACAGCGCCTATTTTAGAGAATGCCCAACCTCAAATCAAGCAGAAGACGATCGCTGAACTTGAGGCAGAAATTGTACAAGCAGTTGCTGCTAAGAATCCCCAAAAAGCTTTAGCTCAGTTGGCAATTGCGAACAGATTTAGTTTGCCCCTGATAGAGCTATATGCTCAACAACTGGTACGTGAGCGCGGGCTAAAAATCGACCTTGAGCGGCGTGATTATGAGGAGTGCATGCACCGCTTCCGAGAAATTGAGCTGAACGAAGACCCAGGTGAGCGGGTCTGGAAAGTGCAGGCATTGGCCAGGGAGTTTCACCGCACAGAAAAGCAAATTAGGGAGACCTACTTCAAATCGCTGATTGCTCAAAAGTTAGAAGAGCCAATGACCCGTGCGGAGATGCGTAAAAAGTACGGGGGCGGACGACACTGGCTGATGCGGGGTTGGATTCCTAAACAGTCTTTAATTCTGCTCCACGCCCAAGGTGGCGTTGGAAAGACTCTGTATGTAAATCACCTAGTTCGCTGCTTAGCATCGGGTACCGACTGGGAAGAGTACAGAGTAGAAAATCCAGTTCCGACCCTCTACATCCAGACTGACACGCCCCCTGGAATTATGGATAACTACCTAGAGCAAGCAGACATTGGAGACAATCTGCCGATCAGGTATCACGTTAACTGGCAGATAGAACATACGTACCAGCTCTACAAGTGGATCAAGAAATACGGCGCTAAGTTCATCGTCATTGACTGTCTCACCTCAATCAACCAGAACACGATGATTTCCGAAAATGACGTTGAGTATTCTCGCCCGCTGCTGCAATTGCGAGACATTTCAAAAGAGCTCGATTGTACCTTCTTTATCATTCACCACTCCAATGCAGAAGGCGGAGTGAGAGGCACCAGGTCTCTGCGAAACACGGTAGACGAAGTACAGAGCCTGACCCCCGTTTGTCCCCAAGACCCAACCAATTCTGAGCGCATTCTGACTTGGGAGAAATCGCGATCGCGGATGCCGATGAAATATCGAATGCAGTTTACGGATGACGACTACTCATGGAGATTCCTGGAAATGGATGAGAACGAACCCACAAACAGAACTACTCGGTGGACGATTCAAGAGCACTTCTTGAAGAACAAAGGTGTCAGGTTTGTTGTGGAAGAGCTGGCGAACATCCTACAGCTCAATGAAAGCACTTTGAGGAAGGAGCTAAAGCAGCTGGTTAAAGAAGGCATGGTTGACCGTCAAAGCAATTCTTCATACAGACCTGGACAAGTAGGTATACCGAAGCATTTCTACTTGATCAACGAAGAGAAATCTTAGAAAAGATGTTACGAGATATTAAATGATTGGGAAGTGATTAAGCGATAAAGCCTTGACAATCTGGCTGAAACCCTTACCAGAAGCTTGACCTGCTGACTGGAGAAAGAAAAAATCCTGACTGGGGAGCTGAAACCCTTACCAGAAGCTTGACCTGCTGACCGGAAAAGAAAAGTCAAAAATGAAACCAAATTTGAAAATCAAAATGCTCCATTTTCTCCCCGGTCAGCGGTCAACCTATTCACAAGGGTTTCACGGTCGGAAGCTGACTGGGGATTGGTTGGAATCGAAAAAATATTGAACGACCTCTCTCATAAAACTATGGCCGAATTCCCACTGCCAAATCATCCAAAGATACCTAGAGGGACAAATGCCCATTCGATGCTCTAACGAAAGTTGCAACCGTTTTGCTAAAACCTTCGTCAACCCGCAAGGCGGACGCGATCTCTACTACTGCGAGACCTGCGCCCAGACGCGGGGATATTGCTCGCGATGCTTTCTATGCGCTCCACCCTTGTCTGACCAGGGACTGTGCGAGCACTGCCGATGGTCTACCAGAGTCTGGCAAGAAATGCAGCGAATAGGATGGAGCACTCAACAAGCCAAAGCATATTGTCAGCAACACTTCCGCAGGGAGTCACGGTCAGAAATGGACATTCAGCAGCTGCGTCAATTTTGGGTGCATCTGCGCAGCATATCCGCTCCTATTAAAAAAAGGAAAAGCAAATGAACCTTCCTTGCTGGTTTAGCGCGGATGATCGCGCTCAAGCCCAGGCGCTTCTAAATCTGGGCTGGCGATGGCTGCCATCGGAGCGGGTCGAAGACTGGCGCTCACTAGAACATAAAATCGGGAAAAAATTTCACGGCTGGCAGTTCTGGTCAACCTTGGGGGAAGTATCCCTTTTGGCTTCAAAGGATGGGGCGGCCTTTGCCCTGGGGGTCGAACCAACAGCATTTGAGAATGAGCTGAAAAAAGCCAAAGAAGCGATTTCCAAGGCAATTCAGCAGCAGGAAGCTTCTAAACCGATTCAGCTTAAGCTGGATTTGTAAAATAATAGCAGAGCATCCATCTCGTAATTATGAAATTCAAAACAGTCGCTTACCACGCTCTCTTTAACTTGGGGGATTATGAAAACGAGAAAATTGAACTGGTCGCAATACTTGAAGAGGGAGATACGGTTGAATCGCTCGTTCCGATGTTGCGAAACAAGGCTATAAGTCTTGCTTTACCAAACAACGAGAAAAGCTGGCGTGCACGCGAGAAACTCGTACAACAAATTAAGGAATTGGAGCAAAGACTTGCCAAACGGCAAAGAGAGTGGGAAGAAGCCGCAGAATTCTTGCGGTGTCAAGGCATCAAAACCGATATGGCCAGTTTTTCAAAGTTCAGCAATTTGTTGCCTTCTGCCGCCAGTGAGACGGTTGAAATGGTAGATGCCGAGATCGATGAGATCGATGATGATCAATGACTGTAGTTTCTGACAGTGCTCAACGCCTTACGGCATCAAAGGTTCTGACAAGGATATAGCTGGTTCACATCCCTTTCGAGATTGTGCTCAACGCCTTACGGCATCAAAGGTTCTGACAGCAGTTTTTAAAAACTGCCACTAGCTCGCTGCTCTACGTGCTCAACGCCTTACGGCATCAAAGGTTCTGACAGTGGAAAGGAGACCTGACTGACTCGCTTCGCTGGATAGTGCTCAACGCCTGCCCAGAACTAGACATCGTTCAAAGTTGGGCGACCTAATCAAGGGGTGATGCCCTCATTTTCTATGGGTTCTATAAATTTGCAACAAATAACTTTTTCACAACCTCCCACCCCTGGTAAGAAAGATGCCCTTGTTCATCTTGAAAATTTCCAGGGTCAGCAAGCAGCTGATCCAAATCCAGACATCGGTCGAAAAATTTAACCTTCACCTCAGCCCATGCATTCCGCTCCTGTACTAACCACTGAGGTTGGCGCGCCCCATACCAGCGCAGAGCGAGGGGAAACAATTTGATAGATGGGTAAGCACAGAGGTAAAAATCAATTTGCTCAAGGTAGAAATCGAGAAGCTGTGAGCGAGTTCTAGCAAACTCGTCGCGTTTACTAGAAGCAAGATTTGAGAGTTCATAAGCTTTTGGGCCATATCGATCACCGCCTTTAAACTGGAGAAGACGTTTTTCTGGGGGGAGCGATCGCAACGCCAATATTTCATCTGACCTCGACCACCCCTGCATCTCTGTACAAGGAGACCAAAACGCTACTCTAAAAGGTTTTGTGGCAGTCAGCAACTTCAATGTTTCGGCGTCAACAATGGGCAATCCTGCTACACCTTGACAATAAACAGCTTTCATGCTTGTTTGCACTGTTACATCATTGAGAATTGCATAGGAATCTCCAACAAAAGCGATCGTCTTTACATCTGTCATGGCTACACACTTCCCTATTGCCCTACCCACAAAAAAAGGAGGCAGTAGCCCCCAAGATTAGATGAACCGCCGTTTCTAGCTCTTTAGGCTAACAACCCAGAACTAGGAGGAGTTGAAGGAGTACCGTCAGAACTAACGATTGGCGGCACCTCAGGCACCGTTGTGCTACTGCTGTCATCATCTGCAAAGGAAAAAGAGTAAGCTACACCGTCTGATTGACCCATACCAGTAGTGTATTGGTTGTCTTGTTTGATTTCTAAAACAGCATCTTCAATTGTGGAAATGATCGTGTCGCGATCATTTCCATGAACTGTAATTGTTAAGCTTGGCATTGTTACCCCAAAATAAACTAATTCAATTTTAAATTATTAGTTTTTAATTGTCATCTGTTTTTAAAGCATTTTGAATATCTTCATCCGCACTGCTCGGCTTTTTATTAAGCCATAAGTCTATTGTGGTGCTAGGGTATTCCTCGTTTTGAGTGTTGATGATTGTGAAATTTTTAGGATAAACAGTAATATTTTCTTTGTATCTTGGACTGTTCTTGTTATCTGTATTTATTTGTTCAGTGTTAATAATGGTCGAAACTATGTCGTCGGCGGTGCATGTCGATAAGTCTAATAAATTATCAGCAATGTTTTGAGCTTCGTCCTCAGACGATGCATATACTTGTATTTTTCTCCTTCCCGTTGGCGTATCTATAGTGTAGATACATTTAGATGCTCCAAATGTGTAACCATCGGCTCCGCCTACAGCGTTTTTTATCGCCTCCCAATTGATTTTGTTTGGATCTGCGTGGGGAACTTTAACAGTTACCCTTTGAAAATAAAATCCTGTTTTTGCAGCAAAAGGCGGATTTTGAGCTGATGTGCAATGGATTTTTATGGTTAGGGGAGATATACCCAGGTATCCTTCATCGCGCTGAGGATAACCTGTAAAAGTTCCCAAATCATATTTTTGCAATAGTTGTTCTATTCCCAGAATATGAGTTATGGCAAATTTTAAGTCTTTGCTTAAACCAGACAAAACTATGCGGTCATTTCCTCCATCGCCATTGTCTGGCAAGGGATTGCCATCGCTATCTGTATTTGGAGCGTCATCTTTTGTGTCATCAGGCGGGTCGGTGGGCAATCCCAATATATTTGGATGGCCAAGGATGTCTTTTGATTCGTCATTAAGATCGCCCATATTATGAAGTTAAATCTCCTCCAGATAGAGGATCGGTTCCTCTATCCCAGTACAATTCAACTATTTCCTCTTCACCTTCAAGCGCTTTTATAGAAGAGATATTTGATGCCTCATCTACTGCCGCTACATACCCCTTGGGTATATAAACGTTTAATTTTTGTCGAAAATCGTCTAAGTTATTAATAGTTGTAATAGTGTTATTTTGTTCAGTTACATTTACGTTAAAAGCATACAAATTAGTATTAGTTGTTCCTTCCACCTCTCCCCAGAATTCATTAAGATCATTAAGCTCTTGAAGAAGAGTGGCGGTATCGGTTGTGCTTTCTGCCGTAGCTATGGGGTTACGATTTCCCCATTTGATAGCTGCATGAGTATTGTAATCATGAACGCTATCAATTAAATCTCCAAACAAGGACAGAATATTATCAGCATCTTCTTGTTCCAGCTCATCCAAAATAACAAAAAATGCCGCTTCGTTAACAACTAAATCAACACTATCTAAGGGAGATTTATATGCAATTTGCACAATCTCCCCAAAAATTAAGCCATCATTTAATTCGTTGAATGCGTCAGCTAAAGCGCCTAATCTAGAGGTAACGTCATCGTTGGGGGTGTCGGCGAAATCATAGTTGCAGCATTTGTAAATTGGTTGTGTGAAATTGGCGATTAATGCTCCTGTAATGCTTGTACCAGTAGGAGTGGTTGCAGTTAATAACGGCGTAGTTTTAATACCGTTGGTTGTACTTTGAGCTTGTAACGTTAAGGCCGCACTTCTATCTATGTCCATCAGTTGTTAGAAATAATCCCTTCAGCTTCAGTATAAATTGCCAGAAATGCAGTCATGTCAACTCCTGAGCTTTCTTGTTGCTGATAGATAGCCACAAAATCTTCAAGTACGCGGATTACAACGTCTGGAGTGGCAGGAGTAGTTACTCCGCTTTCACCGCTACCTATGCCGCCTTCGGTTGTACCACCGCCACCCCCGCCAGTGCCGTGAGCGCCGCCACCTCTGCTGAGGGATTTTCCTGCACCTTTTCCTGTGAATGCATTCTTTCCGCTCAGACCCTTCTGTCCAGGGAAAATACTGAAAGCTAAGATACCTTGGCTTACTTGAGAGGCTTTTACTCCCCATTTACTTAGTATTTGAATAAAATTGTCTAAATCAAAATAACTGCCTCTTCTACCAGCTTTTTTGCTAGTACTTCCTTTTTTTGTTGATAGTCTTCTAATTTTGGGACTTTTAGAAAGCTTTTTTCCGAACGGTTTAGCCTGCTTTCCCGTGCCAGGATTTCTTTGAGTAAATGCCTGTTCAGCTCCACGAATAAACAAACCGAAGTCATTGTTTTTAGCTAAGTTATCTTTGAGTGCTGCCTTAGCATCAATTTTAGCAGATACGTGATTCTTAGAAGACTGGTCAGTATCAACGTGCTTGTAGCTTTTATTGATAGCCGCTGTTGCTGCTAAAAGCTGATGCAGCACGTCTTGCAATGTGGTTTTATCAACGTTTTGAATAACCGGAACGGATACGCCTGTTGGGCTAATTAAGTTTGTGTCTGAAGTTGCTTTGGGATTAAGCGAAAAATTAACTTTAATTGGAGTTTCTTTTACTTGAAACCCCAAATATTTAATAATAGATTCGATTCCATTAAGAATTTTGATTGAGGTCTGTCGTGATTCCGCACTTTCTAGATGCGTGGCGATTCCTAAATCCCTGTTTGAATTAGTTTTGGACAGTAAAAGTAATATTTCTGATAACGCGGCTGAGACGTTGGGAATTGCGACAACATTGTTGTCGCCCACTTGTACTTTAATTTCATACGCCCCCAATACCTCGATAAATCGGGAACATAGCCACCCCATTAACTGAGTTAGGTTCTGCTGGGGCACTTGAGCTGATGCAGCTTGGCCTTGCACAACTAGATGATCTGGAACATTAACTGGATAATCATCACACCCCAGCCGTTGGTAAATAAGCCGAACTTTTTGCAACAACTCGGCATTGCCGCCGCTTTGCAAAGCGTCAGCGATTCTCGAAAGCTGAGCAACAGCGTCGTCGCATTCGGTCATAATAAAATTTTATCCTCTAAGTTGATTTATATGGCTGTAGTTTATTCTAAATCCACAGATGTTGTATGTGCTACTCGTACAGGCTGGGTAGCCAAAATTTTATATCACAATCCTTCTGACGATAGTGATGGCAGTAGTGGGATGAGCTATCCCATTAATTTTCCCCAGCCGGAATTTTTATCTGAAAGCGTGGTTGATCACACTGAATATTATCGCAATGATCAAGACGAAATAGATAGTTTAAGTGCTCAGCTTCAGACCCTTAATTACACATATGTGGAGAAACTTTTTTATAATCCTTATGCAGATGTTTATGATCAATTTTATTATGCTTGGGTTTATGAAGGGCCTGACGCGTTTCAAGCAGAAAGATTGTCAGAGAAAATTTTGTTGGACATACCAGCCCAAACAATAACTATTTACAAAACTATTCAGGTTCCTAATCCTGCTTACAATCCTGAACAAGTACCGCCAGGACTAGATATTGTGTTGCTCAACGATAATAATCGAAGAACTCAGTGGAATTATTTTACTTACGATTTGGTGGGAATTAAATCTGATGGCAGCTATCATGATATTCCCGTTTCTACCCCAATAGCTGCGGTAGACTTTATCTTTTGCGGGTGCGGTGTTTGTGAGTGTGAATGTTCTGATTGCTGTATTTCTATAGTGGAATTATCGCAAAACTTGACTAATTTGTTTAATCAACTTATGTGATTTTTTGGGATGATAGTCTGCATCCCAAAAACCAGGGCAGCATTGTTCTGGTTTTAAAATCCATGGGTGTTTATCAAAAGGAGCCCAAAAACCTATTAAATCAGATTGTAAGCAGGCTTTTATTATCCCTTTGTAAATTTCTAATTGGAGCATTTCGCCATAATAAGCAAAGGCTTGATTATTCCAAACTACAATTTCTGGGCAATGCACTAAAAAACCAGCGTATTTAAGTTTGTTTATTAATTTTAATGTGGCGCTGCATGATAGCTCGGGATACAAGTTGGAATGGGCCTGGAGTGCTACACCATTAATTGGTACTCCATCATTTTTCATTGCTTGTAAACATTTAATGACAACATGCCATTTTCTTTCAGATTTAATTTGATTGTCGCAGTAAAATAAAGGGGTATATGGGTCAATACTCCGCACTAGTTTGAAGCTTTTGGAAATGTAATCATTGCCTAAAATATATATTAAATGTTTTCTAAATTCTCCTTCATTGTTAAAGCATTCGTTACAAACATCCCAACTAATTACTGAATATCGCTCAATCATTTGATGCATATATTTGTACACTAACAACCAGGCTTCATCCTGGGTAAGTGAAGTAGTAAGCCAATTAGGAATTGCGTGATGCCACAAGAAGCAATGCCCCCTGAGCGCTAAATTGTTTTTTTTACAAAAATCAGCAATATAATCTCCTGACTCAAAATTGAAATTTGTAATATCATTACAAACGTAATTAAGCTTAAACTCATTTTGCGGACAAACATAATTAAAGTTTGATTTGATAAGTTCTTGATAGGTTAAATCGCTTTTTAAAACTTTTGCGTTTACAGCGCATCCAAAATATTTCATAATTGCACTTAATTGGTTAAACGAACTAAATTCATTGTACGCACAAGCAATTTTTATCAAAGCCTGAATGACTATCAAACGCAGTAGCGGCTTATTTGCAATTTTCTGATGCTTATGTACGTTGTACGCAGCTAATGTTCCTACAAACTCCTGCTTGCTCCTTGTAAGCCGCTGTAACTCTCTGTACCTGGCTGAAACACTTTGTATGCCCTGATAAGGCGCTGTAGCGCATTTTCGCTGCTGATAGTTCCTCGTAGCACCTGGCGAGTTGCCCTAGCAATTTTAAAAAAATTTCCTGAAACCCTTATAAATCAACAATATTAAAAAAACTTATCGTTAATTTAACGCTAAAAGGAGGATCAAAGCTTTAAGCAAGCTACGTTTGCAAATACATATGTAGTTGATCACTAAAATAACTAAAATCTTGCTTGAGTGTGACCGTGTGGGTATAAGAAAGTCCGATAACTAAAATTTATGTACCTATGATTCAATAAAAGTACAGTTTATTGAAGCGAACTCAAAAATGGCAGAAATTACTGCGACGTCCGTACAGGCAATTACGACTACTCCAATGGGTAGCTTTGTGCTCATAAACGGCACCGTTCACTTGGATATTGCTCAGTTTCTCGGCGTCCCCGCACCGAGCCTAGATGCTGTTATAGTCACGCAGTTGTTGCTTAAGCTGGCACAGCAGGCGAAGGCGGCGCAGGACGCTTACAATACTCCATCTGGGGGCACTGCACTACCTACTACTCAGACTCTTAAAGCTTTAAGCACACCCACATTCAAAACGCCTGTATTTTCTAGTAACGGCGAAGCAGTGTATACCGACGTAAGCTATACGATAACGGCGCGCATTTCTTCCACTACTAATAATGTGGTTACGCCTGTATAACTTTTACCAACAATTTACCATGGCTTACGCAAGAAGACACAGATTTAAGCGATACAAATTTGCCTTAGGGATTTCTGTCGATTTTGACAACATCAACAGTGCAGGGGATCTTTTTTCGGCGACTACGGATGGCAGTGCACTTAGGGAATATGTAAATTCACTCGCTGGAGTAAATGTCCCCTCTAAAATAAAGGCTACTCCAGCCAAACGTGGGGGAAACGTTTTTTGTATCGTTGAAACTCCATTCGGAACTTCTGACGATAACACCGCTGGAGGTCTCCAATATTTCATCTCATCTCATGCCAAAGGGACGGGATTTGGCCTGTTTGGTATTGACGAAACGGCTTTAGGAATAGCTTTTGACGACAATGCTGGGCAGACAGATTACCAGAAAAATCCTTCTTACGTTCCTGCCAAATTAAGAGCTACCTTCAAAGATCCTTCTGCTACTGCAAAGCAGGTAGAATCTGGGCTAACGGGTGCGACGTATTCGTACAAGGAAGGAATTAGTTGCACTTTTCCCTTCGGCGCAACTGATAATTATTCAAGCTACGGGGCTCAGGTTAGAGGGCTGACCAAGTTGATAAACGCTAAATATCCAGACGGCGGCGCGAGTTTGTCCTTTGAAAATGAAATTTTTTATAGCAGGTAGTGGTATCAAAAGAAATCATTCAAGATTGTTTAAGAATTTGGATTCCTACGGGGAGTTATTCCGACTCAGACTTAGATAACCTAACAAAGAATGCTAATTTAGCTAATCAAGCGATGCACAGATTTTTAGCCAATAAGCTTTCTGAATCAGATTTTTTAGGCATTTTAGAAACGTGCGGGATTGACGTGGACAATTATTTATCTATTGTTGATAAGAATGCCGAGATTATTCGCCTGGAAACGCTATAATGCCTTGGGAAGATATTCTTACTCCTGCTATTTTTTCACTGGAATCTAACCCAGAAACTGGTTGGAATGTTATTTCCAGGAGCTTTGAATTATCTAAATATCTACAGTTTAGGTTTGACTTTCAAAATTACAATTCTACTCAAGTAAATAGCAGGGGTAGAACTATATATCCTGATGTTTACGCATTAATTGCAGATTTGTATAGGTTAGAAGATTACGTTTCTCCTGTACAACACGTTGCACAGATTAGAAAAGTTTTTTACAGCCACGGCGGTGCTTCTTTAATAGAGTTCCCCCCTTTTAGCAGCCTTTCTGTGGCTGGAGATAAATTCAGCGCCAATACTAGAGAGATAAATATTGACAAATTAGAAGGCGCTTTAAAATGGGATTTACCATCAGGTGCTGTGCCTGAAGCTTTTGTAAGATCTACCGCTACAAGAGCTATAGGATTTCGAGTCGTTGCGCGAACTAAAGGGGTACGGGGTAACTATCGGCTTTATTATTTTAAAGAACCAACAATTACTTCTTTCGCCGCTTCTTGGCAATACTGGAATCCCTATCACTTTCCAGGATTCGACGATACGGATTACCCTTACAATATCCCAAGCCCGATAGATACACCTACTTTAAATTTCGTAGGCAGAGTCACTTACAGAGCTTTGAGCGATATTTACGTAGATCAAGCGGTTTTAGCTCAAATTATTCAGGAGGAGTTCCCTGAAATTTCTGAACAACAAATTGTTGAGGCTTTGGAAACTATGTATGAATCGGGATACGTAGATGCTCATCCAACTCGACCTGCGTGGAGGCGAATTCAGAGGGAAGAGAATGTTTCTCAGCAACAAAACGTGATTAACACATCTGACCCAACAGGGTACGGTGGAATCATTATTCCAGGAATACTTTAATGGCTATTGTTAATCGCCTGATTAAAAGCCAGCTTACCAGTAACAACGGACAAGCCGTAGCCTCTTATAGCAGAGGGGGCTTAAATATTGGTGTGGAGCCCGTTAGGGAGATTGTATGGTTAACAAAGGTTGGCCTTTTAAAAGACCAAGAAGTTAGCTTTAGTTACCCAGATTCAGATTTACTTGTTGATCAATTTCAAACGGCTAACGCAAACGTTGTTTTCAATCTGAGGATTACCGATTTCAACAACCTTGACATTTATAATCAACCATTAATTGCTTTACCCCAACAATTTGTGATTCCTTGCTTTGTGCTGATACCACAAGATTATAAATGTTCAATTAAGGCTAGCGACAGTACCGAGCGGATTAACCTTTTCTGTACACAAATTTCTATTTTATCGCGAGAGCTTATTTAAGCAGATATCTGCATTAGTTAAATTCTAGAGGTTGATTATGGCAGCTTACGGATACGCTCAAATACCCCAAATAGTTCCTCAGGCACCAAAAGACTATACTGCTCCACTAACCGACATGGGTAGTGTTGAACAGGCGATAAGTTCAACCGTACAAAAGCACCTGCAATTAGCCTTACATCAACAAGAACTAAAAAGGATTGACGCAGTTAATCAAATTAGTGTGCCGTTGACTGCTAATAGCAGCGTTGCTGTGCAGGGATTACCTAATAATGAAAATCGTATTACCTGCACGATTTTCAACTCGACAGACGGTCAACTTTTTATTGGGCAGAAAGAAGACACTTCTGCTACCTTGTTTGAAACGCGATTGGAACCTGGCTCATTTCACATGTTTTCAGACCAAGACGCTCAGCAAGGCGTATGGGTTTTTAGCCCAAACGCTAAAAATAGCTTGAGCATTTCAATTACTGAAAAACTTCACGATCCTTCCAAAGATTTATTCGCACCGTCCACCACTAGTGGCGGAGCTAATTCTTCTGCTCCCACTACGGCTACTATTACGCCTACTACAGCCAGTATCAGTGCCAAAACCCCGATAACTATAAATGTTCCTGGACTGGCGGCGGGCACAACCGTTCAGGGACAGTATTTAAATGGCGGCGCGAACTATGGTTCTAGCTTTAGTGTTCCTTTGCCTTTAACTTTAACTGCTGACCAATTTGCTAGCGCTGGAAATTGGTCGGTTAAATTCGCGCTCCCTGATGGCAGCGTGGTGACTACAAACGCCGTAGCTGTTAGCGCTTAGCCTTTAGTTTTTAATGCCTGTTCAATTTATTTTGGGCAGGCTAATTATTTAAATAGAATGGATTTAAATAGCGTTAATACTTATTTGGTTCCGGTGGCTTTTGGCGCGATTGGTTGGTTTCTGCAATCATTTCTCAAATTTCAGAAAGATTTTTATGAGCATAGAGCTAGCTTGGGACACAAGGGATTGATTGATTTAGTTTCTCAAGAAATATCGGACATTAAAGTTTTGATTGGGGAGCTACAAACTACTACTAAGGTTAACGCCTCAAAAATAGAAAATAATCACGAGACACTGAGGGATTTAAGTAAAGGGAGTAAATATAGATTTGAAGTGAGCAATAACAGGCTCTCTTTGATTGAAGAGATAATGCGGCGCGAAGGATACACGATTTTTAGAAAAGAAAAATCTACTGGCGAGATAAATAAAGATACTTTGGATTTAGATGACGATGAGCCTTAAACTGTTAACATTTAATCAAATTCTCGTATTAATTAGCTTAATGTCGGTTTTGACTTTTGAAGTATGTGCTTTAAAAGAAGCACTATCAATTCATACAAGTGAATCGTGGAAGAATGCTTCCAGTGGATTACTATTATTAACTCCATCTCTTCTGAGGCTCCAAGACAGAGATCCTGATAAAAATGGCGAAAATTCTGATTATAGAAAATGATTTAACCATGCTAGAGATATTGAAAGAGGTGCTGGAGCTTAATAGCTATTCAGTAAAAATTGCTTCTAGTGGACTAGAAGGAGTTGAAATAGCAAAAGATTTCAAACCTGATTTAATTATTTGCGACTTGATTATTGGTGATATTTCTGGCTATGAAGTTTTTGATAGAGTTAGCGGCTATTTTTTATTTTTAACTGGCACTACACCAAGCCAGTGGAGACGATTAGAGAGAAGTTCTTTTCTGCAAAAGCCAATTTCTATTGAAACTTTAATATTGCGGATAGGAAGAATTTTAAACCCAATAGGATAGATAAAATGGAGACATTACTCTATACTTTCGCCCAAGGAAAGAACGAAAAGCCAGCATCAGACGACGAAGCGATCGCTTCCTACCCATCGCTAGCCGAGCAACTGCAATTACGTCTATCCAACTTTTGGCTACTAGACAAGCCAGACGGAAAGTGGGGGCCAAAGTCAGCAAGAGCACTGGAAAACTTCAAAATCTTTAGGGCCATCAAAGAGCCTGGACTGGGGAAAGCAACGGCTACAGCTTTAGTGAACACTGACCCCAGTCAGATAATCAGGGGATGGTTGCTAGATGGTAGTTGGCCAAGTCGGACAATCATGTGGATGGTGCTCCACAACTTCTATATCAGCACGGGTGAAGGCGAAATCAACATTGTTTACTTCCGAGGCTTGAATCGCGACGGCACTCGGAACGATAACGCGCCTTTCGTGTTCAACGACCGACGCACGATTATTACCGCTAGCGGGGGAAAAGCTGGGGCTCTGGTACCAGAGTTTAAGGGCAATTGGCTGGCCACTTGTGACCCTGGCGAATACTACTGGGAATGTCCCATGAATTCGCTGGGATGCGCCGATATCAAAGCTTGGCAGTACCAGGCTTGGTCGGTAGGCGATCATCATGGTCAAAATG
>CAZZWA010000118.1:0-14335 GCA_964657555.1 uncultured Microcoleus sp.
TACAAGGTTATGCGGGTTGTTGAAAAAGGGGGTACACAACCCGGATTTGGTATCAGATGGTTTTGAAAGCCTGAAGAATTCACAGGACTATATACTATAACGGAAGAGTGCAAGTCCTTGAAGCAGTCAATATTAAACTCAGTCGATGTGTTTAGAGGAAAAAACCCAGTTCTATGGAACTGGGCAAATGATTGTGAGATTTGTGGCCAACCAAAGCCAACTGAATCGATATTCCCACCCAGTAGCAACAACGGGTTGAGGGGTGATTCCCCATACTTGGCTAAGCGTATGCCCTCAACTGCGGACGAACTATTGACTTGAGACAAAAGTCATGTTGGGATTTGTGACTTTCTCTCTATGTAAAGCGTGACTTTCTTCTCATGTGGCTGATTAGGTGTGAATTGTATGATGACATCAGCTCACAATCCATAGTTAGCAATCACCCCAGTTGGAAGCAGCTGGGGATTTCTCGTTAAGATGGTAAGCATAATATGGGGGGCGATCGCCAGAGCCGGATCGCACTCATGAAGCAACAGAGCAAGTATACTCTTGTGAGTGACACTGCTGAAGGCTGCTTGATCGTACACCAGCTAAACTTGGTAATAAGACCGATACCACTCCACAAAACGCGGAATTCCAACTTCAATCGGCGTGCTTGGCTTAAAGCCGACAGCTTTTTCTAAATCCTCAATATCCGCATAGGTTTCAGGCACATCCCCCGGCTGGAGTGGCAGCAGATTTTTCTTGGCCTTTGTGCCCAAACACTCTTCTAAAACCTCAATATAATGTCCTAATTCCACTGGGTTATTGTTGCCTATATTGTAAATTTTGTAAGGTGCGGAACTCGTTCCAGGGTCAGGATTATACCCCGACCATTCAAGATTTGGCTCTGCAATCTTATCTAGCACGCGGACAACACCTTCTACAATGTCATCAACGTATGTAAAATCTCGGCGCATTTTACCGTAGTTAAAGACATCAATCGTTCTTCCCTCCAAAATGGCTTTGGTGAACAAAAAGAGCGCCATATCCGGACGTCCCCAAGGCCCATAGACAGTAAAGAACCGCAGACCTGTTGTTGGTATCCCATACAAATGGCTGTAGGTATGAGCCATCAGCTCATTCGCTTTTTTAGTTGCCGCATACAGGCTAAGCGGGTGATCCACGTTATCATGAACCGAGAAAGGCATTTCCTTATTAGCCCCATAAACCGAGCTAGAAGAGGCAAATACAAGATGTTTCACCCCTGAATGCCGACAGCCTTCCAGGATATTTACAAACCCCACAACATTACTATCGACATAGGCATGAGGGTTTGTCAGGGAGTAACGCACACCTGCCTGAGCAGCTAAATGTGCCACTTTTTCTGGCTGGGATTCGGCAAACACCTCAGCTATTCTTTGCTTGTCAGCCAAATCTAGTTTGTAAAATTGAAAGTTATCTTGCTGGTGTAGCTGGGATAAACGGGCCTGCTTTAAGGTAACGTCATAATAATCACTTATATTATCTAAGCCAATAACTTTTTCTCCTCTATCCAGCAGATGTTTGCTTAGATGAAACCCAATAAAACCAGCGGCACCTGTAACTAAAAAAGTTCCCATTTTAAAAGAAAAGTGAAAATAGCAGTTGTGAAAATTAAAATTTCTAAGTTGCACTTTGCGCCGCTATCTCTTTCGCAGCTGCTCTGTTACGGTTAGAGAGTTTTGATTAAAATCTCCCTAGATAAATTTGATTGATCCTCAGTTGCGTTTGCTGCTTGGGCAATACATTTTGCTTGAAGCACAACAAAGTCCCTCCGCTGGAAAACAGAACAGTTATTCATCTCTTTTGCTAAGGCGGGAACGATCCCTGCCTTAAGCCTTGCCAGAGCCTCATCTGTTGCTGGCTGAAACTGTTTGAGCCAGCGATTGTCTAAATAGCCAGCCGTAAAAGTCGTTCGTTCCACCAGCCAGAAGTCCACCCCATACTTTTGGATGAAACTTTGTGCTTCTGCCAGGTTCGGACTATATTGAGCCCGAATCAAATCTATTGCTCGTTGGCGAATTTTTCGATAGTAACCCACAATGTAGGGATCTGCATACTTTCTAGCCACCAAAATCGAACGCCTAGAAAAAGTGGGTAGGTTGTTCGTTTCATCAGTTAGAGAGGCGATGAGAATGTTTTTGGGTTGCTGCTGAAAGAATTTGTAAAGCTCTGGCTGTCCACCCACTATGTAAGAAAAAGTCCTGGGAAAGGCGTTTTTCCAGAACAAGCTTGGATAGAAAAACAGAGTCACTCCTACCAGGACAGTTGCTCCTAATGCCAGGAAATGTTGCTTTCTCTGGCGTTGGTGCTGCCGTACCCACTGGAAAGCAGCATCTAACATGATACTTAGAGCTACGCCACCTGCTAGAGCCATCACAATTAGCAGACTATGTACTGTGTAGCGACTGGGAAGATAGAGCTTGAACAGCACAGCATGAGCAGCAAAAAAAAGTCCCAAAGAAACCAGCACAATCTGAGCTAGAAGGATGACATTCTTAGTAACTAGCTTCGCTAGGGGAAAGCGAGATGGATATCGCAGCAGGAAGGGCAACAATAAGCCAGCGCTGACGAGTGGAGGGTTCAAAGACAAGCGAATCCCACTATGACCACCTTGGAGCCAATACCTCCAAGGATTGTTTGTAAAAAAGGGTATCCGTCCATTGGCAGAAAATTCTGGCCACGTTCGAGCTTGTGCAGCTGTCACAGGGGAGCCAAATTCAGAGGAACTCAAAGCATAAGGCAACATCACTAGCAAGGCAATCCCTAATCCAGCGGCACACAGAAGCAGGGGAGATGGGGAACTTGGAGAGCCCACGAAGTAGGCATTGGGGGCAATGGAGAGATGGGGAGAGGATAGACGTAAATTTTTCTTTTTCTCCTCTGCCTCTGTGCCCCTCTGCCCCTTCTCCCAACGCCACAGTCGCACAATTAAAATTCCGACTGAGATAAACATTATTGGTGGATAAAATAATCCCATCAGTGCGATCGCCACAACTACGGGTAGTAAGGAGCGTCGCAGCAAATAGTATAAGAACGCCAAAAACAGCGGATACAGAAATCCCCTTGGTGTAGCAGAGGTTAAATCATCCTTCAACCACAAACTTTGATTCATCAGCAACATGGCAATAAATCCGGCATATGGTACTGGCAAGATCTGTAAGCAGATGCCAAAACCGTAGGCTGTTGCGCTCAATCCCAGTACAATCGGTAAGAGTTTGCTCAGCAAAAGCGGCCCAATTCCTAAGCTTGTCATCAGCTGAAAAAGTGCCGCATATCCGATTGGAGTGACGGATTTAAAATATTCTGTAATGAAATCGTGGGGTAGTAAATCTGGATCTACAAATCGCTGCATCCAAAATACGTACACCCGTGCATCTTCCTGCACAACGTACTCACTGCTAAATGCTTTTAAAAGTACTTGACTGCCATAAATTGCAGTAAAAGTGAGGCTCAAGCTGAACCAAAATCCCAGGCTAAGTCGAGTTGTCGTTGCAGCTTTTGCGGTTAACAATTTATGGAAGCGTGGAATCAGCATAGCGGCCAGCAGGCTGGATGACGGAGTTTAGGAATTTATTTCGTCTGAATATTACTGCTTTTTTGTCCTTCGGAGATGGTATTTACGCGATTCACTGGCCAAAAGCGAAAAAACGCTCGACCGACGATGCGATCGCCAGTAACAAATCCCCAGTAATGACTGTCACAGCTATTATTGCGATGATCTCCTAGCACCAAGTAAGAACTCGGCGGCACAGTCACGGGGCCCCAATGATACTGAGGTTTATCTGCAATGTAGTTCTCGGACAACGGATGGTTATTAACATATACACTCCCTCCTTTCACTTCTATCTTCTCTCCAGGTAGCCCTATCAGGCGCTTAATAAAGAAATCATGGGAGTTTGACGGCAACCCACACTCAGTAATAGCGGCCTTTGGTGGCAAAAACACTATAATATTACCTCGCTCTGGTTTGCTGAAGCGGTAGCTTACCTTGTCTACCATTAATCTATCGCCAACCTTTAAGGTTGGCTCCATTGACCCTGATGGAATAAAAAAGGACTGCGCTATGCCAGCGCGAAATCCAAATGCTAGAAATAAGCTCAGTCCCAGGGTTTTTAATCCTTCAAGCCACAGTTTTTCAGTTTTCGGCTGTTTGACACTTTTGTTAGACATCATAATTAACAGCAGTATGGATAGAAGCACATTTTTTAATCATAAAGTAAAGTTAGCTATCTGAACAGGCAGATTATATCAATGTTTATAAAGTTATTAATGATATCTTATCATTGGCCTTATGACTATTACTTACCCTAGAGAGCATGACGCTTAAATCTTTCTTTAAATTCCGAAAAAACTATAAATTTGCCTTGTGTTTTTAGCCAAAGTAAATACTCTTCTAACCTAAAAATCATCGCCCTACCTGATGGCTTTTTTATATATGTTGGTATCTTAAAACTTGTGAGATCCGCAAACTCCCAAGGATGAAAATATATACAAAGATAAGAATCACTTTGAATCGTTAACTGAGAAGCGACTTTTATCAAGTAGAGTGGAAAATTTTTAAAACTTAACCAGAATAGAGGGAATCTAATCATGGGTGTGACTGAAACTGGAATATTGAGAATCTCATCTGAATAATACGCAGTCCTATTCTTGAATAAATTATTGTACCTTCCCGGCAGATAAGTTGGATTCATTGAAGAGTTATATTCATAACCAGCTTGTTTTATTTCTTTACTATCAATTTTTCTCAATCTAGCCATTCTAAAGCCTGTCACTCTTGTGTTCACTATTTCCTCTAAAACTTTTTTTGATTCTTTTAAATCTTCATTCTTGAAAGAGGAATGATAGAAACCATGCGAAGCAATTTCATGGCGTATAGAAATTTCTCGGATAATATCCTCATGATGAATAGCAAAATTAGCTGTAATAAAAAAGGTTGCCTTTATATTTAACCTGTCTAAAAGATCAATAAGTAATTTTAGACCTTCTAAAGATACTTCAAATTGAGCCTTCTCATCTACTTTTTGACCATATTCTTCGGGAAGGTCAAATTCTTCTATATCAAAACTCAACAAAATCACTTTATTCATATTTGCCAGCTCTATCGTTATATTTAATTTCTAACAAGCTACAAAACATTTTCATTGAATCTTTGAGCAGATCTACCTTAGAAGCTTTGTGTATATGCATTTCCGATACTATAGCCGGAATTTCGCCTATAGTATATCCTTGCTTTTTTGCTAAATATATTAACTCCACATCAAAGGCAAATCCTGTCATTGTTTGCTTTTCAAATAAATCTTTAGCGACATACTTCCTAAAACCCTTAACTCCTGCTTGCATATCCTTAAATTTTAGCGCCAGTATTTTTCTGGATATAACGTTAAACACTTTTCCTGCTATTTTTCTATTAAATTTTACCTTTTTGACGCTGTCTGGAATCATATTTCTACAGCCAATGACGACGTCAAACACTTCTAACTTGTCAACAATAAGTTCCAAATGAGCCAAAGAATAAGCTAAATCGCCGTCTATGAAGCAAAGATAATCCCCATGACCATACTCTAATCCTTTTTTAACTGCATATCCCTTTCCTCTGTTAGTGTTGTAATTGAGCAGCGAGATTTGACTTGTTTTTGATTGCTCTATTCTGGCCTCAATTATTTCCTTTGTATCATCAGTTGAACCGTCATTAACAAAAATGAAATGATAATAGGGGTTGTTTTGCGAGAAATCCAAAACTGAATCAAAGGTATTGTGTATGCAAGCTGATTCATTATAAACAGGTAGGATTACTGAAGTTTTTCTCATTTTTATCGACCACACCTAATTTTGACATACTAATGTAAAGGCATTATATCAAGTCCAGTGAAATATTCATAATGAAGGCTGACGCGGGGAGTTTTTATTGTTGGCGATTAGACAAACTTAATATTACTAGGAGTTGGAAAATATTTATCACATAAGCAGAGGCTTTTCGTCACAAACTGCTTATTATAAGTTAGCCTTTCCCTAAAGTGAAGCACTTTAATTAAACATCACCTTGACTATTCAGGAAACTAGTTTAATGACTGCCAAACAGGTTTGAGTTGTTCTCTCAACCTCAACCAATCTGACATAGCTTGAGGATCAGAATCAACCCTCTTTTGCAGCAGCAGAACTCCATTTTGCACCTGAATCATCCCATATTTCCCCTGCTCAAGAACCCGATCAATAACTGACACACTAGCCCGAAGCCTTGCCCAGTCAACAATACCAACTAATTTGTGCTGTTGCAGTTGCCACATATCTACCAGAGCATAATCAACATCAGTAATTTCTCCGCTATCATTACGTATCTGCATAACTGGTAAACGCACAATTTCCCGGCGACTGGAAAGGTGTGGAACTAGATGAGAAGTAGTAGAAACACTAGCATCAGGAGAAATCAACTTCATGAGAGTCTGCACATGGCTTGCGTGTTCCCATTTTTGGCTCAAAGAGACGTACACCCAAGGTTTAATGGAATGGGGAACTAGGAAGTACAACGATCTGTGCGGATTGGAAGTGACAGTGAACAACAATGAGAGTGCAATACATGTAGTCCAGAAGCGACGGAAGCGAAGTTTAAACTTTTTTGAATCCTTGTGCCACCATAAAATAGCACCATAAAACAATCCTGGTGCCAAGCTAAGGGTGTAGCGAGTATTGACAGAAATGGCATCTTTGTTTTTTTGTAGTAGTACTTCTAGCAAGGGAAAACCTGCTATTGTCCAAGCTGTAGGAGAAATAGCAGGTACAAACGCTAAGGGTAGCCACAGCGCTGAGAAGTATTTCAGCCGCCGATCAAAGTCGGTGAAAAACACTTCAAAGATCATTGATGGCTGAGTGATGATGGCCCAGAGCAGTTCTAGGGTAGATGGGTTCTGGCTGTGGACAAACTTGCCAAAGTAAGGAGCCAAGTAGAGCCGAGAATTGTCATTGGAAAACAGCGGCATAAGAATATTCGTTACCGCGACGACGTAACTGAAGCTCAGCATGCACAAAGCCAGACCTATGCGGGGGTAGCGATGGCTGACAACCAGATAAACCCCAATGCCGAACAGAATAATTCCTGTGTCTTCGCGAATTCCTAAAGTCAAAGCCACCAATAGCCAAAACAGCCACCAGCAGCGTTTTTCTAAAGCCAACAGCAACCCAAAGACAAATAAAGGTATTTGACACTGTTCGTAGAAATTGTCAAGGGTAGGCCCAATGATAGTATTGGCACCATAGAAACTGGCGGCGATCGCAACTGCTAAATGAGGAGGCAGATAATGTCGAGCTAGGGCATAGAGCACTAGACCTCCAGCTGTAATCAGAGCCACCTGTAGCACTACCAGGGTTACAGGAGCAGGGAATAGAGCATAAATCGGTAGCCATAGCAAGAAATCCAGGACAAAGTGTTGCCCCAAGTGGTAGTAGGAAGCTGATGGGATTTGACTATCTAAGAGAGCACCGCTTGAGTTAGCTGAAGAAAGAGAACTTTGAAAAAAGCGCCCGTGAATGCTGTTCCAGAAGAGTTGATTAAACAGGCCATGGTCGTAAGTAGCGTAAAAACTGTAGTAACGATTGAGGGCCAAAGCTAGAGTCAATGAGAAAAAAATCCCTGCTAGGGTCAATACGACCCGTAGTAAGCTTGATTGCTTTTCCCACGTAGAAAGAGGTTTGAGCAACACTTTCACCTTAGATTTCTAAATTTTGAGTCCATAGTTCCCAGAATGTTCGTATCTGCACCAATTTATGGGTATGGCAGCGGCAGAAGAGTAAGATGCGGTTTTTATTGTTTCCAGATCACCAACTGTAAAGCAATTCAACCAAAAACAGTACCATCACCCTATCGACGACGCAAGCTGGAAATGATAAGTTGCTCAATCAGTTGCATCGTCTATACGGCACCATTGATAAAGATACGTTAGCCGACGCATCATCACTGCGCAAGCAGCTAGTGGTCTGAGTGGTCTGTCAAGTGGGTTTTGAGTAGTGGCACGCCTAGAAGAGCACAGAAAAAGGGCGAAGCATTGCGGTATCTACACTTTGGGCTTTGACGATGGATTGATCTCCGCAATGCTTCACCCCTAAAAAATCAAGGCTTTTGGAATATTCCCCAGCGAGAGTGATGGAAGAGCGTTAGGAGTGTCATGAAACTCCCAGAGATTAAGAATCCGTTTAGCCTCAGCCGGTTCAAAAGCCTGGTCAACAGACGCTAAGCTCAAGCCTTGGGGTCAGCCATTTTGCGTCTATGCTCTTCTTCCTGTGTTATAGTATTAGGCTAATAAATTCTGCTAGAGACAATGGCAATGATTCCTATCAAACATCCATGAGCCAAGCTCACAATGTAAAAATGAAAATCGTGTCTGTTGCAACGATTTTGCGTAGTTTTGGCCTCTATTTACGCGATAGGGATTAAAAAAATTATCTGTGTCTGAAAACCAGAAAACTCCTCGTTCCTTGGCAGGAATTGCCGGGATTGTGGCCGTTGCCACATTGATTAGTAAAGTCTTTGGGCTGGTGCGCCAACAAGCGATCGCAGCAGCCTTTGGTGTTGGTGCAGCTGTTGACGCCTACAGCTATTCCTATGTTATTCCTGGCTTTTTGCTGATTCTGCTAGGAGGCATTAATGGCCCTTTCCACAGTGCGATTGTCAGCGTACTTGCCAAAAGAAACAAAGCTGAAGCGGCTCCCATTGTAGAAACCATCACCACGCTAGTCGGTGGGATACTACTGCTAGTCGCCACCTGCCTGATTTTTTTTGCCGGTTTCTTCATCGACTTAGTAGGGCCGGGATTAAACCACGAAGTGCGAGCGATCGCCATTCAACAATTACAAATCATGGCTCCGATGGCCATACTCGCTGGACTCATTGGCATTGGCTTTGGCACCCTCAACGCTGCTGATATGTACTGGTTGCCTTCGGTTAGCCCTTTGTTTTCTAGTATTACACTGATTGTTGGAATAGGCATATTAGCGCTGCAACTAGGCAACCAAATCGAAGCTCCCCAGTACGTCCAGTTGGGTGGAAAGGTTTTAGCTTGGGGAACTTTGAGCGGGGCAATCTTGCAATGGTTAGTCCAACTTACGGCACAGTGGCGTGCTGGCTTGGGCAAATTACGCCTGCGGTTGAACTGGCAACTGCCTGGAGTCAGTGAGGTTCTCAGAGTCTTGGGGCCAGCGACCCTTTCATCGGGGATGTTGCAAATAAATCTCTACACAGACCTATTTTTCGCCTCTTCTATCCCTCAAGCAGCTGCTGCTATGGTCTATGCAGGAATGTTAGTACAAACGCCACTGGGTATCATCTCCAATATGATTCTAGTGCCCTTGCTGCCGATATTCTCCCGGTTGGCTGCTCCCGAAAATTGGCTCGATCTCAAGGTGCGAATTCGCCAGGGACTAATCCTCACTGCTCTTACCATGCTGCCCCTAAGCACCTTGATTGTTACTCTGTCTTTTCCCATTGTGCAAGTGATTTATCAGCGAGGAGCCTTCAAGCAAAATGCCTCTCAGTTCGTTGCCTCAGTTTTGATTGCTAGCGCCAGCGGTATGTTTTTCTACTTAGGACGGGATGTGCTAGTGCGAGTGTTTTATGCCTTGGGGGATGGAGAGACGCCCTTCCGCATCAGTATTGTAAATATCTTCCTCAACGCCCTGCTGGACTATATCTTAGTCAAACCTTTAGGTGCTCCTGGTTTGGTTTTGGCAACGGTGGGGGTAAATTTCACCTCAATGCTGATGCTGCTGTTTCTGCTAGATCGCAAGCTCAACGGTTTGTCCTGGCGGGAATGGAGTTGGCCTGTTCTCCGTCTAGCTGGTGCTAGCTTTATTGCTGGGTTAGCAAGCTGGAGTATCAGTTGGGGTTTTCAAAAATTTTGGAGCAACGGGAGTTTTTTAGTTCATCTGTTGCAGTTAAGTTTAGCTGGTACGATTGGCCTAAGTGTGTTTGCCCTCTTCGCTACCCAGATGAAGGTGCCAGAAGTAGATGAATTTGTCTCTCGCCTGCGCCAGCGCTTCGTTAGATAGGCATGCTTGTGACAATCTAGTCGAGAGCTTTCTTTGTTAAGCTAACGTGAGGCAATTTGATTGAGATCCGCCATTACTAGTTGAATTTCAAGCCCTTCCGACTAGCGCTGGTAAACGAGATGACCTACAAATTTCGCTGGTATTCTTCTAGGATATCTATCAAGTTAACCTGGCCTGCTGTGGGGATCAAGTCTACTAACGGAACTTCCCGTTTGCCACCGCCTAATTTAACGGGGATGCTTTCGAGGACTTGCAGCACCCTACTTTCTTCTAAGGAGTTGCTCGTCAGTAGAGGATACAGCTTTTCTGCCACGACGGTGTGTAGATGAGCATCTCTTAGATAGAGATGCCATTTAGCAATATCTATGTAAACGTTTTCGCCAATTTCGGCAGCAAGCTGCTCAATTGCTTCACTAGTGTTTTTGGTAGCCATACGTCTTACTCTGTTTGGGTGAATAGATCTGCTTGCTTAAATTGCAATTGATCCTAGTAGGAGTTTAAATCTATAGAAAGTGAGAGTCTGAAATCTATTTTTTGGTAACTTTCTTCTGCTTCTCTTTAGGCTTTGGTTGGAACCCTTGGGGAGCAGTGGTAGCTGCCATTTCTGCTACAGGGGTGGAATAATCTGCGATCGCCGACATATAAACCAGATGCCCTAACAGCAGGACTGACCAAGACAGGGTTACCCAACGCACCCAAGGCAACGATCCTGGCTGCAAGGTGTTGAAAAACCACAAGCCTGAATTAACAGCGGCAAAAGCTGCCACATGCACGGCAAAGTTCATCCGGTCATCTAAGCGGCGATAGGCAGGATCTTTACGGTCGGGTTTACGAGGCCAACGAGGCGGCATAAAAAACCTTGATAGTAGAGTAGGTTCAACTTTAATTTTAGAACTTTGCGTTGTCTGGTGGAGGCAAAGAAACGTAAAGACCCAACGACTTACACTAACCAATTCCGCAGTTCCCGAATGACTGCATGGCACTGTTGTCAGTGTACGTGTTAACGGGTAAAAACTATGTTGAACTAGCACATTCGCGGATTTGGTGTGAGGGCTGATCGCTACCATATTCACCAAATTGCCCTGAGCTTTGTTGAAGGGTATCGCTTTCGCTACGTAGCTCTATAACAAAGTCAGGGGTAATCGAGGGGAATTTCTTCTGTTTTTCTAGAGTGAGAGCATTCCAGGGGTCGAGCTTTACCCATGCTGCATCTGGAGAACACTCTGTCCTGCTAGGAAGCTTGAAACCTCACTAGAGTCAAAGCCTTTTCCTATACCGTCTCTTCGCACCCAAAAACAGCAGTTCTACTCTTAGATGTATTGACTTGAGTCCGAAGAGTGTACGATAAATTTAAATATTTGTAACTGATATAATCTAGGCTCAATCCCTACTTTGATTTTGAATGAGCCAATAAAAAACCCGTTTGCTCTCTAGTAGTCTGTCAACTTAATTTTGATAGGATGGTAGTATGATCGTCTCGCTCACAACGCGATCAAGATACTCGCACTATCCATCACTTAAACTTTGACAGACTACTAGTATTTTTAAAGGATAAATGAAGAAAGATGGTTCTGAACCATCTTTCTCTACAACCGCTTTCTCTAAAGCGGTTACTGATGACTATTTTACCTCACGGATGCCCCAAACTTCCTGGCTACATAACCCTTCTGCGGAAATAGGTCAATACTCCCAGAGAACCGAAGGCTAGCAAACCGAATAACGAGCTGGGTTCGGGAACAGACGTAACATTAGGTTGTGAGATAATTGTAGCCACTCCTGGCTGTAAATTAAACGTTTGTGCGGGTGGGAAAGCTGGTAAACTACCGACAGTCTGATAACCAGGTATGCTTTGGTTGCTAATCTGTACGCTGAGAGGAATGCTAGCAGTCGCCCCAAATGTATTAGCCTGACATTCGAGGATTCCACTAGCTGTTCCTGTAACTGAGTTGGTCGCACCAGGGGGTAGGTTTGTTGTCGCCTGAGTAGCTAGATAAGGTGTACCATTTCCTTGGGTACTGCAAGCAAACCCAAGAGTATAAGGTGGTAATGGAGTTGGTACACCATTAGTAAGAACATATGCTTGCTGTGTCACATTAAAGTTTGCACTGTTATTACCAGGTAAATCACCAATATCTGTAGTTACAGTGACTGGGGCATTTGCTGGAACCGATCCACCAAAGAAACTTGCAGTAAGAGAGTTAGTCCCGTTGCCAGAAAATGAATTTAAATTGAAGGAGGGAGAACTCAGGGAGTTTCCGGTGAGATTTCGCCCAAGATTATCAGTGAATGTCTCTGTAACGCCAATAATATCTTGAGGATAGGCATTAGTACGCTGGAAAATGAAAGCTTGTGCGGGAGTTGTTGTCATAGTCGCAACTACACCAACAAGTAATGAACCGGCTAAAAATGATGGTTTGATTTTCATAAAATCCATATAGTGGAACTATTTCAACTCAGAGTTATCTTGTTCTCATGAGTAATAACTCATGGGAAAATTTAGGTGTTGTGATTTGTTATTTACTTGGAATCATTTCATGGCTAAAGTTGCCATTCTAGAAACCTTTGCTTATCTGAAATTCACTCTAAGAAGAGATGGGAATTCAGAAGTGAATAACAGTTGTGAAGTCATACTTACGTATTTCCTCTGTCAAAGCAACATCTTTAAGTCAACTTTATAAGAACTTTAAACTCCTCTCACGTAATATTATTGAGGCAATATCAGTTGAAAGATTGATACAGCTTGGATTTGTTACAGACAAACAGTCTGTAGCTTCTGTGACGACTATGTGAAGATTGTATGAATCAAACGAAACATGTCTCTTTTTGATATTTGGATTGGCTATGACCTGAGTTCGATATAAGGAAAAGTCTGAAAACTAGACATAGTAAGCGATTAAGTAACACAAACCCATTAATGTTATTGTCAATAAGCTTAGATAAATGAGAATCGATGTGTTGATGCGTATTTAGGCACTCAAAGTGGGAAAATGAATTTGTAATAAATTCATTATGGTAATGAGTAGTAAAAAATCTCAAAAACCGGATCTCAGAGGAGGAAAACGTGAAAATGCTGGCAGAAAGCCAACTTGGAATAATAAAGACACTATTACAATTCGTGTGCCAAAATTTATAGCGACACAAGTAATGGAACTAGCTCGTAGACTTGATTCTGGCGAGAATATTGAATTAGACACAAAATCAAATTCAGCAGGCAATGATTTTGTGATTAAATCTAAATTCCGAGATTCTGAAAGTATCACAAAATCAGAATTAGAGAATGTCGAACTCAGGCCAAGTGAGTGAGAGTTTAACCTCAACCGAGGCTCAGTAGAGCAAGATTTCAATGTCGTCTCGTTGCTAAAGAATTCAATCGTCACCAACTCTGGATGCTTCAGCTATTCTCATAATCTCCCGACTTCCCACCGATTTTGCTGACAAGGCGAATCGATTCAATCTGGATGGACTTCTCCAAAGCTTTCGCCATATCATAGAGAGTTAGCGCTGCCACTGAAACAGCGGTAAGTGCTTCCATTTCCACGCCAGTTTCTGCCTTTGTAACTACAGCAGCCTGAATGTGAAATCCAGGCAATTGTGGCTCTGGTGTTATCTGAACTTCCACTTTATGGATCGGCAAGGGATGACACAAGGGAATCAGCAAAGAAGTTTGCTTCGCTGCCATAATCCCAGCCAGTCTTGCTGTTCCCAAGACATCTCCTTTAGGAGCATTGCCTGCTTGAATTGCCTCAAACGTCTCTCGCAACATCCTGACTTGACCAACAGCAACTGCTTGCCGCACAGTTGGTTCCTTGGCGGAAACATCCACCATCTGGGCTTCACCTTGGACATTGAGATGAGTCAGTGGCTGATTTTGTGAAAAATTTTGCGTCATTTGATTAGAGTGTGATATTATAGAATTCTTGTAGGGGCTTGTAGCTCAGTGGACTAGAGCACGTGGCTACGGACCACGGTGTCGGGGGTTCGAATCCCTCCTAGCCCGTTTAAAAATTTCGGCGCAACTCCCCCACCTCGCCATTGGCAAGTGGGGGATGATAGCCGGACGATGACCAAAGTGCCCCAACCGAGATCAACCTCTAGGTTGATTAGGGCGTGGGGTGGTTGAGGAATCGTCAATCTCTGTACTGGATAGCCTATTAATCCATCCCTCGACCAACTGCGTAACTGTTTTTTCTTGGCTCTCAGCATAGAGCTTGAGTTTGTCGTAACGCTTTTGAGAAAGTCTGATTCTAATTGATTTTTCTTGCATAACGTATCA
>CAZZWA010000119.1:0-5015 GCA_964657555.1 uncultured Microcoleus sp.
ACAAAAGCCATATGAGGTTTTGCCTCACCAGTGGTTAGACTCACCCAAGCTAATCCCTCACTAGTTCCCACCCACAACTTATTACCTGAGTCAGGAGCTAGGGAAAGAATGTGGTCAGAGGGGAGGTTGGCAACTCGACCCAGAAAAGCGCCAGTGGTGGGCTTCAATTTCAACAAGCCTGCATCTGTGCCTACCCAAACACTACCATCACGAGCAAAATGCACAGATTTGACGTTGCGCCCTCTGAGCGGCGTTACCGAACGCGCTACTCCCCCAAGTTGGGGGTCAACAACCAATAAACTGTTGGGCGTTCCCACCCAAAGCATTCCTTGGGGGTCAAGGGTAATTGTTTGCACAACAGTGCCGGGTAGATTGGGGAGACGATTCTTGATTAAGGCACTAGCGGTATCTACTTGCACCAAACCTTCTAGGGTTCCTACCCACAGATTACCCTGCTGATCTAAGCTAAGGGCATTGGCACTGACACCTGGCAGCTTTTGCACCGTTGTCATTAATAGCCCTTGGTCGGGACTGACTAGAGAAAGACCACGATCTGTCCCTACCCACAGATAGCCCCGCCTGTCGATTAACAGTGATAAAACTCGGTTAGAAGGTAAGGTGATATTTTGCGCTGTGACTTCATTGCTGCGTGGGTCTACCCGGATCAAACCGTCGTAGGTGCCTACCCAGATTCTTCCTACTCGGTCTTGAGCTAGCGCACCGATGGTGTAGTTAGGAAGATTAATGCGGGCTAAAACTCGTCCGGTATTTGGGTCAATCCGAGACAGTCCTTGCCACGAACCGATCCAGAGATCTCCTGTGTAGTCTGGTTGCAACGAACTGATGCGATAATCAGGAGCTGGTGACGTGACCTCTTGCCGCAAGCGTTCGGGAGGCAGTGGCGTTACTCTCGGCGGCGGTGGTTTAGGTGAGTAAAAGGGAGTACGGTCAATTTGCTGATCTGTTGTCGTAGATGTAGATTGAGCTAGAACGCGACCGGCGTTGGTCTGTCCATCTGGGGTGGGTATTTCGTTCCCTGCTGGCAGGCTCAATCCTATTAGTGTGGCGCAAATCGAGAAAATGGTACGCACATGCAAAGATGCCATCGAAACACACTCCTCACCAGACTAGATAGATGGAATTGTTCTCACTTCTATTTAACAACTCTCACCTGAAAATAGGCAGGGGGAGATCGGAGTCCCTCTGGAGATTAGGGGGCACATGGGCCGCAGATCTCCATCATAGCCAAAAAAGTACTCAGGACGTTGTATTTTGCCTGTTTGGCCCTGAAGTCATTTTTCTTAGTCGATTTACTTAATCGCAAACGCCGAAGCTTTTAAGTTGACCATTCACAAAGTAGAAAACATCTGAGCAGTAAGCGAGGGTACTGACATTTAAATTTTGAGGAATACCAACAGGATTAGGGGAGAGCGGTTTCCACAATTCAATTGCTGATTGCGCCTTAAATATTTGCTCATCAGATGTTCCGTACTTCAAAGGCGAATATTCGCGCTTAGCTGCACCTAGGGCTCCTGATGGTTTGAAAATCATGCTGGTGTAGATGCTCCCCTGAGTTGAATTAGAGAGGGAATTAAAATCCTTTAGCACTGCTGGCTCAAATTTGCCATTACCCTGATTAATCGCTATCACAAATCGGAAATTCTTGGTTTTTGGGTTAACTAACAGCAAGGCATAGTCTGGCAAACCGTGTTGATTAAAGTCAGTGGTATAAATGCTACAGGTAAGCTTTTTGCGGGGGTTTTCCCGTTCGTAGGCGCGAATGGAAGCTACAAAATCGGCTGGCTGTGCCAGTCGGTAATCCCCCAGTTTTGTTTTAAGTGGGGAAGGCACCTCTCCGTGGCACTGAGGTGCTGATAGTTCCCAACTTGAGGAAGTCTTCCCCACACTGAGAGCTGATGATGTGGAAGGTTCTGGCATTGGGTTGGATGCAATGATGCTACAAGCTGCCAAGCCAAGGGATGCTGCCAGGATGGTTATTCTTTTTAGCATTGTTCTGTGATCAGATTCACGACCTTACAACATCCAAACTGGGCTCACTACTGTCAGGGTAATTTTTTTGATTGCTGTGGTGTAAAAAGTCAAGTATTCAAATATAACGATTTGTTTCAAGCTGACACCCTATAAAAGGCAGTTATATGTCTAATTAGGCAAGTGAATGTAACAAAATATTGCACGATATTTCAGATATAAGAAAAGTCTATACACTGCTTAAAAATATTTGAATCTTAATTTATTGTTTAAAAGTTGTGCAGTTGTTATAGACTAAACTTACTGCCACCAGAAAGGCTAGCGACCCACCGTTAAGTGGGATTCCGCGATGGAGATATTCCCAAAAGATTTTCTGCGGGAGCAAGGGCATGTTGTTGTGCCCAGCAAAAGTCAAAAATTGCTGATTTTTGCCAAAGAATTTGGCTGGTTTAATGAAACTGAGCTGACATCTACAACATAAATAAAAATGGTTAAGTAATGAGCGGCTTGAGACCGATTCTTACTAACAGATAGCCTTTGCTATTAACAGAGGCTAGCTGTAACCAGTAGCAAAATTCAGTACATCCTCAGGAAGGAAGACATGTCTTACTCACAAACCAAAACTCAGGCAAAATCTGGGTATCAGGCCGGGGTGAAAGATTATCGCCTGACGTATTACACGCCAGACTATACACCAAAAGATACAGATATTTTGGCGGCTTTCCGTGTGACGCCTCAGCCCGGAGTTCCTCCTGAAGAAGCTGGTGCTGCTGTGGCTGCTGAGTCTTCCACAGGAACTTGGACAACTGTGTGGACAGACCTGCTGACCGACCTCGACCGTTATAAAGGCCGTTGCTACGATATCGAGCCAGTACCTGGCGAAGACAACCAGTATTTCTGTTACATTGCCTATCCTCTGGATCTGTTCGAGGAAGGCTCTGTTACCAACATGTTGACCTCCATCGTAGGTAACGTGTTTGGGTTCAAAGCCCTACGCGCCCTGCGTCTAGAAGACCTCCGGATTCCTGTTGCTTACGCCAAGACCTTCCAAGGCCCACCCCACGGAATCGTTGTAGAGCGCGACAAGCTCAACAAGTACGGTCGTCCGTTGCTAGGTTGTACGATTAAGCCTAAGTTGGGTCTGTCTGCTAAGAACTACGGTCGTGCTGTTTACGAATGTCTGCGCGGCGGTTTAGACTTCACCAAAGACGACGAAAACATCAACTCACAGCCCTTCATGCGCTGGCGCGATCGCTTCCTGTTCGTGCAAGAAGCGATCGAGAAAGCTCAAGCTGAGACTGGGGAAATCAAGGGTCACTACCTCAACGTCACCGCCCCCAGCAGTGAAGAAATGCTAGAGCGTGCCGAGTTCGCTAAGGAACTGCGTACACCGATCATCATGCACGACTACCTCACAGGAGGCTTCACTGCCAACACCACCCTGGCTCGTTGGTGCCGCCGCAATGGCATCCTGCTGCACATCCACCGCGCTATGCATGCCGTGATCGACCGTCAGAAAAACCACGGTATCCACTTCCGCGTCTTGGCTAAGTGCTTGCGGATGTCTGGTGGCGACCATATCCACACCGGTACCGTTGTAGGTAAACTAGAGGGCGAGCGCGGCATCACGATGGGCTTCGTGGATCTGTTACGCGAAGATTACATTGAGCAAGATCGCTCGCGCGGTATTTTCTTCACTCAAGACTGGGCTTCCTTACCTGGTGTGATGCCAGTGGCTTCTGGTGGTATTCACGTATGGCACATGCCTGCACTGGTAGACATCTTTGGCGACGATTCCTGCTTGCAGTTTGGTGGCGGTACCCTCGGACACCCATGGGGTAATGCTCCTGGCGCTACTGCCAACCGCGTAGCTTTGGAAGCGTGCATCCAAGCACGTAATGAAGGTCGTAACCTGATGCGCGAAGGTGGCGACGTGATCCGCGAAGCCGCTAAGTGGAGTCCTGAGTTGGCTGCTGCTTGCGAACTTTGGAAGGAAATCAAGTTCGAGTTCGAGGCGATGGATACGCTGGATAAACAAAAATAGAGTTTTGAGTGATAGGGTTGGTAAGAGCGTACCAACCCTATCACTCAGCCTTCATAACTCTTCAGGCTGGGGTCAAGCATGGATTTGAAACAAATTGCCAAAGACACAGCCAAGGTGCTGACCAGCTACCTGACTTATCAAGCCTTGCGAACTGTCCTTGCTCAGCTGAGTGAAACCAATCCTCCTCTGGCGCTGTGGCTTTCTACCTTTTCTGGAAGCAACAGCATTCAAAATGGAGAAGTCTACCTGCAAGAGTTACTCCGAGAAAAGCAGGAACTGGCCTTTCGGATTATGACTGTGAGGGAACACCTCGCCCAGGAAGTGGCAGAATTTCTGCCGGAGATGGTTCGCACTGGCATTCAGCAGGCCAATATGGAGCATCGGCGTCAGCATCTAGAGCGAATTACGCAACTCACGCTGTCTGACCCCGCCACCCATCCCGAACCGCAACCCGATTCAGATCAGAATCTGGATAACCTATCGGGTTAACCAAGAAAACTGACGAAACCTATACCAAGGAAGACCACTACAACAATGCAAACTCTACCTAAAGAGCGTCGTTACGAAACCCTCTCTTACTTACCGCCCCTGAGTGATGCCCAGATTGCCAAGCAACTCCAGTACATCCTGGATCAAGGCTACATCCCAGCTATTGAATTCAGCGAGAGCTCTGCACCAGAACAGCACTACTGGACGCTGTGGAAACTCCCCCTGTTCAATGTGACGACGACTCAAGAAATTCTCAATGAAGTGAGAGCTTGCCGTTCTGAGTACTCCAACAACTACGTTAAAGTGGTAGGTTTTGACAACGTGAAGCAGTGCCAAGTGCTCAGCTTCATCGTTCATAAGCCGAACAGTAGAAACTACTAAGCTCATAGGGTGGGTACTGCCCACCAAAACTTATCACTAGAAAAGAGGTAGTCAAATCTACCTCTTTTTTATGCTCGGGAGCAACAGGCGATCGCAAATGTGTCTTCCTGAA
>CAZZWA010000119.1:5115-14303 GCA_964657555.1 uncultured Microcoleus sp.
AAAAGTCCTACTCACCCTTTAACCATCTACTACGCGCTGACCTAATTGGTTTACTAGAGCAATCAAATCGTGTGTAGCGGTGTCTTTTTTACAAAAAGCATCAATCCTTGCTGTTTGAGTCATCACCTCAATCTGAGGGTCATCAACTGAAGAGTAGGCAATGATCTGCGTGTTAGGCTCAATGTTTTTGATTTGAGTTGATGCACTCAAACCATCAATTACTGGCATTTGCAGGTCAAGAATAATCACATCAGGTCGATAACGCTCAACCATTTCAATCGCCTCTTTGCCATTACTTGCTAGACCAACCAGTTCAATATGCTTCTGGCTTTGTAGGGCTAACTTGAGGCTAAAGCGAGTGAGTTCATGGTCGTCAACGATAAGAACACGTAAAGCAGGCTGCTGACAAGACAACATAGGTTGATCAATATACCATTTGATTGTTCTAGTCTAGTGCCATTCAAGACATTAGTATCTCTACCATCAGACCGAACTCATGAACAATTGTCAAAAAAAGATGACCATTTTGAATCACAGAATTTGAATTAGTACCTTTGTCAAGCTGCGTACAGGCTTTGCGACTTTCCTTACAGATCCTGGCAGAGAGTGGTGATCGCGTCCGCCAGCACTGAGACTGCGTCTCGAACTCAAAATTCAAAAATTTCTTTTGAACGCCACGGCGCTTTAGGATCGTGGCGTTCAAGGTGTCTTTGTTTCAATCGCCCCTACCCAAAAGCATAGGATACTACTTTTGACTGGATTTTTCCATTACATAACTTAGCAACCAACACATCACTATGGCAGCAGCAGCGATCGCCACCCACCAAAATGACTTGGATACTGTTACGAAAACTCCCAGAACAGCAATCAGGAAAAAAAACACCTGAAATCCTAGAATAATCACTTGGTGGCCGCTAAATTTAGGCTTCTGAAATGCTGACAGCCACCCTAATTGCAGCAATCCATAGAGTATCTGTAATAAATTATTGAAAATTTGGTACACCAGATTTTTTTGGATTCGTTGAGAGCGGCTAGAACCCAGCAAGG
The DNA here is from genome assembly GCA_964657555.1 of uncultured Microcoleus sp. Classification (GTDB taxonomy): domain Bacteria; phylum Cyanobacteriota; class Cyanobacteriia; order Cyanobacteriales; family FACHB-T130; genus CAZZWA01. Next base: position 6,163 of record CAZZWA010000119.1, read on the forward strand.
GTAAAATAATCTCTGGCAAAACTAAAGTAAAACGAGTAGCTAGAGTCAACAACACAACGGTAGGAATATCTTTCAATAGCTTCTCTGATCCTACATTATATTGGTTACTAAAGAAGTTTTCTTTACCTTGAAGCGATAGCTCTCCAAGTGACTCCTTGGCTAATGCCATTGCTGTGAGGTTAGTCACAGTTTGGTTAAAATAGCCCTCAACAGGCTGATATTTTGGTTTCTGATTTCCCTCAATTGTTGGAGTCACAGTTTCTTTCTTAGCAGGATCAGTTGTTTTAATTCGCTGTTGATTCCATTGGAGTTGCTCATCAATTTCATCTTCGATCACATTCTGTAAATCTGTACTTAAAATCTCCCGCTGTCCCTCAAGTACCAATTTATCCAAAAAGGCTTGAAGATCATCATCATAATCAGGATTAGCCAGCTTCAGTAGCTGTTCTTTAATTTCCTGGCGCGCCGCTGCTTGAGCCTTAGGGAAACACTCTAGAAGCAAATCTTCCAAGTATTTCTCTGGATTTTGAGTTTCTCGCTCTAGAAACTTGGGAAAGTTTTTTATTGATTCACGATTAACCAACCCTTGAACAAGCCGATTGAGTCCATCTAAGCGTCCCCAGAGTAGATCGTTGGAACGCCAAGACTTCTTAAAAAATCCTCCAAAAGCCCGTAAGGTATTCCCAGCTAACTTATCATCTAAAGTCTTATTTTTTCCGAATCCCATTTGAGCATCATTAGGACTGATACGAATCGTCTTAATTAACTCTTTTTCCTTAATCTCTGTTAGGAATTCAAAGGGGTAAAGCACTTGATCTAACTTATAAAATTGCTGAAAGTAGGCCAAGATCGGGTTGAAATCATCAAATTTTTCAAGCTGTTTAAAGAAATCCCAAACTTTACTATTTTGCTCCAGTCCACTAGCCTTAATTAAAGCTATTGAGGCATCTTCTACTCTAGACAGAATACTCGAGAAGACTGCCCCATCCTTAAACTTTGGATTGCTACGAATGTTGTCAAATTCAGGTGGATTGTTAAGCGTTTCAATTTTTTCTTTACACTTTTCTAAAAAAATAGTAAGCTGGTGTTGAGATAGCCACTTTTCTACCTCAGCTTCCAGGTCAAATTTTTCTAATTCTTTTGCTTTTAACGATGCCTCTTGTGATTTCTTTGCCTCTATTGGTAAATTTGCTAAAATATTTAGCGAAGCTTTTTCCTGCTCATGCTCCTGATTTGTTGAAGCGGAAAAATTTTCTAACCAATCTGCATCTAGTAAAAAGCGATGTAGCCTCAGTAACTGAGCAAAAAACTGAGATCGCATCTCATTATTTTTAGGATCGGAATCATTGCTTGGGTTACCTTGGTCTAACAAGCTATAGAAAAACTCACTCACATGAGAATTACTAAGTAGGGTATCTAAAGCCTCACGAATAACCTCTAAAAGTTTAACTTGACGAGCTAGTTTGCCAATAAGTAATTGCAGTTTTATATACTCATGTAGATCTGAATTTTTATCAACTTTTTCCAGAACTTGGCATAGCTTTTGAATAAGATAAAAGTGTTGTCTCAACGCATATTCTATATCCAGATTACTAAGTTCTTGGCTAGCTTTTTTCAAAATTTCTTTCCGTTTTTCATTTTCCTCTGATTGGGTAATCCGTTGAGTGAGTAATTTGGCTGTCTTTTCTAAGATATCTTGCTTATTATTTCCAGATTTTGTCCTATTGCCTTCTTCCATTTTTAAAACTAGGGGCAGTATGCGATCGCGCAAACTAATTATCCGAGTTAGCAGATAAGTATCTTCTTGTTCTTCGGTAGACTTAGTATCATGATTTACTGACTTTTCTACATTCTCAAGAATAGTTTTATAGCGACGGACTTTTTCATTATGCTCTTTGATCGTTTCTAAATCCTTACTAATACTTTGATAGGTTGGCAACCCTACAAGAGAATCATATACAACTTCTAAAACATCCGGTTTAGGCATATGATTAAACTTTGAGCTGCCTTCAAAACGATCTGGACTCGGATCGATATAAAATAATTTCCGATCAACAGGACGGTTGCCAGTTCGGTAATACATTTCCTTAATCGTGTAAGTAAAAGGTCGATTATTCAAGACGCCGCCGTCCACAAAATACAGCTGATAACCATCTTTTTCTGGTGGTCTTTCTGGCAAGTCCCGAATATCCAGTCGTCCCCACTCTACTAGCTTTTGATCGACCTGATCTTCCGTTTTTAGTTTCACCGCTACTACAGGGAAAGCAACGGGAAAACAAGATGTGATCCTACATAGTTTGGCGAGGGCCTCATAAGTGACTTGCGGAGCAATTTTTTGACTATCTGTCGTGAAATTAGGATTAAATGGCTCTTTGCGACCTTGACGATGCTTGAGCTGAAATATAGTCCGATGATCGGCAATATCAATGACGCTTCCCGTGTCATCAAAAATCTTAGAAAAGCATCCTAAAACATCAGTACCAGTTACAAATAAATCTAGTTCTTTAGCAGATGAGAACCATTCGCCTTCAGGTGGAACTTTATTGCTAATCTTATTTACATACCCTTTTTTAAAGGCTGACGATAGCTCTTTTTGATAATATTCTTTTCCATCCAATACTGATTCTATATTGTCTTTGGGTAAACTTTTAGCAGGTTCATGCATTAATTTTTGAATATCTCCACTTTCTCGCCAAACTTGAGCAAAATCTGCAAACTCAATGAACTTATTTTCATCACTATTTGCGAGGGCATAGCTGAGAAGAACACCATTAATCCCTCCGGCTGAAGTTCCAGATATGATATCCACAACAATGTCGGCATCAGTGAGTGCTTTAAGTAGCTTGTAAATACCCCTGCCACGGACAGCATTATAAAATTCTCGGCAGACACCATTCATATAAATGGCAAGAGAAACTCCTCCATAAACAACTAAACCTAGGCGAATTTCCCGACGAAAATCTGGTTTTTCAAGATTTTGACTAAGCATGAAAGATATCTCCGGTAACACTATAATTTTGTAGATGCACACTTTATCTGCTAGCATCGATTATGTCAATTTAATAAATTGACTGTTGAGAAAGCTAACAATTCTTAAACACGCATTCCCTATATTGAGCAGCTCAGTAAATATTTAAAGAATGATCAGGAGATTCAGCTAACCCAGTTCAATCGGTTAGCTCAATATACAGCGCCGTCAATCTCAATGACGGAAGCGATCACGCCTGTGTAAAATTGGCAATGTTGCGGCTGTTAACTTTTCCTGATGTAGCGATCGCCCTCCTGCCATCCTCTACCTGTCTCAGGCTATTCTCCTGCTTGGATGGCATCTCTAGTCAAGTCATCCAGTCTTTTCACCCAGAGGATAGAACCGGAAAGTGGCAAGTCTCTGTACCTTATCATTCAAGGACTAGGAGTCATCCATGCAGATTCAAACGCCAGATTGGGTTAAACACGCCGTTTTCTATCAGATTTTTCCAGATCGCTTTGCCAGAAGCCAGAAACCCCGCAAGCGGCTTTTGAAAGATGCTCGTTGGGAAGATTGGGATTCGATGCCGACTCTCCAAGGTTACAAGGGGGGAGATCTGTGGGGTGTTATGGAACAACTGGATTACTTGCAGGATTTGGGGATTAACGCAATTTACTTCACCCCGATCTTTCAATCAGCCAGCAATCACCGCTATCACACCCACGATTATTTCCAGGTCGATCCGATGTTGGGGGGAAATCCAGCTTTTCAGGAATTGCTAGAAGCTGCCCATCAAAAAAACATCAAGGTTGTGCTAGACGGAGTGTTTAACCACTCTAGTCGCGGCTTTTTCTTTTTCCACGATGTTTTGGAAAATGGCCCTCATTCCCCTTGGGTGAATTGGTTCAAGATTCACGAATGGCCTGTATCTCCTTATAATGGTGAATTTCCCGCTAACTATGAGGGTTGGGCGGGGAATCGGGCACTGCCAGTGTTTAACCATGACAATCCCGAAGTGCGGGAATACATTATGGAGATTGCCGAGTTCTGGATTAAGTTCGGCATCGATGGCTGGCGCTTGGATGTGCCCTTCGAGGTGAAGACAGAAGGATTTTGGCAGGAGTTTCGCGATCGCGTCAAAGCCATCAACCCAGAAGCCTACATTGTGGGAGAAGTCTGGGAAGATGCCCGTGAATGGCTAGACGGCACCCAGTTTGACGGAGTGATGAACTATCTTTTTGCTGCACCAACAATTGCTTTTACCGCAGGCGATCGCGTTGATATAGAGCAAGTACAAGACCGTTCTTACCATCCCTATCCGCCTTTGTTTGCTAAGGAATACGGCAAAAAAATCCAGCAGGTGTTGGACTTATATCCTTGGGAGATTCAGCTAACTCAGCTGAACTTGTTAGCTAGCCACGATACAGCGCGCCTGATTTCAATTGCTGGGGGTGACAAGCCGAGTGTGGAATTGGCAACGTTGCTGCTGTTGACTTTTCCCGGTGCGCCCAGTATCTACTACGGCGATGAGGTTGGTTTACCTGGTCGTCTAGATCCAGATTCTCGGCGCAGCTTTCCTCTGGAAGCCCACTGGGAGGGAGATGTTCTAAATTACCACCGTAAACTGATTGCCTTGCGCCACACTTACCCTGCACTCCGTACTGGTTCTTACCAAATTCTGTTTGCGGAGGCAACGACTTATGTGTTCGCTCGAATTTTGGGAGCAGAGGAACTGATTGTGGCTGTTAACATCGGCACAGCACCCACAAATGTGAACTTCGAGGTGGCTGGTTTACAATCTCAGCCTAGCAAGCTCTTGTATGGCACTGCTGAAGCATCGTGGACTGATGAAGGAGAATCTCACCATCTCGCATTGCACCTGCCACCACGGAGTGGATGCATACTTGTAGCCTAGTCAAGGTTAATTTGATGGTTTATTCCTAGAGCATCGGTCTAGTCATCAAAATTAAGGGTAGGGGCGAAGTCAACGTGCGATAGTTTATGGCTCAAACCCTAGTTTTTTTCCGTAGGCGTTAGCCTTCCCGCAGGGTATGCTTCGCCTCTCCAGGGTAAAAACGCTCCTTGTCCTCAGATCTATCTCAACCAGTCAATTTTCGGTTGGTGATCTACTAGGGGCAACCACAGAGAGATTGCCCCAAACGTTGGGGGTAGGCACATAGGCACTACCCCTACAACCTGTCAATAACAAATTGACAGACCACTAGGGTTTAACCTAGTGGTCTGTAGGCGAGTTTTGACCCTCGCTACCAGATTTCGCATCTGGGAAACTAAAGCTAAAAAGCGAAGTGGCACGGCAACACAGCCTGCCATGTAGCAACAGTTTAGAATCTCCCGTCTTTAGGGGAACTACAAGAAATAAATTATCGAATTACTGCATCTAACACTGGGAGTAAAGTCTTCTGACCCTGCGCAAGAACAGCTTTTCTAACGATTGGATATTTTTTTATTTGGAAGTCGTTAGAAGGGGGAGAGGTTAAATCTCACCTTCAGCTTACAGAAGGAGGAATCAACACTGTGTCGATCACATGAATGACACCGTTATCAGCAGCAACATCTGGTTTCACCACCGTAGCATCATTTACCTTGACGCCGTTAGAAGTATCAATCTTGAGGGCTGAACCTTCTACTGTCTCCGCTTCAGTAAGTTTAGCTACATCAGCTGACGTCACTTTACCTTGAACCACATGATACTCCAGGATTTTTCTCAAGCGCGGGATATCTTGCAGCAATGACTCAAAAGTTCCTGATGGCAGCTTGGAAAATGCCTCATCAGTTGGTGCGAAGACGGTGAAAGGGCCTTGGGTTTTCAGCGCAGTATCAAGGCCAGCTGCTGTAATCGCATCCGCTAGAGTGTCGAAAGAACCAGCATTAATCGCAGTATCTACGATATCAGGCATGTGTTTCAGTTAATCTTCTGTGAGTTTTCTTAAATAAAAGTAAACTATTTTTAAGCTTAAGGAACCTATCTTTCGGGTGAGGGGGAGAGAACAGGGGGCTGAAACACTTAGATAAGTAGGGCAAATTATTGCTGAAATAAATAAAATAGATCAAGAGGTTACCTAGCAACAGGTACCTCTATTGTGTTTACCTGATCTTAGTAGGGACGACCCACCAGTCGTCCCTATTTTCCTTAGGCGGGGATCAGCACTTTGTCAATAACGTGGATCACACCATTATCAGCTGCGACATCTGGTGTCACAACTGTGGCATCATTCACCTTGACGCTGCCACTGGAAGCATCAATCTTGAGGTTTGAACCTTCAACTGTGGCAGCCGAAGTCAGCTTGACTACATCAGCTGCTGTCACTTTGCCAGAGACAACGTGATAGGTCAAAATCTTTTTCAGCTGAGGAATATCCTTCAGCAGCGAATCTACGGTTCCAGCTGGCAGCTTGCCAAATGCTTCATCAGTGGGTGCGAAGACAGTGAAAGGGCCAGGACCCTTGAGAGTGTCTACAAGACCAGCAGCCTTAACAGCAGCTACTAGGGTGTTAAAAGAACCTGCGCCAACGGCGGTGTCTACAATGTCAGCCATGTATTTACCTAATCTCTAAGAAACATAACATTAACAAGTGTAAACTATTTTTCATTTTTACAGTGTTTCCAGGATCACAATCGCCTTAAATTTGCTCCCGTTCCACCAAAACAAATTTTAATTAAATTAACTATACCTTTAGAAAGATGGCAATATTTGCTTTCACCTTAACTGGAAGAATTCCTCTGTTATGGCTTCAGGTGAAGAAGAAACAAAATCAAGGCAAAGTAAATATATTAGAAATGAGTAATTCTGACATAAATTATGCATATAAACTCAATCCAGAACTAAGCTATTTTGCACTCAAACTGTATATCAAAATGGTTGCCCCTCTTGACTCTAATGAGTCCAAGAGGGGAGAACATAATAACCTATTCAGACATTGCTACTGTGGGTAGGAGTACAGTATCAATAACGTGAATAACCCCATTGTCGGCAAGGATATCTGTCTTGAGAATGTTGGCATCATTCACTTTGTAGCCATTGGAAGAATCAATCCCTACAATAGAACCCTCAACCGTCTCAGCAGAATTTAGTTCGACCAGGTTATCGGTTCTCACATCCCCAAACAACACATGATAAGCCAGAATCCTCTTGAGCTTTGGGATGTCCTCCATCCAGGAAGCTATAGTTTCAGTGGGGATTTTGGCAAATGCTTCGTCGGTTGGGGCAAAGACAGTATAGGGGCCAGGACTTTTGAGAAGATCTAACAGACCAGCAGCTTCTATCACAGTTAGTAAGGTCTTGAAAGATTCTACATTGGTGGCAGTATCGACAATGTCAGCCATGGAGTTTTTTGATTTTTAAATGAGCGTTCTCTTAATATTATTTTCCAAGGGACTTCCAATAAAAAAATATCTTCAGAGGATCAGTCCTTTCAAAATTCAACTTCCAGCAGCGATCGCCAACCTCTGCCTAAATTGCTCCCCGTAGTGCAACAACAAGCTGGACGGTTACCCATACTACAGGGCAAGAAGGCGCTCATCAATGCCGAGTTTAAGTTAAAAGCTAATGCGCTAGGTGGTAAAGCAGCACAAGGTGAGTTGACCCAAGTAGCTGGTGCTGCGAGTTCGGTAGTGCAACATCAATCAGCTCAGGGCGATGTTGTGCAATGTGTTAGCTGGAATGATGAAAATACCATTCCTCTACCAAATGATGCGCAAGCTGCGGATATATTCTACGATTTTATACTGGAACTACTGGACGAATATCTAGATGGATATGATCTAGTGAGCGAATATCTAGATAGATATTATGAGCCTGACGACGCTGACCAAAGTCCTGAAGAAGCGCTAGTGGCATCTTCTCCTGTTGGTAATAGCCGTAGATTTGGCCAGAGATTTTCTCACAACCCTCTAGGAGAAGATACTCAGCTAGCTAGGAGAATTAGGTGGAAATCAGAAAAATATTGCGATTCAAAACGCCATAGACAAATATGTCGAGAAAGAAGTTGAGAAAAGGTCAAACGAGCTAGGAAAAAGAGATCCAGAAAGAGACTTGATCCGCCAGAACTTAAAAGAAGCAGCGAAGGGGGAGAATCTCCCACCAGACTTGCAGCGTGCGTTGCAGAAAGAAGTAGTTCTAGATGTTTTACAGCAGATTGCAAGTTCATAGAGT
>CAZZWA010000120.1:0-1768 GCA_964657555.1 uncultured Microcoleus sp.
TCTTCTATTTACAGTACTCATATTGTGGGAATAACTGCAAATATTGATTTAGCAGTAGTACCTCAATAATTATGTAACTAGAATTGGCATGAGGTCTTAATTGAGAGAGTCCGAGCCAGAAACTTGTGGTGACAGAACAATCGTTTTTTGGCAAATTTCTGACCCAGACTATAGTGTTTTGCTCAATTCTTACTAAGGGCGGTAGCTGCTAGACTTGCATACCTGAAGAGTGAGGATTCACGCATCGGTTGCACATGCCGTATATTTTTTTGGCGGAAGTAGCTCCAATTTTCTGCTTAGCAAGATTCCTGCTGAGTTATCACTCTATGCAGATACCTTTTTCCGCTTCAGCAAAGAACCAATGCTTAAGGCAGCAAATACGAGTACGCTCGCTGCAGAAGATGGTTCAGGGACGGATCTAGGATCGATCTTGATTAGTTCCCCTTTTCCTCCTGCGAATCTAGAGTTGTTGGATGTGTATAAATCGCCATCAGGACCAAAAACTAAGCCAGAAGCTGCCTCTAGTCCGTTACCACTCCAGACAGTTGTGCGAGTACCATTAGGGGTGATTTCAAAGATAGAACCACTGATATCACCGATCAGGTTACCACCCTGTTCAACTCCCTTCCATTCTGATTGATTTATGTGTTGCAGCACATACAAATCGCCCTGAGGGTCGTACGCTACACCAGTTACTTGCGTAAAGCCAGTAGCTATCTGTGTGCCAGTCAGTGGTCTATCAAGAGCTGTCCCTGTTGTTGACAAATTATCGTCAACACTCCAGATTCTTGCTGCTCCTTCTGGATAGGGATAGCCAGTGTATTCGCCTACTGTTAAGCTGCCATCAGGAGCAATGGCAATAGCTGTGGGTACTGATTGCTCTGATACCGGAATACCGTTAGGAGCAACTACGTAACCTGGGGGTAGCGATGAGAAACTTGGTGGAGTTGCTGTTCCTCCAGATGATGAGGTATCTGGTGGGGTTGTTCCTCCAGGAGATGCGGTACCTGATGGGGCTGTTGTCCCTCCAGAACTAGGTGGGAATATCAGTTGATCTACTGGTATGTTGAGCTGAGAGAACGCCGCGACTTTCTGAATGCCGGTGTTGGGGCCTTCAAGCCCTACTTGATATATTGAGTTCCCGCCCCCATCAACAACGTAAGCAGTCTCACCCTTGATTGCAAAGGAGTAGGGGTTGGAAATGATATCGCTACCATCGGGATTGTTTGCGGACTCATACGCTCCAAAATCGGCAAGGCTTGTCAATGAACCAGTGTTCAAATCTACTTTGTACAATTGTCCGAGTAGGGGTTCTTTTAAGACGGTATCGCGCTGATTGGGATTGCCAGCAAGACCGGTCAACAGATAAGCGTTGCCTTGGGAATCAAATTTAAAGTCCGCAGGCCCAGCAGCTTGTTCCCCAGAAGGGCTCAATGCTATGGAAGGGAGATTGCCAATTATGGTTTGTTGCTTACCGTCTGGGGCAATTTTGATCAGGGAACCATTTTCAGCAGCACATAAAGGGATATATTGCGAGCTGGGCGATGGGATGCATCTTCCGTCTGCGCCGTCACCACCAGAACCACTTTCTGTTAAATAAATAGTGCCATCAGGAGCAAATGCAAAACCCCGTGGGTTATTAAGATTGTCTGCAACGACTGTCAGCGATGCCGCTTCAGCAACTTTGGTGACAGAAACAGCAGCAATGCTAATACTGAAAAATGTAAGAAGAAATGATTTGAGTTTCATACCGTTTGCAATTCGAGAC
>CAZZWA010000120.1:1868-14234 GCA_964657555.1 uncultured Microcoleus sp.
GAATCCCACTTTTAGGTTCAGCAGTTGCTGTTAGGTGGTAGTTACGATTCCTGGTACTCAATTCTTATAACTTGCCCTTCTCCTGGACGACCGCCTCTGTTGATCATATAAAAAGCATGATCAGGGCCAATCGTTAGGGCAGCAGGAGACTCTAGGCCATTACCATTAAGGAGTATTGTGCGAGTGCCATCAGGAGCTATTTTGATCAGAGAGCCATCTGGCTTTCCTTTCCAACCTGATTGGTTGGCATATTGCAAAACATACAAATTGCCTTTAGTATCAAAAGCTAAGTCAATGAGTTGCGTAAAGCCATCTGCATAAACTGTCAGTTGACCATCCGCATCAACTCGATAGATTTTTGCTTGACCTTCGGGAAAGGGAAAACCTGTAAACTGGCTTACATAATAAGCCCCATCTAGACCTTTAGCGACACTTGTTGGTACTGGTTGAATTGCCAGTTTTGCTGGTGGCGCATCATGATAAGCACTACTAGGTGGTACATGTCCCCGATCAAAAGGTTGGGAGTCAGAAGGTGGAAAGATTGGATTAGTTAATACCTGCTGAGGAAGTACAGCGATCGCCTTCAACTTACTCCCATTTATTCCGGCGCTGAGCAGGTCGTTGGCTCCTGCATCAACTATTATAAGTGTACCGTTATCTATCAAAAAAGCCAAGGGGTTACTAACAACTTCTCCTCGATCTGGATTATGAGTAAGTTCATAGTTAGCTAGATCGGCAATACTAGTCCACGATTTAGTATTGAAGTCAGGAGTGATGATTTTTCCCAGGTCAACGTCACCTAATGTGCTGTTTCGTAAGGCTGGATTAGTAGCATACCCAATCAAAACATAAGGCTGGCCAGTCGCATCAAATTGGATATCATGAGGACCAGCAGCTCCAGTACCATCTGGAAAGGCTAAGGAAGGCAGCCCTGTAAGTATCCGTTTGGCTGTATTATGTTCAATTTTAGTTATGGCACCGCTTGTGCCATAACATAAATTTCCTTGACCACTTGCGGATGGCAGAGAAGCTCCTGTTCCCCCTGTTCCCGCCTCTGTAACATAAAGACTACCATCCGGACCAAAGTTAAGACCTTTGGGATTATCAAGACCGTCGGCAAGGACTGCAAACGGTGCCATAGTAAGTTGCTGCGGTTTCATATGTTACAACAATTTGTTGTTTGTCAGTTGTCAGTGGTTAGTTGTTTAAAAGAACCACTAACCACTAACTGCTAACTTTTAACTAGTAACTAACTGACCTTGCGGCACATAGCTCATCCCACGGTCAAACGACTTAAGGTTGCCAGCTTTGGCTTCCAGCATCCGCTTGATGTTCATGCTCTCAGCGCCAAAGTCTTCAAGCTGGAGTTTACCGTGAACGAGAGGTTGATCTGCTTTCCAGAATGTGATCCGATGCAGGATGAAACCAGAAGCTTCTGGGTCTCCGAAAGCATAGGAGGTAGGAATGAGCAGCGCCACAGAGCGCTGATAAAATTCGTAGTCTGGATAGAAGTGTTCCTGCTCAAGCAAGTAGTATTTGCTCAATGCATGCAGCCGCACAGAAACTTTTACCCTCTGGTCATATTCATCCTTGAATTCACCTGACTCAGTACCAATCTCGCCATTTGGTCGCAGTAAATGCGCCCACTCATCTATATTTCGCAAGTCTTTCAAGTATTCAATTCCCAGCTCAACTGGAGCATCAACATAGATGGTGTCAGAATCGATAAAGTAGCGTCCTTTGGCTGCTGCGGTACGACCAGTCTTGCGTTCCAAAACGCCTTTGAGAGAACGACACTCGGAAGTATGTACCGTGTGAATTCCCTGCATGATCATCTGAGTCTGTCGTTTTGGATCGACAAAGCTGAGCCAGTGGAAGTACACACCTTTTTCATCTGTCCCAGGCTCAATGTAGTCGGGGGGAAACAGTAAGACAGGGTAAACCTGAAAATATTTCTGATATTCAAGTCCGCAGTGCCACTCAATGCCGTAGAAAAGCGGGTTTTCCAGTTTTTTAACATGATAGTAGAGATTTTTGTGATAGCCTGATGCAGTTCCCAGCCAGGTATCTTCGTCAATCTTTTCTACCATTCTGCTGAAGAGAGTCCATTCGTCCAGGTTCTTCAAACTACAAAGGTAGTCGAAAGCTGTCTCTGGCGTAGTGGCAATGTAAGCAGACGTTGCAAATGTATTTTTTTCCACTGGTAACTCCTTTAATCCTGCTAAGCTACAGCCATGACGTTTTTGGCTGTCATAATCCGCTTCTCAGCCAGACGTTTAGCAGCCTCGTTTGTTGTTATTCCCTCTTGGTTAGCCTTATTGAAAATCTCCAGCAGAGTGTCGTAAATACCATGAACACTCTTTAAAGTCTTTTCGTCATCAAACCCAAGCATTTCACTGTAAACATTAATCAATCCCCCGCCATTAATTACAAAATCTGGGCAGTAAAGGATTTTTTTGAATTCCAAAACTATGCTATGTACTTCCTCGTCTTCAAGCTGGTTATTGGCAGCACCTGCAATAATGGAAGCTTTAAGTGCCGGAATTGTTGAGTTGTTAATAACTCCTCCTAAACCACAGGGAGCAAAAACATCAACATCAAGAAAGTAAATTTCGTCTGGATTGACAATTGTTGCACCGTAGAGCCGCTTGATTTCTTCAGCCTTCTGCCTGTCTAAGTCACTAACAAAAAGTTCAACTCCAGCGTTGTATAGGTAATGGCAGAGATTTTTCCCTACATTACCAGCTCCTTGAACAGCGACTTTAACTTGGCTGAGTTTTTTGTTAGGCAAACGAAACTCTACAGCAGCTTTGATTCCCAAGAAAACTCCTAATGCCGTAGTCACAGCAGGACCCCCAGCTTTCTCTGCTGTACCAACAACATGCTTAGTTTGTGAACCAATTTTACGAACATCTTCAGGAGAAATATTCACATCTTGACCTGTAATAAAACGTCCTTTGAGACTATCGACAAAACGTCCATAAGCTCTCAGAAGCTGATCGGTTTTATGTTCGGGATTGGCAATAATTACCGCCTTGCCTCCACCAACAGGGATGTTTGCACAGGCAGCTTTGTAGGTCATACCGCGACTAAGACGAAGCGCATCTCGCAAGGCATCTTTTTCGTTGGCGTAGGGCCACAGACGTGTCGCACCCATTGCAGAACCTAAGCTTGTGTCATGAAGCGCGATAATTGCCTTCAAATTCGATTCTTTGTCATGGCAGAAAAGAACTTGCTCATGACCCATTTCTCCAGTAGTCTCAAAAAGCTGCACGTAGCTCTCCTATTACACTTATATTTGGCAACACGTATGAAAAAATTGGGATCAGCGAACCCCGTGGCATCGCCTCTAGTAAGCTATTCAGGCAATGAGGTTGGCTTGAGCCTGCTTCTGCTGCAAGTGCTACGGAAGCAGGCAGGAAGTGGTTAAACTAATGGGAAGGAAAATTGTTTAGCCTGACTTGCTTTGACTCCTTGTGCAAGCAGACCCTTATTGCGTCCTTGGGATGGCGCAGGCCGAGTTGGATCGAGTGCCACATCAACTACCAACGGACCTGGAGCAGCGATCGCCCGCAAAAGCGCCGCTTCTAGCTCCGATTCCTTTTGGACGTGGATACCTTCTGCTCCCATGCCGCGAGCGATCGCCACAAAATCTGTATGTGGTAATATTGCATCTGCGCCTTTGAGTCCCAACAATGCCATACCCTGATAGCACATGTTGTAACGTCCGTCGTTGGGAACAATCCAGACAGCAGGAATTTGGTATTTCACAGCCGTGCTAATCTCGCCACTGTTCATCAGCATGGAACCATCCCCAACAATAGCGACGGCTTTGCCATTCCGAGCTTGGGCAACACCCACGACGCCTGTTGCGGTATGACCCATCGATCCAACGCCAGTGCTGACTCGGTAACGATTCGGTTGAGTAAATCGCAGCAGGTTAGTTGACCAAGTAAACGAGTTACCTGACTCGGCCAAGATCACAGCATCGCTGCCCTCAACGATCAGCCGTTGGATCGCATCCATCAACGCTTCAGGCCGCACTAAGTTGCCCGTACCGAGGATGATCGCCTCGCGTTCGGGATTAGGCAGAGATAAAGTCGTTGAGCGACCGCGAGACTCCGGAAGGTACTTCAGCAGTGCCTTCACGAACACTCCTACATCAGACTGAACGGGGAAGGTTTCCGCCAATGGATACGAAACTCCTGGCACTTCCGGGTCAATGTCAACATGCACGAATCCTCCGGAAGGAACCAACCCCGGACTCCAGAATGAAGTGGGCTCGCCCAACCGGGTTCCTAGCACCAGTGTGCGTAAAGGAGGTTGCTCCTGCATATATTTCAGTACCGAAAGATGACCGCCCAAGCCTGTGACGCCCACAAACTGAGGATGATCTTCGGGAAAGATGCCTTTGCCACGGGGCGAACACATCACAGCCGCTCCTGTTCTCTCAGCCAGCTGACGAATCGCCTGTGCCGCACCCCGCGCACCAAAGCCCACCCAGATGGCAAAAGGCCCTTCAGACAGCAACTGTACGCACTTCGCGATCGTTTTCTCACTAGGAGTTGTCAGAGTTTCAGAGACGGTAACTCTAGGCAATGATGCAGTCATCGGGTTTGTCAGCATCCCCGTGGGAATACTTAAGTGAGCTACGAAACCGCCCGGTTGCGACAAGTTGAGGGCGAGTCGGCGAGCAATCTGCGGGAGCTGCTCAGCGCTCTCGACTATAGTTGCATAATTGAACAGCGGTCCCGAGGTAAAAATCCCCGAGCTAGGCATTGTGTAAGTGCTGGTTTCTTGAATAGCCCACCGTCCGCGTTGTGGTGCTGTGGTGCAAGCGGACAGGAAAATTACCTTTGCGCCTTCATCGCGCGCCGCAAACAGACCAGTCAAGGCGTTAGTGATACCTGGGCCAGCTGTGGTAAACACCACAACAGGACGGTTGCTGGCGAAGTGGGCTTCGGCAGCGGCAAAAGCTGCTCCTGCTTCATGGCGGAAGTGCAATACTTGGAGGCGGCTATTAGACAGCGCATGCCACAATGGTGCCATTGCACCTCCGGAAACACCAAAGGCGTAGGTGACTCCGATATCTTCTAAAATCTTGACTACTGCCTCGGCAACTCGCAGTGTGTTGGATGACTGGCTGTTCAACAGAGGCTTGATATCGGGCTCAATGTTTGGCTGGAAATCAGCGTCATCCGCCCGTTTATCAAGACTTTGGTCTGCTGGTGTAGGCTCTACACGGGTGTAAGTATCTGTTGCAAATGCTTTGTAGGACTCGACGCTCATAGGAGAGATTGGTATATTGTGGTTTTCAGTCGTTGTCTATCGTTCTTGGCTAATTGCGAGTTGTTCTTGGGTAACTGGCAATGCGACATTAAGCTTAGCTATGAGCAACCCTTACCCTTTGCCTGCAATTAAGGGACAACTTATCTCAACACTTCCAGTTGCCGACTTTTGATTTCCAGGTTGACCTTGGGTAGTGCATTCGTTGCGACAGATGTTTGAGCCCAACGACCAACTGCTTTGCCAATGACAGCCATTTCTTGCATTAAAAGATCGAACCGCTCAGGTGTCAGGGATTGAGGGCCATCTGAGAGTGCCTTGGCTGGGTTGGGGTGAACCTCGATCATTAGAGAATCTGCCCCAACAGCGATCGCCGCCATCGCCATGGCTGGTACGTACTCGGATCGTCCTGTGCCGTGACTGGGGTCAATCATAATCGGCAAATGAGTCAGCCTTCGCAGTACTGGCACTGCTGCCAAATCGAGGGTGTTGCGAGCATACTGGCGATCATGTGTGCGAATTCCCCGTTCGCAGAGAATGACATTGGCATTGCCTGCTGCTAGGACATATTCAGCTGCCATCAACCACTCTTCAATGGTTGCTGACATTCCTCGCTTCAACAAAACTGGCTTATCTATCGCGCCTACTCTCTTAAGTAGCGAGAAATTCTGCATGTTACGCGCACCAACTTGCACCACGTCAGCAACAGCAGCCACTTTTTCTAAGTCAGATGTATCCATGACTTCTGTAATAATGCCCAAACCTGTAGCTTCGCGAGCTGCTGCTAACAAGCCTAAGGCACTCTCACCATGACCTTGAAAAGCATAGGGGGAAGTGCGGGGTTTGTAGGCACCTCCTCGGAGAAACTGTGCTCCTGCGGCTTTGACGCGTTGCGCTGTCTCTACGATCATCTGTTCGTTTTCTACTGAACAGGGCCCAGCTACTAAGACGAGGGGGTGATTTTGGCCAAAGGTTACAGATCCATTGGGTGTTGGGACTATTACCTCGCTAGGCTCTCCATTACGAAATTCCAAACTAGTCCGCTTAAAAGGTTGCTTCACGCGCATAACCTTTTCAATGAAAGGGCTTAGATTTTGGATTTGTAGAGAATCGACCTCTGCTGTGTCACCCAGCAAACCAAGTACCACTTTGTGCTTACCCACAATTTTTTCCGCTGTTAAGTTCCAGTGGTGGACTTCCTGGGCAATTCGCTCAATCTCCTCTATAGGAGTGTCAGACTTCATGACTACAATCATTAAATTAAAATCCTCCGCCGATAGATTTAATCCATTAGATGTGGTTTAACAAACGAACCACTTATTAGACTCTAGTAACAAGCTTTCTGTATGTTTGTAGATTTCTAGTGCTTGCTAATCTAGTTCTTAATTCCGAGTTAACAGAACTAGACTGTCTACTCTTCCGCACGAGAATAAGCTTAGAAACTTCCCAGCTTAAAGGCAATGAACAATCTTTCGTTACGTTTGTTGATTCTTTAGATTTTGTTGTCAAATGTACATTTTGCTTAAATATCGTCATGCTTTAACTAGTGAAGTCAGCTAAAAATAAGGGTTTCAGACTTATTGCCAGTGTTTGTATAAATAAACACATAAAAACTGATTATCTCTATCCAGAGGAGTATTTACAATTCTTTGCAATAAAATAAGAATTCTATGTAGAGGTATGAATTGAATAGAAAACAACAAAATCTTCTACAGAAATCCTCCGAATAAAATTTCGAGACGAAGCATTGACAAAGGAGAAAATCTGGACATCAGGCTTTGATCGGAAATAAAATATAGAGGCTTACAACCTTTTATAAAGATTATCCGGAGTACTGCTAATGATGATCAACTTAATATTACTTTACATTATGCAAACATAGTGTAAGAATAGGCAGTAACCTGAATTTTAGTAAGATTCATAGTGGATTGATTTTAGTAAAAACTCATCTATGTTCTTACGCGTTCACACTTCCTAAAGGCAAAAGCACTCTGTTCACTTAATGTATTTGCCTGTATTAAGTTATGATTCCTAGGGGAAATTGTGAAAAAAATTCTAGTGATTGAAGATGACGCAGCAACCCGAAGATTCTTTGTCAGCTGCCTTGAATTTGAAGGTTTCTACGCTATTGCTGCTGAAGATGGGCAATTGGGTATCCAACAGGCCCAGAAGCAGCTACCCGATTTGATAATTTGTGACATTATGATGCCGGATTTCGATGGTTACGAAGTCCTAACGGCGCTGCGTCAAAACCCAACAACGGCGATTATTCCCTTGATTTTTGTCACTTGTAAGGATGATCCGCCTAACCTTCGCAAAGCCACGATTCTAGGAGCAGATGGCTATCTCACTAAACCTTGTAAAGGAGATGAATTACGGGAAGCGATCTCTGCCCGTTTGGCAAAACAGGCGGCTTTGCGGCAGTGGTGTTCGACTGAATGCCAAAAAGTCTCGGAGTCACCACCTACTGACACTGCGCTTCTGTCTCCCCAACACTCCATCTTTCCTCAATGCCCCCAAATGACTGAGATATTTAATTTTATTGAAAATAATTATCATCAGCCAATTACTCTTTGCGATGTGGCTCAGGCTTTTGGTTACTCTCCGTCCTACCTGACTAACTTAGTGAGGCAACATACTGGTGAGAGTATATACCGCTGGATTGTCAAGCGCCGGATGGCACAAGCAATCTTCTTGCTCCAAGAGACAAGTCAGCCTGTGAATCAGATTGCTGAGGCTATAGGCTATCGAGATGCAGGTCATTTCAGCCGCCACTTCCGCCAGTTTTATGACACAACTCCTCAAGCTTGGAGGAGTACACATCGCCTGAAGCTCGACTTACAACCTTTTAGAAGAAGAGATCGCGAAAACAGTTTATGACCCAGCAAACTAAACTATCAAGGTTTTGGAAATGGCTGAGAAATCATCGCTGACTTACGGATTGCGGGTTTAAATACCCCTGACGTCAGAGCTAATAACAAATTTACAATACAAAATTTTAGGATTCCATTCGCACACACTGGCGAACTTGGAGAAAAAACTAATTGTCTAACTGAGTCTTATGTATCCTTTAATGCATCTTGACCTAAGAAGTGTCAGCACCTTACTGCGTTGCTGGCTGTCACGACATATTCCTAAAGAGAGCCTCACCTGGCTAGATGAGAAAATCAAGCAGATTGCTACAGATACTCAGCCGCGAGTATTATTTACATCTTTCAGTGCTGTACCTCGCTATACGGGCAAACAAGACCTTAAGCTAGCGCCAGAAGACTTACAAGCAGCTGAGGCAAGGCGAACAGGGTGGTTTCCTGGGCATTGGAGCGTAGATCAAGCCGCTCGCACTCTACTAATACTGGCTCTCCCACAGGATCGTCCCGAGAAATATCTGCGATCGCTGGAGCAACTTTTCACAACGGCAACGGAAAATGAGTTGGTCGCTCTCTATCAAAGCTTGCCCCTATTACCTGATCAGGAGCGACTCTGTGCCAGAGCTGCTGAGGGGGTACGCAATAACATGACAACAGTCTTCAATGCGATCGCACTGCGGAATCCTTTTGCCGCCGATTATTTCGACAATACCGCTTGGAACCAGATGGTGCTAAAGGCGGTTTTTGTTGGCAGTCCCTTACACCTCATACTCGGACTTGATCGCCGTGCTAACCCAAACTTGACTCGGATGTTGGCAGACTATGCCCACGAACGTTGGGCGGCTAACCGTCCAGTCACACCTGAACTTTGGCGACTAGTGGGACAGTTTGCAGATGCCCGGATTATAGCGGATTTGGAAAAGGTGCTCACCGCTCCTGATTCAGCCCAGCAAGAAGCGGCTGCTCTAGCTTGTTCTGAATGTCCATTGCCCCAAGCTCAAGAATTACTCGCCCGCTATCCAGACTTACAGTCTTCTATTGCTCAAGGTCATCTGACTTGGAGTAGCTTTACCCATAATCGGCTCTCCGCTTACAACTAAAACCTATCCATTATTTGAGAAGCCCCCATGCTTAACAACAGCGTCAGGTTTATCGATCCTCACATTCACATGACTTCCCGAACGACTTACGACTACCTCGTAATGCGAGAGTATGGCGTCGTCGCTGTGATTGAACCATCTTTCTGGTTGGGACAACTCCGGACTACCTCTGGAGCATTCAAGGATTACTACAGCAGCATTGTTGGGTGGGAGCGATTCCGAGCCAGTCAGTTTGGTATTCAACACTACTGCACGATTGGATTGAACCCGAAAGAAGCTAACAACGAGGCGTTGGCGGAAGAAGTCATGGAACTGCTGCCTCTTTACGCCTGTAAGGAGGGAGTCGTTGCTATTGGTGAGATTGGCTACGACGATATGACATCAGCTGAAGACAAGTATTTCCGTCTCCAGCTAGAACTGGCAAAAGAACTGGATATGCCAGTGTTGATCCACACCCCCCACCGCAATAAAAAAGCGGGTGCTAGCCGCAGCATGGATTGCTGTATGGAGCATGGGTTAGACCCGTCGCAAGTGATTATCGACCATAACAATGAGGAAACTGCTGAGGAAGTACTGAACCGAGGGTTCTGGGCGGCTTTCACGATTTACCCCCAAACAAAAATGGGGAACGCGAGAATGGTGGAAATCGTGCGACAGTATGGGTGCGATCGCATCATCGTCGATAGCAGTGCTGATTGGGGAGTGAGCGATCCTCTGGCTGTGCCTAAGACTGCTAGTCTGATGCTAGAGCGAGGAATTCCTGAGGAACATGTGCGGGCTGTCTGTTACGAAAATGCCCTGACTGCTTATAGCCAGAATGGTCAAATGAAAGAAGCAGACTGGCTAGAGCCAGAGCCCGTAGATCAGCGCCAACTTTTCGATGGCAATTCCGTGTTGCGCGGACAGATGCCAGTCGTAGAGTCTACTCGTAACTTTGCACTCATCGAATAGTTTTCTAATTTGTCCTTGCTAATTGTTCATTGCTATTAGCCATTAGCAAAGGATTAAAAATAATTTTTTAGGGACGGACGCTACAGTGAATTATGCGAATTTGAATTCCCACGATTTATGGGCTTATTTACAGCTTGTGCGGCCTGCGAACATTGTCACCGCCTGGGCAGACATCCTCACTGGTTTTGCAGCTGCGGGGTCAGTCGTGCTTTTGAATCAAATGGTGATCGGGCAAGCAGTACCTACCAGTTTGATCGCACTGGCATGGTTATTTCTAGCGACTACTGGTCTCTACGGGGGAGGTGTCGTCTTCAACGATGTCTTCGATGCTCAACTGGATGCCGAAGAGCGACCAGAAAGACCGATTCCTAGTGGTCGGGCGTCTCGTTTTGGTGCGGTCTGGCTGGGAAGTCTGCTTTTAGTCATTGGTATAGTGGCAGCAGCGCAAGTATCGTGGTTGAGCGGTGGGATAGCTGCTATGGTTGCCTTTGCTGCTCTACTTTATGATGCGTTCAGCAAACACCACCCAATTCTAGGGCCTCTCAACATGGGCACTTGTCGTGGAGGCAACTTATTGCTGGGTGTAAGTGCCATACCAGAAATGGTAGAAGAACGATGGTTCTTAGCCCTGATTCCGATCGCCTACATCGCGGCTGTTACTGCTGTAAGTCGCGGTGAAGTGCATGGCGGAAAAGCCAGTACGGGAGTGACAGCGTTGGTGCTTGTTGGCGCAGTCATGGCCAGCTTGTTAGCGCTGGGACTTTTGCCCGATTATCAAGTTCTCCCAGTATTGCCGTTTATTGTCCTATTTGCTGGGCTGGTGTTGCCTGCTTTTGTGAAAGCCGTCTACAAGCCAACTCCAGATCTGATTCGAGGAGCAGTTAAGGCTGGTGTGTTGTCACTCATCGTACTAGACGGGACTGTTGCTGCTGGTTTCGCAGGTTGGCCCTACGGATTGCTGGTCTTGAGCCTGCTACCGATCTCAATGAGACTGGCACAAATATTTGCTGTGACTTGAAGTCCAGAGCCGACGTTGAAAACAATACTTGCAAGAGCGCAATTATTATGATATCAGAACAGCTCAAACAAACAGACCAATGGCTAATCAAGTTACTACGCGATCGCATATCACTTTTAGTTAGATCGGAAGTTCCCACTCTTGAGGAACAACTTTCCTATATAGCTCCGTTTCTTGACCAAGCTGGTGTTCCCGAATCTGTTTGGGAAAATCTAGTAACGACTTGTGTTGCTGCATTGAATACTGAGTCTTCATCTGTCAGTCAGAGCAAGTCACGACAGGTTACTGTGATCGGTGGACGTGGCCGGATGGGAAAATTCCTCACACAGCAACTATCAGCAGCAGGTCACAAGGTTAGCGTTCTTGAGCATAATGATTGGGACTATGCAGATAGACTGCTGGGTCAGGCGGAGCTAGTATTAATCTGCGTTCCTATTGAGCTGACGGTAAATGTGATCAAGCGTGCAGCTCCCTACCTGGCGCCAACAGCAGCGCTGGCAGATATCACTAGTATCAAGGCTCAGCCAGTACAAGCGATGCTCGATCATCATATAGGGCCTGTGATGGGACTGCATACAATGTTTGGTCCAAACGTCGAATCATTTTTGTCCCAAAAAGTTGTTGTTTGTCCAGGCCGAAATCATGATTCATTTCAATGGTTATTAGACTTGATTGAAAGTCAGGGTGGAAAGCTAATTGTTTGTAATCCTGAAGAGCATGACCGCATGATGGTGATTATTCAAGCGATGCGGCAATTCTCTACGCTTAGCCTCGGTGTTTTCTTAGGGGAAGAAGGAATCGATATAGACCGTAGCTTGTCGATGTCAACGCCAAGCTATCAACAAGAAATTGACATAGTCAACCGTTTGTTTGCTCAAAGTCCATCTTTATGTGTGGATATCATGATGGCGACCGAAGAGAGATGTCAGACGATTGAGAGATTGGCGAACACCTACAGCCGCTTGGCACAACTGGTAACACAGAAAAATCGAGCTGCCTTAATCCAAGAGTTTGAAACAGCTCAAAGCTTCCTTACCAAGGCAATCATCCCATCCAAAGAGAGAAACTATGGGAGCAAGGCTCTCAGCAATTGAGAAAAGCAACACTGTGCTTATCGATATATTTCACGCTTCTGTTGGCTCGT
>CAZZWA010000121.1:0-14101 GCA_964657555.1 uncultured Microcoleus sp.
GTGGAAAGTATCTGTTGCTTAAGTGAGAGGCTGCAACCTACTCGAACAGGATATCTTCAGGGTATGAAAGATATTTAGGCTCTTAGTATGGGCTTCCATTTGTGTTTCCGGCGCGTTGTTCTAGGTTTGGCAGCCAGTACAGGTGTTCTGCTCTTTTGTCCGAAGGGTGAAGCAGCGGAGCGGGTGGTGTTAAGGTATGGTATTCTACAACGATCGGTATTGGTGAGCGAACTAAATGCCTTTGCTCAAACGGGTCAACTTTCACCAGTCCTCAATTCTTTATTTACAATGGCACACAGAGATCCCAGACAGGTGCGACGAGTCCTGACACAGGAGATTAATGTGAATCCAACCAATCTGGAGCGAGTGCTTAATAGCCAGATTGGAGAAGCGCTACTGGAGCGAGTCGTTCAGGTGATTCATTCACCCGCAGGGAAAGGTAGCCAGCAGGAGCTGCACCTAGCTATAGTCAACTCTGCCCTTCCAGACGGCAAGATTTCGCTAATTGAAGCACTGCAAAATTATCCGGCTCCCGAGGTGGATGTAGACGGCGACACAATAGCTTCTGTCTATCGCCAACTCAGCCAGCTTGCGGCAGAGCACCTGCCCAAGAAACTATGAAATAAAATACTTATACTTTTTCAGTAAGCGAGAGTCTCTAAAGTTTCGCGTAAATAGCGGCGAACTCGATAGTCAAGGCTGAACTCCTGAAGCTGATCATCGACGGAGTGTTCTAGCTGCCAGCGCTGAAACCCTGAGCTGGTGGCGATCGCCTGTTTAAGGCTGTCCCAGATTTGGGGTTCTTCTGAAATGTGGGAGGACTTGGAAGTAGTAGAACTATCCATACTTGCCTAGGAGAAAGCAACGGGTAATAGTTGGCTTATATATGCTTTTAGGATAACCTTAGCTGCTCACCCGTTTTGTGCGCAAGACAACATTCAACGCTAATCGTTTTTTGTGTCCTCTGGCTTATCCGCCACCAGTGGCAATATCTGATTAACCCGCCACCCTGGAATTGTAAAATCCTGCTGGATTCGCTCTATAGGGTGGGGTTCTGTGTCAGCTAAGGCTGACTCCTTTGTCAGCATCACCCGTGCCACACTAGCAGGTACTTGTAGAAACAAATTGCTTGCTAGAAATGCCAATCCTGCCAACAATAATCCCACAGGTCGCCATTCTGGTAGAAGAAATGGAATCACATCTGCGGCCATTGGAGCTTTAGAGTGGATTTGCCATAGTATTCCCAAACTGAAAACAGCAGTCACAACCGCAAGCCACTGGTTGGACTGGGTTCTAAACTGCGACAGCAGGCGTCGCTGCTGGAGAGTTAAAGCTAGGGGCTGAGTTGCCA
Organism: uncultured Microcoleus sp.; assembly: GCA_964657555.1. Taxonomy (GTDB): domain Bacteria; phylum Cyanobacteriota; class Cyanobacteriia; order Cyanobacteriales; family FACHB-T130; genus CAZZWA01. Next base: position 1,352 of record CAZZWA010000121.1, read on the forward strand.
AAGCTATGATACTGAAAATATAGAATGGGCGAAGCAATTGCATCCCTAGCACTGGTGCTATGCCGACAACCGCTAATAAAAACAGTTCCGCCCAACCTGGGAGCAGGGGATCGCCTACTGCCAGTCCCACCCAGACTAGCGCTAGGAAAATGGGTAGTGCTGCTAGCCCAGCAAGATGAATCCACAAGAAGGGTTCTGACCAAAAAGAGCGCATATGAGAGTTTTGAGTGCTGAGTTTTGAGTTTTGAGTTATATATTTCTTAACTCAAAACTCAAAACTTAAAACTAACTTTGTGAAAGAGTCCGACGCTTGCTCACCATCTGATAGCTCTCGATGATGTCGCCTACTACCCAATCATTGAACCTATCAATGCCGATACCGCATTCGTACCCGGCATTGACTTCCTTAACGTCATCTTTCATCCGCTTGAGAGAATCGACACTCCCTTCATAGATGACTTTGCCGTTACGCAGCACCCGCAACTTGCAGTTGCGGATTACCTTACCTGACAGGACGTAGCAACCAGCTACAGCCCCACGTCCGACTGGGAAGACTGCCCGTACCTCGACTTGACCCAGTGCTTCTTCCACCTGCTCTGGTTCTAGTAGCCCTTCCATCGCGCCTTGAATATCATCTAGGAGCTTGTAGATGATATTGTATTCGCGCACATCAACAGCCGCTTCGTCGGCAGCTGACCTGGCTCCAGTAGCCAAAGTTGTGTTGAACCCGACTATCACGGCACCACTAGCAGCAGCTAAGTCAACATCCGTCTCTGTGATTTCGCCAGGAGCCCCCAATAAAACTCGAATTTGCACTTCATTTTGAGGCAACTGTTTGAGGGCACCAAGAATTGCTTCTACGGAACCTTGTACGTCTGCTTTCAAAATTAGGTTGAGTTCTTTGAGATCTCCTTCTTGAGCTTGGGCTGACAGAGAATTGAGGGTGACTCGGCGTGACGCCATCACTTGGGCAAGACGAGACTGTCGTTGCTCGCTTGCTCTGTGTTGCGCCAGCGCCCGCGCTTCTTTTTCGTTCTCGAAGACCTCAAACTCATCACCAGCAGCAGGCACATCACTTAAGCCCAACACCTCTACTGGCCAAGATGGACCGGCTGATTCTACTCGTTTGCCTCGATCATTGATCATGGCTCGCACCTTGCCCAGCACGGAACCAGCCACCAAGGTATCACCCACTCGGAGTGTACCATTTTGTACCAGCAGGGTAGCGACTGGCCCTCTAGACTTATCGAGATTGGCTTCAATCACCGTGCCTTTAGCCTCGCGATCTGGGTTAGCTCGCAGTTCGCCGACTTCTGCCACCAGCAGGATCATCTCCAGTAGGGTATCTAGGTTTTCTCGTTGGAGGGCACTGACTTCTACCATAATGGTCTCACCACCCCACTCTTCTGGTACTAGGCCATACTCTGTCAATTCCTGCTTGACGCGGTCAGGCTGGGCGTCTACCTTATCAATTTTGTTGATGGCTACGACGATCGGCACTTCCGCAGCTTTGGCATGGCTGATAGCTTCTACCGTCTGGGGTTGAACACCATCATCAGCTGCCACAACTAGAACGGCAATATCAGTCACTCTGGCGCCGCGGGCCCGCATAGCAGTAAAGGCTTCGTGACCCGGCGTATCCAGGAAGACGATCTGCTCTTCTCTGCCTTCATGCTCGACATCCACATGATAGGCACCGATGTGCTGAGTGATGCCACCGGCTTCTCCCTGAGCCACTTTTGTTTCCCGGATAGCATCAAGCAGGCTAGTTTTGCCGTGATCTACGTGACCCATAATTGTCACTACAGGAGGGCGACGCTGGAGGCTTTCCATGTCTGCCTCATCCAGCCACTCTGTCTCTTTGATCGCGTTGGATTTTTCTTGTGCCGTCTCTACTTCTACACCCAGTTCTTCGGCTACCATCGTGGCGGTACCAAGATCTAGAGTCTGAGTAATATTGACGGCCATGCCCTTGAAGAACAGCTTTTTGATGATTTCAGTTTCTGGTACAGCCAGTGCTGTAGCCAGTTCCCGGAGAGTCATGCTGCCGTCCAGTACAACTTTTTCTGGACGTTCTGCCTCTTTCTGTTCGCGACCTCTTTTTGTTTCTCTGGCCTGGGCGTTATCGCTGCTCCGAGCCCCTGGCTTTCTAGCCTTGGAAACTCCTGGTGCTAAGGTTGCCATTGCCACTGGCTGTGCTGGTCGTGACTTCGGCTTGGGAGGACGGGCCATAGAAAGGCTGACCGTAACTGTTTCTGGTAGATCCTCTAGGTCAGTTTCAAAATCATCCTCATCTTCATCTAGGCGCAGCTGGCGAGGCTGCCGTCTGCCTACTTTGCTGGCCTTATTAGCATTTTCTAGATCGTCTTCTTCCTCTTCCTTGTGTTTGCGATCCTTGACAATCCTTGGCGGAGTGGGTCGTCTGAGTTCCAGATCCAACACATCGGGCTCACCCATTTTCTCACTGCCATCACCCCCTGATGGTGAGACATCATCCCGAGTCGGAGCACCAACAACCTTCCTGACGACTGATGGTTTTTGTGCATCTCGCAATACAGGAGTTTCTGCTAGCGAATTGCGATCCTTCCTTTGAGGTCGTTGCAGCTCGGGGACTGGTTGTGCTGGCGGTCTCTCTCGCATCTCTACAGCAGGACGAGGCTGTACAGTAGAGGGTTCTGATGTGGGAGCCGGTTTCTTAACAGCAGGTTTTACTTCTGTCTGAGGGCTTTTAGCTGCTACTGGCTGGTCAACTTTTTGTCGTTTCAGGACTGGTCGCTCAACCATAGCTGGCTGTACAAGCTCTTGATTAAGATGAGTTTCTGTTGAAGATACGGGTCGCACGGGAGGTGCGGCGATCGCGGCTGGACGACTTGGCTGTTCCTCTTTAAAGAGTTCTTCTTCCGGCGAATCTACAGAATCCATCTGTAAAATTTCAGGTTCAGATTCAAGCGATTGCTCCCCAGGGGTTGGATTCACTTCCTGCTGAGGCGCACGCACTGGTCGATTGAGTGCCGTCTGCTTCATGGATGAGGTTGCCTGCTGTGTCGAAGGCGGTTGAGGCCCAGTAGCAACCCTAGACCCCGATGGCTGAGGGTTATAACCCGGACTAGACTGATGTTTAATCTCCAAAATTTGCTGTTTGTGCTGAGCGTTGTGTCTATTGGGCACAGGGGATGGCGATCCAGATTTTCGTTCTGCTCTTTCAGGAAGGCGTTTGGCTGGAGCCTGGTGGGCTGAATATTTGCCAGCCTGGGAGCGGATGCGCTCTGCCTCTGATTCTGTAATTGTACTGCTATGGCTCTTGACTGAAATACTAAGCTGATCGCAAATTCCCAGAATGTCCTTGTTTTCCAAGTTCAATTCCCGTGATAACTCGTAAATTCTCACCTTGCTGTTGTTCATCCACTCTTTCCCCGTCGTACTACCAGTTGTCATGCTATGACTAGATGCTTGAAAGACTATTTGATTAGATATGTGCTGCCTAAGAAAGCGAAACCTGCGATTTCGTTAAAGGCCACCTCTAGTACTGAACAAGAAACACTCAAGTAAATCCTAATCACAGCAAGCCAGCTGGTTGCCCCACGGAAGCGCAAAATACGTTTTCTGCAATCTTGCACAAATCTTTATAAATCTGGGGCTATTTTGGGTACCGTCTGCCTAACCATATTTTCTGAATGACTTACTTACTATTTTGACACCGAGTCTCGCCTCCCTAGAACTGTTGGACAATACATGCTATCTCCATTTTAACGAGTGTTTTGGATTGGAAGCTATAGGAGTGGAGGGGAGGAATTTCCCTCCCGTTTTCAAATCTTTTGCCCTAAGGGGGCAGCTAAGCGCTGCCGTAAGATTTCGTACAGTTCTTCGGGAACTGTGGCTTTAAGCGATCGCCCAAGTCTGTTCTTCTTTCTAGCTGTCTCAAGACAGCTTGCTTGAGGACAGAGATAGGCAGAACGCCCCATTCCTTGATCTAATTGTACCCGTCCTTCTGGATAGACTCGAACAATGCGCCAGAACTGTTGTTTTGGGCTCACTGTGCGACAACTCAAGCAACGCCGATAGTTTTGTTCCATCTATAGCTGTTACTCCCAAGCGGTGGAAGCTGTTTGAGTTTGGGTTCCGTCTTCTTCGTCCTCTATTATTTCCTCTTCTTCTAGCACCTCGTCGGTTGGTTCCTCCTCATATAGATCTTCATCCAACGCCAAGGCTTGTTGTACCTCTATCTTGGCAATTTCCGCAGCGTAATCGTACTTAGCAATATCTTTGATATCAATTTTCCAACCAGTCAGGCGGGCGGCGAGGCGGACATTCTGACCCTCTTTGCCAATCGCTAAGCTGAGTTGGTCTTCCGCCACCAATACGTGAGCTTGCCTTCCCTCTGGATTCACTAAGCGCACTTCATCCACTCGTGCAGGACTGAGAGCGTTAGCGATGTATGTGGCGGGGTCTGGAGACCAGCGGATCACATCGATTTTTTCGCCCCGCAATTCATTCACCACCACCTGAATGCGCGACCCTCTGGCACCGATACAAGCTCCAACTGGATCTACATCTCGTTCCAGGGTATCTACCGCAATTTTCGTTCGAGGGCCGACGTGACGGGAAGGAGGATTGGCCTCTCTGGCCACAGCCACAATTCGGACAACTTCGTCCTCTATTTCTGGGACTTCGTTGGCAAACAGGTAGACCACTAAACCAGCGCTAGCTCTGGAAACCACTAACTGAGGGCCGCGATGGGGGCCTTCCCGCACTTTTTTCAGAAAAACTTTAAATGTGGCATTGATGCGATAGTTATCGTTGGGTAGCTGTTCCCGCTTGGGAAGTTCGGCTTCTACCTCTGGCTGACCAAATCCACTGCTAACAGCCATGATGACGGATTGCCGCTCAAACCTTAGCGCTCTAGCAGTCAGGACAGTCCCTTCCAGGTCTTGAAACTCCTCTTGGACGAGTTTGCGCTGCTGGTCTCGCAGTTTTTGGGACAGCACCTGCTTAGTCTGAATTGCTGCCATGCGACCAAACTCTCCCTGATCTGGGGTGACATCCAGGACAACGGAATCTCCCAGTTGGGCTTCTGTTGCCACTTCTTGGACTTCTTTAAGAGAAATCTGATGATCAGGATTGCTGACTTCTTCGACAATAACTTTGGTCGCTAGAATGCGGAAGCCTTGTTCTTCAATATCTAGATCGACTTCAAAATTATCAAAGTATTCTTCATCAAAATGGAACCTATCGAGGCGTTGAGCACGGCGATAGCGCTCGTATCCTTTCAGCAGCGCTTCTCGCAAGGCGGCTTGGACGGCTTGGCGAGGTAGGTTGCGCTCCTTGCTGATGTTGTCGATCAGGTCTTTGAGTCCCGGCAAACTAACTATTGACATAAGCGATCCTCTATTTTTCGTTGTTAGTTGTTAGTTATTAGTTATCAGTTAGTAGTTAGTGAGAGTTAACTACTAACCACTAGCCACTAACGACTTTTTTCGTCCAGTTGCACTCTGGTCACTAAAGAGCGGGGAATGGCGATCGCTCTACCCTTTTGGTTTAGGTAAACGGCGTTGTCATCACGACTCTTGAGCTGACCACTCCACTCTTGCTGACCCTCATAGGGTTGAGATGTCGTTACTTTGACTGCAAACCCTTTAAAGGCGATGAACTCCCGATCTGTGGAGATCTCCCGCGAAATCCCCGGACTGGAAATTTCCAGCACGTAGGTATCAGGAATAATAGCTGCTGTATCTAAAGTTGCTTCAAAAGCGCGACTCATCCGTTCGCAGTCATCCAGACCAGTGTCTGATGTGAGATTGCGAATATCCACGCGCAGCACTGGAGGGCGTTGGTTGGTGTGAAAAACTGCCCCTACTACTTCCAGTCCCAGGCTTTGGGCGACCGGCATCGCTAAATCTATAATTTGTGGAATTAAGGGATGAGTCATTGAACTAATGAACAATTTCAACAAATAAAAAAAGTGGGCTCCGACCCACTTCCTTTGACACTCCTAGGGCTACTAGCCGTAGGATGCTTGGCTCAACGACCGAACTTACCATGTGTAGTCGCCTACCTCAAAGCAGTGGTTCATCTTTCCCCAAGCATATTGGTTCCGGTGTGTCTCACCGTACCGAAGGAACAAGCAAATTAGAATTCCTGATATTCAGCTCACTCTGTCAAACCCTTGTTGCTGTACTTTTTCAGGTCAGCACTGGAAGGAATAACGGAGATATTTGGGAAGTCAATGCCACCCCAGATATCCAAACAGCAGCCATAACATAGCATTCGCTGGCTTTGGCTCACTTTGCTAATGTCACATGTTAGCGAAGCGATGCGTTAGCGCAGGTTTTATGCTTTACACACTTAGCCACTCCTGTGGGAGATGTTTAATGTAAAGATACAGTATCACAGGGCTAGTCAGTCACCCCGGAGTGCCTATATATTCCTCGCTAACTTTGTCTCCTATGAGACTGGAGCTAATCAATGAGGGCTCTTTCAAGCCCGCACTGTACATGTAGTACCAGCGCCAGGTCATCAATGTCTGACGTATCTGTTAGATATTAGATACTAGGGGCATTAGGATGACAAATTCCTTTTCTTGCCCATACAACTTATTTAGTTGACACTCCCATGATAGCAAATGCTACGCTAGAGTCTGGCAATTTATGCCACTGAAATACAGAGTGTGGAGTTTCTTGCTCGACTTCTATAAAATCTCGCTTGCAAGAAGTTTGCTGCCGAATACGGTTTGATTGACTGCCAACTTTAGTTTAAAGGATAGGGGGAAGAGGGATACCAGGGGAAAATGCAAAAAAAGCTTCTTGGCAAAGAGGTTTTACAAGTGTTGTGGCGCGCCAGCATGCCAGACTTTTAACCTTGATTCCCGTTCCCCTTTTCCCCTCCCCTAACAACTGGGTCATCGCTTAACAACCTGGCTGCGGATGGCTCTTGTTTGTTCTAATATTTGCTCGAAGTCTGCCTCGGATAGCCGTTGGACGTAGTTGAGTTTGATTTCCTCCAACATCTCCAGAAGTAAGGACTGAATCTGCTCGATGGTCTGCTTTGCTTGCAACTCTGACCCCAAAGCTTTGCTAAGATTTTGCACTAAATTCTTGACTAATTCGTCTCCAGTCAGGTCTGGATTTTCCAGAGTGTTTGTGATATTTTTATAGGCTCCCTGAGTAACTTCTTTAGCCAGTCGCTCTGTCAGTTGGGAAGGTAACTCTGCCAATCCTGGTACCTGCTGGAGTCCTCGGTAAACTGGTGACTGGTTGAGAATTTTTTCAATGTTATGCTGTAGAATTGCTTCCAAATCTGGCAGGATCTTAGGGAGAACCTGATAGACACTCAAGTTCACGAGCAACTGAGAAATTGCTTCGACTTCATTCACATTATTGATGTTTATGTAGGCACGGCGGGGTTCCCGTTGTGACAGTAAGCGAACAAGTTCTCCCTGGCGAATTGCACTCTGAACTTGATCCAGCACTCGGATAACAATGACTTCCGTCATATCCTCCGCTATGTTAGCAACAAAGGCTCTGTTGATTTGGTCTTGCACCCGTTCGAGGCTCAACAACTGAGCTTGGTCGAGGCGAATCAGCACCGGAATGAGGCGCAGCAACCCCAAGAAAGGCACAAGTATAAGGTCAAATGGTACTAGTAAGAAGATGTCATACCAGCGCCACAACATGGCATCTAACCAAGTGATGCCCTTGTGTCTGCGGCTAAGGACATAAGTACGCGCCAGGAATTCCAGGCCAAAGGTAATGATCAACCAGATGTCAATCATCCACCAGAAGTTGTCAACGAAATCACCTGCTTCCGAATAGTGACGGAAGAAATTAGTTGCCATTAAAGGCGCAATTTTTTGGTTGTAAAAGGCGATTTCTTTGTTCCAGCCTTTTTGAGATAAGTATGGCTGGCTCCAAAAAGTGTTGAAAGATTGTGTTGCAGAGCTGTTGCCGACATGCTGGCGCATTCGGTCTTTAATTTTTTCTAAGGTGCCAGTTTTATTGGCCAGCGCAAATGGATTGGTTCTAATCATTTGCTCGCTTTCTTGACGCAATTTTGTGAGCAAGGCTTCAGTTTCTGGTGACTGCAACCCAGTCTTAACTATCTGCGCATCAAGCTCTTCCACCGTTTTGAGATAATTCTGGGTGTCTTCATAAGGTTCAATATCCTTGACTGGATCGTATAACTGGTTAAGCAGTCCGCGTTGACCAGGCAACCACACTCGGTTAGATTTTTCAATATCAACATTTTGATCGGGGTCATATAATTGGGGGAGCGCGGGAATGTTTTGCAAGTAGAAATTACGTAAACGAATGTAGCTTAGGTCGAATACTACAAAGCCTAAGTCCACCAGTGCCAAGATCGCCATGAATCGTTCAAACCACAACTGACGACGAGATTTGGCGTTTACGGCCATTTTTTGAAGTGACATGAGAGAGTGTCTAGAGTTGAGTTGTTATGAGTTCTTAACCTAAAGAGTATGAGAGTTTAGGGCAAATTGACAATCTACTGTAAGAGCAAACTTCAGGAAATGGCAAGAGTATCAAGTCCGGAATAAAAAAATTAACTACCAATGGTTAAGGGAGTAAGACTTACCAACTTCATTAAATGAAACTAAATAAAGCCTCAAAGTATATAAAGATATTCAAATATGATTTGTCTAGTTAATTCCCTCTCTAGCTAAATTAGGAAAATGGGAGTTTGAAGTATGTGGTGTAGGCTGGGAACAACCATTGCATTAGTTACATTTGGTGTAGCATCTAGTATATTAAGTTACCAGACTGCTTTAGCAATTCGTAGTCGGGACTACTCCCCAAGCGAGTTCCGAACTCTGTTACACGGCTTTGGGTATAATGTTACGCTCGGAAATACGCTCGACGATGAGGCAAGTAGAAAAGCAATCCGCGAGTTTCAGCAAGGGTACCAACTGACGACCGTTGATGGCAAACCTAATGCACAAACCCAAGATTTTGCCGCTGATTTAGTCAGCGTTCTTCAGGGAAACTTGAACCTCGTCTTAAAGCTGAATCCTCCCCTACCTGGCAATCAGTTTTATGGCCCCCGGACAGAAGCCGCTATCATGCAGTATCAGAAACAATACAATCTGCAAGAGACTGGCATCGCCGACTTAAGACTGCGTCAGAAACTTGATGTGGAGGCCCAAAAAATCTTGGGAACTGAGCAACCACCAGCTCAACCAAATTCAACCCCCACGCTAACACCAAGTACCAGTCCTAGCCCCAGACAAACCCCAAGGCCAAATCCCAAGCTCAGTGCAAGTCCCTAAAACCGAGCTTGCTCAGGCAAAGGTCTGCCCTTGGCTTCTGGTAAAGCGGGACGTGGTTGATAGGGCATGGGAATATACTGCACGCTAGGACGGCCTCCCTGTGGCTGTGGATACAACTCCATCAGGTTATATATAGAGTCTGGCAAACCCACAGTTACGGGCAAACCTAGTTCAGTGGCTTCCTCAACTGTAATGGGATAGTCATGAGTGACACGTCCAGTAGTTAAGGCTTCGATAATTGGTTCGATGTGTTCAGGCTTAACTTTCTGCTGGGGGATCGCATCTTTCAGGAGCGTCCTGACAAATCGCTGCACCTGATCGATGGCTTTGCGCGACAAGTCGGCCATGATTATGGTTTGGTCATCAATTTCGCTAATTGGCTTCTGTTCAATGACTTTGAGGATACTGGCAGCTGCCATGTTTCCGAGTTGCGGATCGACTGGTCCTAAGACGGCATTGGCATCCATAACAATTTCATCTGCTGACAAGGCCAACATCGTACCACCGCTCATGGCATAATGGGGTACAAAAACGGTAACTTTAGCTGGATGACGAATTAGGGCTCTAGCAATCTGTTCGGTCGCCAGTACTAGACCACCTGGTGTGTGCAAGATTAAGTCAATAGGTACGTCGAGCGGAGTGAAGCGAATTGCCCGTAGCACCTGTTCTGAGTCTTCGATGGTGATATAGCGTGATAGGGGAATTCCTAGAAAGCTGAGCGATTCTTGCCGATGAATAAGCAAAATGACTCGGCTGTTACGCCTCCTCTCAAACTCTCGTAGAGCTTGAACTCGCCGAAATGCCAATTGGCGTTGTTGCAGTCCCGGCAGAAAAGAACCCAATAATAGAAGAACCCAGAATATGTCAAAGAAACTGAAAGTCATTTTTTTCGGCAAAAACGTAGTATCTGGGTTTATTGTTTCAATTTCTGAACTTTAGAAGCTCTATCTGGAGATTGAACCACAAAAACATGAAGAAGCGAGAAATTTAAAATCCCCACCCATAAGGAGATGGGGATTTCGCTAATTGAAGGATTGCTAATAGTGTGAGCAGGAATCATTGGAAATTTTGGTAGGATGGCAAAATCACGAAAACTCGAACAGATACTTACTCTCCTGAGCCAGGTTCAAAGCACTTCGATATCAGAGGAAGCGATCGCCACCTTACGCCAGATAATCAACAGCAAATACGCTATTGCCGTTGCCAAGGCAGCCAAGATAGTTGGCGAGGCTAAAATCTACCAGCTTTTCCCCGATCTGGTGGCGGCATTTGACAGATTCATGATCGCTCCTGAAGCAACTGACCAGAACTGGATCGCCAAAAAAGGCATTGCCCAAACACTTTATTGAAGGCAAGAGATCAGACGCCCAGGATCAGCTGGCTGCGCTGAACATATACCGACAAAAACAGCCTGCTATGGCAGCAGGTCTGTCAAGCAGTTGAGAAGCGCAAAGGTGATAGCCTGCTTACCGGCGGGCAATACCTTCTTGACGGGCAGCACTCTGCACTGCACCAGCAACAGCAATCACCACTCGCTCATCAAATACAGAAGGAATGATGTGTTCCCGGTCGAGGTCTGAGGGCTTTATCAGAGACGCGATCGCATTAGCTGCTTCCAGATACATGGTGGTGGTAATCGCCGATGCCCGACAGTCCAAAGCCCCGCGAAATACACCAGGGAAGGCTAAAACGTTGTTAATTTGATTGGGGTAATCGCTGCGACCAGTAGCTATGACTGCCACATCATCTTTGACTAACTCTGGCTGAATTTCGGGAACAGGATTGGCCATTGCCATCACAATCGGGTCTTTTGCCATAGAACGAACCATTTCAAGACTTACAACTCCAGGCGCGCTGACACCCAGGAAAACATCGGCACCAGAGAGAGCATCTGCCAGTTTTCCTCCTGTTTCAACAGCAAATTCTCGCTTTTGGGGGTTCAGGTCAGAGCGATCACGAGAGATAATACCTTTAGAGTCGCACAGCCAGATGGTTTTTGCCCCTGCTTTTTGTAACAGGCGAGCGATCGCTACTCCAGCTGCCCCAGCACCGTTAATTACAATGCGGACATCTTCTAGGGATTTTTTCACCAGCTTCAGGGAGTTGATCAGGGCAGCTAAACTAACTATGGCTGTGCCGTGTTGGTCATCGTGAAACACTGGGATATCTATTTCCTGTCGCAGTCGCGCTTCTATTTCAAAACAACGGGGGGCGCTAATATCTTCTAAATTGATGCCGCCGAAGACTGGGGCAATGTTTTTAACAGTACGAATAATCTCCTCGGTGTCTTGGGTGGCAAGACAAATAGGAAAAGCGTCGATTCCGGCAAATCCTTTAAAAAGCATTGCTTTGCCTTCCATAACTGGCAAGGCGGCGGCTGGCCCTAGGTTACCCAATCCCAGGACTGCACTACCATCAGTGACAATGGCAACGGTATTTTGTTTAATGGTCAGGGTGTAGGCTTGTTCTGGGTCTTGGGCGATCGCTGTGCAGATGCGACCGACACCAGGGGTATAAGCCATTGCTAAATCGGCTTGATTTTTTAAGGGGATTTTACCCTCAATACTGATTTTGCCGCCCCGATGTAGGTTGAAAGTCCGGTCGTAAATATCGATAACATTGATTTCTGGAAGTGCCCTGACCGCTTGTACGATCTGCTCTGCGTGTTCGGTGCTGGCTGCATCAACAGTGATTTCTCGCAAGGTCACAAGTCTTGTTCGCTCAATCAGACCAATCTGCCCTAAGCTTCCCCCTTGGGAGGCGATCGCTTGGGTGACAGTTGCTAACATCCCAGCGCGATTGGGAAGCTGCAAGCGAATCGTTAAACTAAAGCTAGAGTTAGGTGTTAGTTCTACCATGCGCGGTTATGCTGTTCTCATAAAATGGATTGGTATCTCGCTGCTGGAGTTCTCAGCAAGAGTACCATGAATGCTCCTAGTGTATAAGGAGCACCCGGCTTTTGAACTGTATTACAGCCTTCTTTAGCAAGTTAGGCACAAGCAAGGCTATGGCGAGTTTCTATGTTGCAGTAGACATCAATGCCCCCAAGCAGCAAGTTTGGCAGATTTTGTTCCATAAAGAGCTTTGGCAAAACTGGAACACGTTTTTATATGATCGCAATCCAACTCTACCGTTTCAGGAAGGGCAGGAAGTGCTTCTTTCCTTGTGCCGTCTTCCTGGCGAGGAGGAGACGGATTTTGAGCCATTAGTAACGCTAGTTCAGCCTGAAGTTTGCCTAAGTTGGGTTTCTTCTATCCCTGGCTTTCGCAATGAAAATGTTTTTGAGTTGCAAGAGATTGGGGTTGGGCGGACTAAGTACGTCCACAAAGACAATTATTCGGGGGTGCTAACTCGTGTGTTTTTACCTTTCATTCGGCGAGATCAGCAGCAGGGTATGAAGCGGATGGCGCGGGAATTGAAGCGGTATGTTGAGAGGCTTGACTAGGTAATGGGTGTTAGAAAATGACTTTTAT
>CAZZWA010000122.1:0-7170 GCA_964657555.1 uncultured Microcoleus sp.
AATTGGTAATTAGTAATTGGTAGTTGGCAATGAGGTAGTTTTTTGATCCATACTCTATGCCCTATTACCCGTTACCTATGGCCTGTTACCCATTCGCCAATCTCAAGTCACCCCAAACACAATGACTCCTACCAGCACTGCTGCAAACACGATCAAGGCGTAGAATTGGGCACGACCTGTTTCCAAATATTTCAGACCTTCGCCACTCAACAAGGTGACTAAGCCAGTCAGGTTGACAGCCCCATCGACAACCCGAAAATCCACTTCCATAACCTGTCGTGCCACCCGCCGGAGGCCCTGAACGAATACAGTGTTGTAGATATTGTCAAAGTACCACTTGTTAAGAGACAGCTGGTAAAGAGCTGGAATTTTAGCAGCGATCGCCGCAGGGTCAATTTTGCCTCTTAAGTACATCAGGGAAGCCAAGGTAATCCCAATCAAGGCAATTCCCACTGAATTGCCTCCCATGATCAGAAATTCATTCAAGTTAAACTCAGTTGCGCGTTCCAATACTTCGGCAACTGGTTCCCCAGACGGATGAATGAATTCTTCAAAGTAATTATTGAAGGGCGTCCCCACTAAACCAATCAGTGCTGAAGGAATTGCCAGGATGAGCAGTGGCAGCGTCATCGTCAGCGGTGACTCGTGAGGAGACTCACTGTGACCCTCATGACTACCGTGAGCCTCTAGTGCTTTCAGCTCTCTGGTATCCATAGCACCGGGGCCAAAAGCGGGTTGTTGATCTGGGACGTTTCCCGCAACGGCCAATAGCTGCTGCCGGATTTTGGTTTCATTCCCCCGAAATTCGCCTTCAAACGTCGTGAAATACATGCGGAACATGTAGAAGGCTGTAATCCCAGCTGTAAGCCAGCCTATACCCCATAAAATTGGGTTGGCACCAAAAGCCGAACCTAAAATTTCATCTTTTGACCAAAAGCCTGCGAAAGGCGGAATTCCGGAGATAGCCAACGTTCCCACCAAAAAGGTGAAAGCAGTAATCGGCATGTACTTCCGTAAGCCCCCCATCATCCGCATATCCTGCGCTAAGGCCGGATTGTGACCAACCACATGTTCCATGCCATGAATCACAGAACCTGAGCCTAAAAACAGCATCGCTTTGAAGTAGGCGTGGGTTGTCAGGTGGAACAGTCCGGCGCTATAAGCACCTACTCCCATCGCCATCACCATGTATCCCAACTGGGACATAGTGGAATAGGCCAATCCCTTTTTAATGTCGTTTTGAGTAATCGCAGTTGTCGCGCCTACAAATGCTGTCACTGCTCCCGTCCAAGCAATCACATTCATTACCGTCGGTATCCCGTCAAAAACAGGATACATCCGCGCAATCAGAAATACTCCAGCTGCTACCATCGTTGCCGCATGGATTAGCGCAGAAATAGGTGTGGGGCCTTCCATAGCATCTGGAAGCCATACATGTAATGGAACCTGTGCAGATTTAGCCACAGGGCCCAAAAAGACTAAAACTGCAAATAAGGCGGCAAGAGCAGCACCGAAGGAATTTGCTTCCACGAAGGCTGGCAAGCGAGCACCAATCACATCAAAATCAAAGCTGCTAGTAGCCCAGTAAAGTCCCAGTATACCTAGCAGTAGACCAAAGTCACCCACCCTGTTAGTGACAAAAGCCTTTTGGCAGGCATCAGCTGCTGACTGACGGTCATACCAGAAACCAATCAGCAGGTAGGAACACATACCGACCAATTCCCAGAAAATATAGACCTGCACCAGATTTGTGCTCACCACTAGGCCCAACATCGACGAGCTAAACAGGCTCAGGTAAGCATAGAAGCGCACATAGCCTGGATCGTGAGCCATGTAACCATCCGTGTAGATCATCACCAGGAATGCGACAGTGGTGACAATGACTAGCATGAGGGCAGTCAGATGATCGATCGTATAGCCCACAGTCAGGTGAAAATTTCCTGCGGCTGCCCACTCCAAGGTGCGAGTATAGTTTGGGGCTCCTTGAAGTTGACTCCAGAGCAGAGCAAAAGATAGACCCATTACAACTCCCATTAGGGAGACGATAACTACGGCGTTTAACTTCCGCAGACTGTTGGTAAACTTATTAAACGATATTAACCCTAAGCCGACCAGCATTGCCCCAGCTAGCGGCAGCACTGGAATCATCCAGGCATACTGATAGAGCGGTTCCATGATGCCAATTTATATTTATTCACTAATTAGGCTTAACCGTTAACATTGTGACACATGCTCTACCTGAAAAATGTCCATCTAGAGCATCAATCCACTCACAATTATGGGTAAGAGTTTATGGGAAGACTACGCCCACATCACTCGTATATGTTTCTAAGCCCTTGCATACGTTAACGCCTATCACCCCTAAAACTCTGATTTTCTTAACTTCTTTAAAGAATTGAGTTGCTCTTTATACACCTTACTGAAGTGGGGAGCAGCACATCAACACTCGTTTGTTACTGGCAAATTGATTTCTAATTGAGAAGAAAAAATCTCCTTTAAACCGAATCTTCATATTTTTATCTGTGAGCGACTCAGTCAACATTTAGGTATTTTCCCAGTACATTCCTACTGTTTAGGGAATTACAAGAAATAAATTATCCAATTCCTGCATGTAACACGGCGATCAAATTCTTCTGACCCTGCTCAAGAACTGCCTCTCCTGCTTTCCCAACAATTGGATATTTTTTTATTTGGAAGCCCCTCATACTGGGAGGGGCTCTCATCCCAATCCTCCGTAGAGGATGGTAACGAGAGCCCCATTCCTTAATAGCTACAAGCAGGAGCAGGTTAGACTGCTTGCTTTGAATTGCCTCTTGACTTTATGCACTTGTCGGCAAGGAACTTGCCATGATGTTTTCTAGGGCTCTTCGCAATTCGTCCCGTCCCTGAAAGCCATCAAGTCGGTGAACCACTTCCCCCCCCTCAAACAGGATGATTGTCGGCAGAGTTTTCAGTCGATAAGCGTTGGCAAGCTTCAAGTTCTGGTCAGCATTGATGCCCACTAATTTGACCTGTTCGCCCCATTCTGACTGAAATCGTGTCAGCAATGGATTGATCATGCGGCAAAGCCCGCACCAAGGAGCCCAAAAATGAACTATGACTGGAGTGGAAGATTCTAAAACTTCGTGTGTAAATGTCCGTTCACTAATCGAAAGCACCATGATCCCTCGATACTTATCAGATTTTGATATTAAACCAACAGAGGCCAGTAAAAGCGAATAAAGTAAAATTAGGAGTGAAAAGAAAGTGACGAGGAATAATGAATTCCTAGCCTCAACCACTAGCTCGAAACATTCTCGTCCCTAGTTGTGCAACCACATAGAGGTGAGTGCACGTTTAGTTAGTCCACTTGTAACGTCCTGTAACGTCTCAAGGGAGTTTCTGCTTAGTAGTGACCTTTCACCTCTCTTCTTGCCTCCTGCTCAACTCTGTCAGCTCTTCTTAGCTCTAGCTACTTGGGATCATGCTACATCGATTTGGGAGCATATGTATAAGCAGAATTACTGAATTACCAGTTGAGATTTGCAGTTACCTGAATCAACCAGGAATGTGACCACCACAGTAATAGGACGAAACCAGCAATACCCAAATAGGCAGGACGGAGAAACTCAGATAAATTTAATGTTTGACGTCCTTGGATAATTGCCAGGAAGGGGATGATTGAGGTGCGAGCTTTTACAGCCTCAAAGGCTTCACCATAACGAGCTAAAAGACGTTGGTCACCATGCCAGACACCGAATAAATGATGTAGTACCAAACCAACTGAGGTGACTAAAGTAAAGGTGGTGCCAATCCAAAGTGTATGGGCAATACACCAAATTACCTGTCCTACCATCTGGGGATGACGAGTAATGCGAATGATGCCAGTCTCGTACAGGTGGACTTGCGGTTTCTCAATAGCGGCAATTTCCAGCAGGTTAAAGGTAGCTGGGTAAAGAAACAAGAAGGAAATGGCTGAGGTTACCCAAACGGTTGTGCCAACGCCTCCAATACCCTGAACTTGCCAAAGTTGCAGGCCATCATAGCGATGATTGAAGAAGTAAACAATCAATACTACAGCCAAAGGAAGGCTGACTATGGCAAAGAGAATACGGTAGAGCCTTGCGCCAATTTGTTTTTCGCCCCAAAACCGCAGCGATGCTAAGCCACTGTGAGCGATCGCGAACAACAGCAACAGCCCCAGCATAATGAAATGGCTGGAGGAAAGCCAGTTGAAAGACATCATCGATTTTATTAAGAAGGAAAACGTCACAGAATTCTCTGAGGGACTTGATCTCTTGTTGTGTTACTGTCGATGACTAAGAGGCTTGACAACCGAGTGGGCAATAAATCGCTTGTCAAGCCCCCTCTCCTGCAATTATTGGTTGCCTCCAGGGTTCTTTCCCCTTTCAGATTGATGCAGTATGTCTGACCTTCCTTTCACTCTAGACCAACTCCGCATTCTCAAAGCGATCGCCGCTGAAGGAAGCTTCAAGCGCGCCGCTGATAGCCTGTATGTCTCGCAACCTGCTGTTAGTTTACAGGTACAAAACTTAGAGCGGCAGCTAGATGTGCCCTTATTCGACCGGGGGGGACGTCGTGCCCAACTGACCGAAGCGGGACACCTCCTCCTCAGCTACGGGGAGAAAATTCTGACGCTTTGCCAGGAAACCTGTCGTGCCATTGAGGATCTGCAAAATCTCCAAGGCGGCACCCTGATTGTTGGTGCTTCTCAGACGACAGGGACGTATTTACTGCCCCGAATGATTGGGTTGTTTCGACAACACTATCCGGATGTGGCGGTGCAATTGCATGTTCATTCTACCAGGCGCACTGCTTGGAGTGTCGCTAATGGCCAAGTAGACTTAGCGATTATCGGGGGGGAAGTTCCTTCTGAACTGCAAGACGCCTTAGAAATTATTCCATACGCAGAAGATGAGCTGGCATTAATATTGCCAGTTTTTCATCCTATGGCTCAGTTTCACGTTATTCAGAGAGAAGACCTTTATAAATTGCAGTTTATTGCCTTAGACTCTCAGTCAACAATCCGCAAAGTCATTGACCAAGTGCTGAGTCGTTGCGACATTGACACCCGCTGTCTCAAAGTTGAAATGGAACTTAACTCGATTGAAGCGATTAAGAATGCTGTTCAAGCAGGTTTGGGAGCTGCTTTTGTCTCCCTCTCGGCAATTGAAAAAGAGTTACAGATGGGCGTACTCCACAGCGCTCATATTGAGGATGTGGTGGTGAAGCGGACGCTGTCAGTAATTGTCAACCCCAATCGCTACCGTTCTAAGGCGGCAGAAGCCTTTAGCCAGGAGATATTGCCCCACTTTGCCACCCCAGGATGGTACAAGGTTGTGGAGCAGTCGTCACTGTCTACTGAAGCTCTCAAGACAGCGACACCAAACGGTGCCGGAAGTTAACATCAGTTTTAGTCATTTGTCTTAGGCCTTAGTCTCTTGCTAGTTGTTAGTTATTATTTATTATTCGCTACTACCCACTAACTAATGACCGATGACCTTTTGACCAAGCGATCGCTCACTCCTCATGGAAATTTACTGCACCCGTCCCAGCTGCCCACGACCTCTCAACTTTTTTACCGATCTCGATGATAATGACACTCTCAAGACGGTGCAGCAGAAGTATTGCACGACTTGTGGAATGCCACTGCTCTTGGATGGTCGCTATCTGCCATCAAAGTTGCTGGGGCGGGGGGGATTTGGGGCAGCTTTTCTGGCACGCGATCGCCGGACTCCAGGTATGCGTCGATGCGTAGTCAAACAGTTTCAGCCCTCTGGAGACTTAACCCCTCAGCAGTTACAAATTGCTCAAAATCTCTTTGAACGGGAGGGAGCAGTTTTAGAAGAACTGGGCAGCCACCCTCAAATTCCCGATTTGTTTGCTTTCTTTGACATCACAGTACCCAGCCTCCAATCCGGAAAGCAAAACAAGTTTTTCTACCTAGTGCAGAAATTTATTGATGGCCAGACCTTAGAACAAGAACTAGCGCAGAAAGGAAAGTTCTCACAAGACGATGTGTTGGAAGTGCTGCGGCAAATTCTCCCCGTCCTGAAGTTTGTCCATGACAATGGTTCTATCCATCGGGATATCAAGCTCTCCAACATCATGCGCGATCTTACAGGTCGGCTTTATTTGTTGGATTTTGGTGCAGTTAAGCAAGCGACGAAGGGAGCGCCAGCCGGGGGACACAGTGGTTCTTCAACGGGAATTTATTCTATGGGGTTTGCCCCACCAGAGCAGATGGCTGGGGGTGAAATTTACCCGTCAACGGATTTGTATGCCTTGGCTGTTACTTGCTTAACGTTGCTAACTGGTAAGCTGCCAACCGAGCTATTTGATTCCTACAACAATCAGTGGAATTGGAGAAATCAAGCTCAGGTGAGCGACGACCTAGCAGAGATCCTAGACCGGATGCTCCAAGCAGCACCGAATCGCCGCTTTGGTTCAGCCGAAGAAGTGCTAGATGCTCTCACTCCGAAAGCTGTGCCACCAATGGTTTCACCAACACAACCACCTCAACAGCCCGCCCGCTATGTGCCACCAATGGTTCCACCAACACAACCACCACAGCCGCTACAAACACCTGTGGTTGTCTCTCCGCCTCAACCTCCTATATCCAGACCCAGATTTTCCCTGCTGGAAACTTTATTTGCAGCAGCTTTTACTGGGTTTGAGGGTGGGTTGCTGGCGATCGCTTTGAGTAGTCTGCTGGGATCGCCAGGTTTGAGCGCGGGATTAGTGGGAATGGCTTTGGGGTTGTTAGCATATCTCCAATACCGCCGCATTCTGGAAGGCAAGGATCTGCCGATTATTGTTTTTTTAACCTTTCTTGTCTTATTAATCCCAAGGTTGCATACGGCGATTCTTGGCTTGGGCTTTCAGAATTCAATTCTAGGAGTTATATTGGGGGTTCTATTGGTCACCGTTTTTGCTGGCGCATTGGCGATCGCATTGACGGCTCTATTTCGACTCATTTACCAGTTGCTGTCTAATCTTTTCTAAGCTGGTCTAGGGATGTTAAAAAAGCTCATGTAGGGTTTGCAACTACCAATGTCCCAACGCAATGAATCAGTGGTTTTGCTTTTGGCCCTTTTGGCAACGATTGCATTAGTGGCTGGTGGCTTATGGTGGTTTACCGAGCGATTGCAGTCCATAATCAAACCGACA
>CAZZWA010000122.1:7270-14007 GCA_964657555.1 uncultured Microcoleus sp.
GTTCCTCCCTACAAAAATCCTTTCGTCCCATCTTCTCAATGCCCAGCACAGCGCAATCAGCTGAACGCAGATGCTTTCCAAAACGGTCAGTACCCTATTACTCGCAATCTATTTGTGATTGTCAAGCAGAATGGTCAGATAGACCAGCAGGCTGGGGAAGCCTATGCAAGCTTGCTGCTAACGCCTCAAGGCCAAGAGCTAATTGAGAAGGCCGGATTTGTGAGAATCCGCTAACGCAGACATTAAACTTTAGATATTAGACTTTGGACTTTAAACTGTTTACAGTCAAGAGTTTTTGCTCTCCAGAGTCTACTTAGAAATTTGCACATGTCCCAGAAAAACGAAACGACTGTTCTGGTTTTAGCACTCCTAGTTACAGCTGGGTTAGTAGGAAGTGGCTTTTGGTGGTTTACCCGCCAGTCTGGCATTGGCAAGAGTGGCTTATTCAACAATCCCCCTGAACAATCCGGACAATCCACCACTGAAACTTTTGCTCAAGTTCAAGGTGTCCCAAGTGGTCTATTCAGCTATGGCGGCAGCACGACTTGGGCACCCATCCGCAGGGAAGTCGATCCAGCGATGCAAACGGTTTGGCCGCAGTTTCAGTTACGCTACACCGAGCCTGTTAACGAAGCCCCCGGTTCTGGCACTGGCATCAAGATGTTACTAAATAATCAACTGGCTTTTTCCCAATCCTCTCGACCCATTCAAAGTCAGGAGTATCAGGAGGCTCAAACTAGAGGCTTTAGCTTGAAATCGATCCCAGTGGCAATTGATGGGATTGCCGTCGCCATCAACCCCAACCTCAACATCCCAGGGATAACGGTTGCTCAGCTTCAGGAGATTTATACTGGCAAGATTACCAACTGGAATCAAGTCGGTGGCCCAAATTTACCAATCACGCCTTACTCCCGTCGGCTTCAAGACAGTGGCACTGTGGAATTCTTTGTGGCCAATGTCCTAGCGAATCAGCAGCTTGGTGCCAACGTTAAGTTGATCTCTACAACAACTGAAGCCTTAAGACAAGTATCTGCAAATCCAGCTGCTATTTACTATGCCTCAGCTCCCGAAGTTGTCCCCCAGTGTTCTATTAAGCCCCTGCCTCTAGGTCGCCAAGCGGGTGAACTTATTCCCCCCTACCAAGAGCCTTTTATCCCCCTTTCTCAGTGCCCAAACCAGAAGAACCAGCTGAACGCGAGTGCCTTTCAAAATGGAAGCTATCCGATCACCCGTAGATTATTCGTGATTGTCAAACAAAATGGTCAAATTGACCAACAGGCAGGCGAAGCGTATGCAAATTTGTTGCTCACAGCTCAAGGCCAGGAATTAATTACAAAGGCAGGGTTTGTCCGCCTCCGTTGAGCAAAGACGGCGAGGAGGAGCACAGCATACAAAGCATTTGCGATCGCTCCATATGTCGTCACCAGTTTTTGTGCTATGACCTTGAACAGTCCAGCCTTATTGACAAACAGCAAATTGGATTATGTCTCAGAAAAACGAAACAACAGTTTTGGTCTTAGCCTTCTTGATTACAGCTGCATTAGTAGCTGGTGGCTTTTGGTGGTTTACCAACAAATCTGGTTTTAAGTTCGGTGATTCATCCAAACCCAGTAGCAGTAGTTCTACTTCCCAAACGCCGACTAGTTCGTCCAACCCATCAGGACAATCTACTAGCGAAAGCTTTGCTCAGGTGCAGGATATCCCTTCTGGACTGTTTAGCTATGGTGGCAGTACTTCTTGGGCACCCATTCGTGGCGACGTAGACCAAGCTATTCAAAAGGCGCAGTCGAAGTTTCAACTGCGCTATCTCAATCCGACTGGCGTTCCTCCCAGTTCGGGTGCAGGTATCAAGATGCTGTTAGACAGCCAACTTACCTTTGCCCAGTCTTCCCGACCCTTGCTCGACCAAGAGTATAATCAGGCAAAGCAGCGTGGTTTTAGTCTTCAACAAATTCCCGTTGCCATCGATGGCTTAGCAATAGCTGTTAACCCAAGCTTAAATATTTCAGGTTTGACATTAGACCAGCTGAAATCTATTTATACAGGTAAGGTTACTAATTGGCAACAGTTGGGCGGCCCGAATGTGCCAGTAAAACCCTATTCGCGACCGAGTAACTCTGGTGGTACAGTTGAATTGTTTGTTGAAGATATTCTCGGCGGTCAACCTTTTGGTAAAAATGTGGAGTTTGTCTCCACTACCACCGAAGCACTACGAAGACTCATCAGTAACGCCGGGGGAATTTACTTTGCTTCAGCACCAGAGGTAGTACCGCAATGTAAGATTAAACCCCTACCAATTGGCCGTCAGGCTAGTAATTTAGTACCGCCCTACCAAGAACCCTTCGTATCTCTTCAGGAGTGTCCTACTAAACGCAATCAGTTGAATATTGATGCCTTTCAAAAAGGCCAGTATCCGATTACCCGTAACCTGTTTGTAATAGTCAAACAAAACGGTCAAATAGAGCAGCAAGCGGGCGTTGCCTATGCCAACTTGCTACTATCGACCCAAGGGCAGGAACTGATTGCCAAGGCTGGCTTTGTCCGCATCCGCTAGCGATTCACAACCGAATCAGCAGGCAAACACAGCAAACTATCATCCTGAGTGCGAATTAATCCACGTTGGCGTAACTTACCCATTAAGCGGGTTACAGTGACGCGGGTAGAACCAATAGCGCTACCAATTTGGGCGTGGGTCAAGGGAAAGGGAAGGCAGTAACCGGAATCGCAGGGTTCACCATACTCCTCAATCAACAGTGTCAGAAATCCCAACAGTCGGTCAATTGTTCGCCGCTGTCCCAGTGTACTCAGCCACAGCAGCTTGCGCTGATGCTGATAGCGAAATGCATCCAAAACTTCTCGTCGGAAGTGAGGCCAATTGTCGAGGTCATGCCAGTACATCCACAGCACAGAAGTTTGATCGACATGGGCGGAAGCCTGAAGTGTAAATGGCGACTGCGCCACAATTTCAAAAGGCTGTCCCGCACCAACAAAGCCTAAAAAAGCTTCTTCGGTGGTCTGGCGTGGCAATCGCGAATTTCCACTAGGGTTAGCACTGACTTGAGCTGTACCTACTAGGCGGATAGCTCCTCGTTGCACTAAATACAGCAGTCCCGGACGGGCGGGAATTCGCTCATCTTTACTGAATGTGCGAAATCGGTAGTGCTCCTGTGCCCAGTCAAGAATCCTTTGCCAGGTTAGAAAGGGTCGAGATGCCTCTGTTTGGGAGGGTGGTGATTGCATAGGTGGCTGGTTTAAGACGTGTGAGTCTTCTATAAATTGTACATAAACTTCAAGGTAGCAAAAAATACTTCTAACTTCGTAACTTCTCGTCTTTGTTTTAGGTCGGGGCTAAATTGAGAACTATGGTGGATATACCAGACGGTCGTTTCTTTGCTGTTAAGCAGATTTTGCAGCAACAGATGCAAGCAGCAATCGATTTATACACACAAAAGTTGGGACAGCCAGCAGACAGCGTGGTCTCCTTTGCTAAGCTGACCTCTGAGGCAATTTCCTTTCACCGAAAACAAGATTATACTCGCGTACTATACCGATGTGCGATTGCACTTAAGCTAGCCAACGTCTGCAACCAGAGTGCTGTTGACCTGGCAACATGTCTGGTTACCTTTTTGCCAAAGCTCACTCAAGACAGCGACTGTCGGGCTGTCATAAGCTTCACTATTGAGGTAGTTCCCCCCGGATGGATTGATTTCTATCTGACCGATCAGGGAATAGCCGCTTGGTTGCAATCCTTGATATCGCTTCCAGTTGAGTGGGAGATGGGGATTAGGGTCAATGAGGGGAGTGTATATCTTAATTCTCCTCTGCCCCACAGCCCCACAGTTCCCTGTCTGTTTCCCATACAGTATGCCCATGCTCGCTGCTGTTCGCTGCTTCGCTTGGGTCACCAAGAGGGTTTAATCACTCTTAGTACCCACACCCCTATAGAGATGCAGGCAAAGTCCCTACGCTGGCAGGTAATTGAGCCAAACCCAATTCCTTGGCTCAATGGGGAGCGGCAACTGTATCTGGTGCATCCAGATGAACGGCACCTCATTGTGCAGTTGTTGGGGATACTAGACGAACTCAGCACCTGCAACCAACCAGCGGGGATAAAGTTTGCCGAGGCCATGGAGAGCTTTTATCGCCGGGTGAGGATTTTTGACGAAGTGAAGATACAGCAGCCACAGCTAGCTCAGGCGAGATTGGGGTTAGTAGCTGTCACTCGCTTACTTCTGCAATCACTGCTGGAAAATTGGCTAGGCGTCTGCGCACCAGAGGAACTTTAGGGAGCAGCTTTGAGAAAATGTGGAAGATTTCATTAAGGGTGTTGACAAGCTAGGAAAAATCAATTAGTATTGCATTCGTGTGAGGAGCGAACCAGTGAGGGAACCGAGACGAAACACGGCCAGTCGTCGGTTCCCTTTCTGATTTCAAGTATTTGTAGGAGTGGGTTGAGGATAGATCTTGCAGCTCGCTTGGCGGTCTGTTGATCAAATCTAACTCCAGTGTGCCAAAACTAATCAGAGCAGGAATGCTTCAATCGCGGCGGCAGCTCCATCTTGCTCAACACTAGGAGCGACCCATTGCGCGATCGCCTGAACCTCTGTAGGTGCATCACCCATTGCTACCCCAAAGCCAGCATATTCGAGCATTTCTACATCGTTAAAGTTATCGCCGATTGTCATAACGTTGCTAGCACTGAGGCCGAGCAATTCTTCAGCTAAATAACGTACAGCTACTCCCTTATTAGCGTCTGGGTTGGTTGCTTCAAAGAAAGTTGCCACAGATTTTGTCAAGTAAAGCTCAGCTGGCGTGTATTGCTTTCGTAGTGTCCCCAATAAGTGCTCGATTAAGTAAGAGTCATCGCTAAGAGCTAAAACTTTTGTAGGGTAGACATCTCGCCCATCATCACCTATTAAGGCCCTACGGAGGTCGCCAACTGGAATTGGCTGGATGCTAGAGCGCTCAGCGTAGATTTGCGTTGCTGGTGTGATTTCTCGGACATACAGCTGGTCGTTTATGTAGAAGTGGACGGAAAGTAGCGATCGCAGTTCAGGTTGCTCAAAATGGTCTAGCAATTGGCAGGCTATTTGTTGAGAGACAGGCCAGTGGCGGTAGAATTGACCCGTTGCGGGGTCTTGAATCCAAGCTCCCTGATAAGCTAACAGCGGCAGATTAGAGCCAACTTCTTGATGAAAGCGCAAGGCAGAACAATACATGCGACCAGTAGCAAGCGCCACAAAGATGCCTTTCGCTTGAGCTGCCCAAATCGCCTGCTTGACAGGTTCCCGAATTTGGTTGGATTTACCAGCAATGGTGCCATCAATGTCTAGCACCAGCAATCGAATGTTTGAAGCAAGAGAAAGCACAGAGCCTTGCTCACTCAAAAGTTTAACAGTAGAAGTTTTTTGCATAATTTATTCCTGATTCCAGGAGTATTTCCCTTAGAGGTTAGCAGGCATTGCTCCGCTTGAGAAAGCTAGTGAAGAGCCGAGCTATTTGGATGCAACATGAGCAGAATAGAACTGACATAATGACCGATAATGTTGGGGAAAATGCCATGCTAGCCCTCAGGCCATGACCAAAGCACAAAATCGCTATCGTGCGAGTCGTCTGGTTTTATTCGTGACTCTTTGGCTGACATTGTTCGTTTTGTCAGTCAAAGTTTCAGCGGGTTGGGCAACGCGATCGCTGAGTATCCTAGCAGAGTCGCTGCATACCCTAATTACTAGCTTCAGTATCCTTCTGAGCTTGCTCACTATGACAGCGCCTGATCGCCAAACAAGAAGGGAAGTCTTTGCTCATAGTAAAAGGGAAACTGTGGTAGTGCTGCTGTTTGCAGCGTTTTTGGGTTTTGCTTGCTTAACTTTGGTGGGGATGTCAGCACAGCAGCTAGAATCTGCTACTCATGGCGGAATTTTGCCCTTTCCCGTTCGTGTCAGTTTACCCCTAATTTATCTGCTGAGTGTTGTTTTGGTTGCCAGCCTCGGTATAGCCTTATTGGGGTTCTACAAGGCTAAAGCTCTCAACAGCCTTGCGCTACGCTTCAATGCCAGACAAATACTAAAGGATGTGGGATTGACGATCCTGTTACTGGTGGGGTTATTAGGCGTTTGGTGGGGGGTTATTTGGCTTGACCTGCTGGTAGCCGTTTTGTTAGTGATTCTGGTTGTTGTGAGTTATTGGGGTGTGTTGTGCTTTCAGTTACCCCAACTGGTGCAGCCGACAGCGATCGCCCCAGAAGTGCTGGCTCAAATCGCTCGTCAGGTTGGCGGCGTGACTCACTGTTACCAAATTCAGTCACGGGGTGTTGTCGGGCGTCTAGTGTACGTGCAGATGCACCTGATTCTGCATCCAGAGGTTAGAATTCTCGCGCCAAAGATTGCTGAGCGCATTGAGGATGCGATTCAGGAATGCTATGGCCCTATTCAAGCCACCTTTTATATCGATGATGATATGTCAGAGCTGGAAGTCGCCAGCAACTATTACCTGCCAGAAGAAGCAAATAGTCAATCAGACTGGCCGGATAGTAATGAATTCTAAGTAGTTCTAATACTGATGCGCGGTTTCATACTTAAATTGCATAGTCCTTGATTAGTCCAATAGGAACTGGAAGAATCTTCATCCAGTCTCTTTTTCGGCTATAAAGTAAGTTTTTCGTTCAGGTCGTCCTGAGTCATTGGTTGACTAATAACCTTTTGACCAATGACACTTACAGCAATTTTTATCTTTATGCA
>CAZZWA010000123.1:0-8926 GCA_964657555.1 uncultured Microcoleus sp.
TAGGAAATACGCCAACCAGTTTTCACGACTCATTTCGACGCACTATAATAGGTTTTTGATATCGAAAGCTGGAATTGTGAGAACGGCGTTCCGTTTGTCGGTATTCTTTACCAATAGAATTGCCCTTTGTAGATATTTTATGTTTATAAATCAATTAGAAAAGCTACGAACACTAAAAAACATTAACCCTGTACAGACATTTTATATGTGTGCAAAAATACGCTCTAAAAATGTTCGATTTTATAGGAATGTACATTTACATTTAAACAAACAAGCTAGGGTAGAATGCCAAAATAGGTTTGAATTTGGCATTCAGTATCCGAACGAGATTTATCTGCCTTCTCAACTGATGATGAAACAAGATTCTCACTTGCTAGTGCAGGGAGATTTCGCCATCTTTACTGGGAGCATTATTTCAATCAACCGTAATGCAAAAGTCGTTTTAGGCAGCGGCTATATTGGTAGTAATCTCAGGCTATGTTGCTTTGAAGCAATCGATATTGGCTACGACGTTGCCATCTCCGAACATGTGACTATCCGAGATAGTGACAATCACAAGCTTAACTCCAACCAAAAAATTTCAAGTCCGATTAAAATAGGCAATCATGTTTGGATTGGGATGAATGCAACAATTTTGAAAGGTGTCACGATTGGTGACGGTGCTGTCATTGCAGCAGGGGCGGTGGTAAATCGAGATATTCCCCCAAAAACACTTGCGGCTGGCGTACCCGCGATCGTGAAAAAAGAAAACGTGAATTGGGAAAGATAGGGTTTTGAGCCACTCCCCCGATTACGCTGGGAGTATCCCGTTTCTGTAAATTCGTAGTGTCAGCATCTTGCTCACCTACAATACAAGCGAGCAAGATGCTCGCACTACGGATTATTTTTGCAAAATTGGGATGCACCCATTACGCTTCGCTAAAGTCGGGGAATTCAGGTTAGGAGTTGGGGATAGCTTTTAGTTCTAAATGACTTATCTGAGCAATCTTTCCTAGCTTCTGGGAGAACGGAGAACTGCTCTGCCGGGGAATCAGACCTTGAACTTTTGGACTCGCCTACATGAGAAAGCGGTTTGTTGATATTGCTTCCATGCCTCGACCAGGAACCGCTTACATGTCAAAGTCGGCTTACGCCTGATGTTCAGGGGTATACTTAACCTGTTTACATTGGTTACAGAATTAGTTCACAAACCCCTATGTCGCTTCTGATGCCACTGCCAAGCGTGTTCCAAAATAGACTCTAAGTCAGAGTACTTGGGTTGCCAACCCAAAAGACGCTGTGCTTTTTCAGCGCCACCCACGAGAGCTGGAGGATCTCCTGGACGACGGTCAGCCTGAATAACAGAAATAGGTCGGCCAGTGACGGTGCGGGCAACTTCAATAACCTCTCGAATTGAAAAGCCTTTGCCATTACCCAAGTTGAAGACCTCACTTGCTCCCCCATTAAGCAAGTGCTCTAATCCCAGAATATGGGCTTGTGCCAGGTCGTAGACATGGATGTAATCTCGAATGCAAGTGCCATCCGGGGTGTCATAATCGGTGCCAAAGATCGATATGCTGTCCCGCTTGCCCATTGCAGCTAATAGCACCAGAGGGATAAGGTGGGTTTCAGGATCATGATCTTCTCCCAAACGACCTTGAGGATCGGCTCCAGCAGCGTTGAAATATCGAAAGCGTACTGATTGCAAGCCATAGGCGTGCTCGAAATCTCTGAGGACTTGCTCAACCATCAGCTTACTCATACCGTAGGGGTTGATAGGGTGCTGAGGATGGCTTTCGGGAATAGGAATCTGATGCGGCACTCCGTAAGTAGCACAGGTCGAGGAAAAAACGAAGTTTTTGATTCCTGCATCAAGCATCGCTTCTAGCAGCGTTAGAGTTCCTACTAAATTATTGCGATAGTACTTGGCTGGTTGACTTACCGATTCACCGACATAAGCATAGGCAGCAAAGTGCATGACAGCAGCGAATTCTCGCGTTTTAAAGAGCTGGTCTAACAGTGCCCGATCTCCGGTATCTCCCTGAATTAGTTCTACCTTGAGTACTGTCTCTACCAAATCACGATGACCGTAGACTAAGTTGTCTAAAATCACCACCTCATACCCTGCTTCTCGCAATGATAGAACTGCGTGAGAACCTATGTAACCCGCGCCGCCCGTCACCAAGATTGTCTGGTTTGCCATGACTAAATTTACTTTTACTAGAATTTAAAATGGTAAATAACCGCTCTTGCAGATGCAATTACTGAACCTAGGAGCAACTGAATGATCATCAGAACTGTGCGTAAAACTTTTGCCTTACACCTCTCTTCCCCTATCTATGCCTACATCGCCTACATGGATTATAGTTAGATTTCTAATCTTTCAGCTTGAAATTGGGCTAGCTGAGCTATACACACAAGAGGCAGCAGCTTTGTCTGTGCTAATTAGCTGAGCATGGTAACAGGCTTTACATGGGCGTTGCACGACACTTGTAAGTTACTACAGACAATCTTTCATGGGTTAGTACCATCACAAACCATAAAACGTTTGCCCTATCTTAGTCACCCTACTGCTCATCTCAGCATTCTACCAGCTTCGTTAAGCTTAGCGATCGCGCTGAGCCTACAAAACACGCAAACAATTTTACTAGTGCTACGCTACGATTATACTGAATCCTTGTGTTGTTTCGCTCTTAACCTTAACTTTTTCTATTCGCTGATTCAGACTTGCTAGTTTACACCAAACAATAAATAGCAAAATACTACATGCTTACAGATCCTCCTCTCAGACTTCAGAGAACGAGGAGAAGTCAAGATCCAAAGTCGCTAAATTCACTATGACCAACTCATCGTCAGCAAACCAAGCCTCAGCAACTCCAGCAACGAAGCAAAATGATGCTAAAACCGACCTGGCACCAGCATCGGCCTCAGCCAAAGCCCAACCCAGCTACGTTAAGCTGGCAATGCGTAATATGGTACGTAAGGGCAGTACTTCTCTGCAACATTTTGTACTTACAACCATTGGTCTATTGACTCTGATCATTGGCCTTGCTTACTTAACTCGTTAGTCATAGCATCGCTATTAAGGAGACTGTTAACTGCGTGCAAGTTGAAATAAACGTGCAGGATTGTTTCTTCACTAGTTCTCAATCAGCTATAGCTCAGCCTGAGGAATCAAACGCTGCTATGGGGGATGAAACTTGGCAGATTTGGTTTTGCCGATGGCTGGAAACCGTGCAACCAGCTACGCCTTTAGCAGGGGAGGCAGGAACTAAGACCATATATGAACTCAGCCTGCGCCTCACCGATGATCGGGAAATTCAAGCGCTTAATGCCGAGTACCGTTACCAGAATCAACCGACGGATGTTTTAGCTTTTGCAGCTTTAGAGGTAGACTATCCTCAGCCAGATGAGTTATCAGCCTCCTCACCTCTTTATCTTGGTGATCTTGTGATTTCCGTTGAAACAGCTCATCGACAGGCTGAACAACAGGGGCATTCATTAAAAACAGAGCTAGCCTGGTTAGCCGCCCATGGCTTGCTCCATCTTCTAGGCTGGGATCACCCCGATGAAGATAGCCTGGAGCAAATGCTGAATCAGCAGGAAATTTTGTTGCATATGATCGGTCTTTCTATTCAAACAGGCTAGACTCCCATTTATTGTGGCGCAGATTGTACGATTGTTTTCTGGACTCCACTTTTTCAGTTATGAAGTTGAATCAAAAGCGAGTTTCCTTAGAAAGCACCAAACCGTCGGCTGACAATCCCCTATATTCTAGTCCTATGTCTATGTCTCAAGAACTCTCAACACCAGCCTTGGAGCGCCCTGCTAGGTCTGTGAAACCCAACAGGGAGTTAGCTTGGCAAATTGCTCCCAATTTACTACTTAGTTTTAAATATGCCTGGTCCGGACTCAGCTACGCTTTTCAAACTCAACGCAACTTTCGCATCCACCTAATCATAGGTACCTTGGCGCTTAGCCTGGGCGTATTCTTGCATCTGAAGCTAGTGGAAATAGCAGTGATTGTGCTGACGAGTGCGCTGGTGCTGGCTCTAGAATTATTGAATACAGCAATTGAGTCAGTTGTTGACTTAACGGTTAAGCATACTTACCATGAGTTGGCCAAAATTGCTAAAGACTGTGCTGCTGGCGCTGTGTTGATTGCCGCATTAGCCGCAATGCTGGTGGCTGGGTCGCTACTACTACCACCTCTGGTTGCTTTGATTCAGACTGCATTATTAGTCAGTGGTCACTAGTCCTGCGTCCAAAGCTGAAGTTGAAGGTTGAAGGTTGAAAGTTGAACTCTGCAACCTGCTAACCTGTAACTGTTCTTGAGTCATGACTAATAACAGTAAGGAGTATGAGTTTTGATTCTCGTTATTGATAACTACGACAGCTTTACCTATAATTTGGTGCAATACTTGGGAGAGTTGGGCACGCAGTTGCCGGTAGCAGCTGATATTCAGGTTTACCGCAATGACGAAATTTCCTGCAAGCAAGTTGGCCAGATGCAACCAAACGGGGTTGTCATTTCCCCTGGTCCTGGGCGTCCAGAAGATGCTGGTATTTCCCTGGAGTTGATTCAACAGATGGGAGCGACGCTGCCAATTTTGGGCGTTTGCCTGGGGCATCAAAGCATTGGTCAGGTCTTCGGCGGCAAAATTGTCTCTGCTCCGACGTTGATGCATGGCAAAACTTCCCAAATTCATCACACTGGCATCGGAGTTTTCCGAGAATTAGAGAATCCTTTTACCGCTACCCGGTATCATAGTCTGGCGATCGACAAACAAACTTGTCCAGATACTCTAGAAATTACGGCTTGGGTTGAAGATGGGACAATTATGGGCGTCCGACACCGGAACTATCCGCATATCGAAGGCGTCCAGTTTCATCCAGAGAGTATTCTAACAACTTCAGGAAAGCATCTGTTGCGAAACTTCCTGGAATCGCTTTAGTGGTTGTTGGTTATGAAAATAATCACCAATGACTAAGGACTAAAATCTGATGAAACGGCGACAGTTGATGCGCTATGCGGGAACAGGGTTGTTCGCAGCTAGCTTGACAGGCTTAGCTTCTGGATTTGAGAAATATCAGGCGGCGCAGACGCCCAGTGGTGGGCTTTCAGTGCAATGGCTAGGGCATACCTGCTTTCTGTTTACTGGCAGTGGTTTGCGAATTCTGGTAAATCCCTTTCGGACAATTGGCTGCACGTCTGGGTATCGGCCACCCAAGGTGGCGGCAGATGTGGTATTGATCAGCAGCCAGTTGTTGGATGAAGGAGCCGCTGAAGACCTGCCGGGTCAGCAGAAGATACTATATGAACCGGGTGTCTACCAACTACAACAAGGCGTACAAATCCAGGGAATTGCTATGGACCACGATCGTGTCGGTGGACGTCGATTTGGCACCAACATTGCCTGGCGCTGGACTCAAGGAGGAATCAATGTTTTGCACTTGGGAGGAGCCGCAGGACCAATTGCGATTGAGCAGAAAATTCTGATGGCAGGTCCTGATTTGGCGCTGATCCCAGTCGGTGGTGGCCCTAAAGCTTATACACCAACCGAAGCAGTGCAAGCTCTACAAATCCTGAATCCCAAGCTGGTTATTCCCACTCAATATCGGACGCAAGCAGCTGATGCTAGTAAATGCGATATTGTTCCCGTAGATGAATTTTTAACTTTGATGAATGGCAAGCAAGTGCAACGCATCAGTGGGGACACTCTTAATCTCATGCCAGCTGATGTATCAGGAAAGCAATTGGCAGTTGCTGTGTTAAGTTATGACTTTTCCCAAGGTGTTGGCCTAAAAAAGTGATACCAAATTCAGTGAATCACTAAGAAGAGTTTTGTAGGTTGAGTGTTGATTTTTTTGTTTAACTCAATACTCAACCTACAAAGCGAAGGATATAGGGATTTAACTTAAAAATGACCATTCAAAACTCTATTTTATGACTCCCTAAAAATAGTGGAAGAAATGGTTTTGATGACAACACCAGCAGTCGGCTACGCTTCACTCACAGTGAAGACCCTTACAGCCTCTCCCCTTTGGCCGGTTGCCATCTTTCTTCTCACTATCATCCTTGTGATCGGGAAGCCAAGAGGACTGAAAATAGAATTTAGTGCGGCGCTCGGAGCGCTCTTAGCTCTGGCAACAGGCGTAGTCAAATGGCAAAACATTGCTGAAGCTTGGGGTCTAGTCTGGAATGGCACTCTTTCCCTAGCGGCGCTTGTCGTTATTTCTCTAATTCTAGATGAAGCCGGTGTTTTCCGTTGGCTGGCATTTCAGCTTGCCCGATTAGTTATTGGCAGAGGTCAGTTCCTATTTTGCTTAGTGGTACTGTTAGGGGCAGTTTTGACAGCACTGTTGACCAACTACAGCACTGTTTTGGTTTGGACGCCAACAGTGATGGAAATGCTATTGATATTGGGTTTTAGTCGCAATGCTACTCTAGTATTTATCATGGCTACTAGCTTCATTGCCGATGCCAGCAGTCTGCCACTACCAATTAGTAATCTGGTCAATATCATTACATCTGATTATTTCAATACTTCCTTTTTCCGCTATGCCTTGGTGATGGTGCCAATCAATTTTGTGACGGTATTTGCCAGTTTAGGAGTACTCTGGTTTTACTTTGAATCATACATTTCTCCAACATACAACCTCACCCGTCTGATGCCAATTTATCAGGGCGTCATTCGCGATCGCCTGGTTTTTCATGGGAGCTTTATTATTTTATGGTTGCTCCTGATTGGCTACTTCTTAGCGAAACCTTTGGGTATTCCAGTTTCTTTGGTTACCTGGTTAGGAGCTTTAGCTATGCTGGTTCTAGCTGGAAGCGGTTTTCATCTGTCAACTAAAAGAGCTATCAACCTAAGTAAAGTTTTGAGTGAAGCACCCTGGCCAATGATTCTATTTAGCCTAGGGATGTCTATAGTTGTAATTGGACTTCGCAACGCTGGTTTAACTGCTTTAGTGGGTCATTTCTTAATATATCTGTCGCAGTGGGGAATTACTCTATCGGCAGTGGGAACTGGCTTTTTGGCCGCTTTACTATCTTCAGTCATGAATAATCTACCTGCTGTGCTAATTAACGATATAGCAATTAAGGACGCTACAGATATTGACCCAGTTGTCCGAGAAGCGATGGTGTACGCAACTATAATCGGCGGTGACTTAGGGGCGAAAATCACACCAATTGGCAGTTTAGCAACTTTACTAGGCTTAAATGTGCTAGCACGTAAAGGCTTCCACGTCAATCTTGGTCAGTATGTTCGCGTCAGTATCATTCTGACACTCCCAGTACTGTTTGTGACTCTTTTAAGTTTAGCGATCTGGCTACCCTGGCTGATTGCTTAATTAGAATTCCCCTTTGTCTCCCGTTCATATAATTAGGAATCAGCTGGAAACGATATTAATCCTCAGCCTTTAGGGTGAAGTAAAACGTTGCACCTTGCTCCACAGCACTTTCCGCCCACACTGACCCACCATGTCGGTGAATGATCCGTTGGACGGTCGCGAGGCCAATGCCAGTACCGGGGAACTGACCTGTTGTATGCAGGCGCTGAAAGGCTCCAAATAGTTTATTGGCATAAGCCATATCAAACCCTGCACCATCATCGCGCACAAAATATACCGGATAGCCAGCTGGGTGCCACCAAATTCCTACTTCGATACGAGCCCTCTGGTGGAGGCTTGTGTACTTCCAAGCGTTGTCAAGGAAATTCTCTAAAACTATCTGCAATAGCCTCTCATCCCCATCAGCCATTAGCCCATCTGGGATCATAAATTCCACTTGTCTGTTTGGTTGGCTTGATAAAAGCGAGTCACAGATCGCTTTTGCTAAACGGCTAATGTCAACCTTCTGCCGACGCAGCTCGGTGTTTGTCAACTGCGACAGCTCAAGCAAATCGTCAATGAGATGTTCCATGCGTTGGGTAGCGGTCAGCACCCGATTAAGGTAGTCCTTGCCAGTATCGTCTAGTTGATCGGTGCAGTCTTCTAGCAAGATTTTGCTGAAACCATGGATATGACGCAGAGGGGCACGCAGGTCATGGGAAACTGAGTAGCTAAATGCTTCTAGTTCCTTATTGGTTGCTTCCAGTTGGGTGGTGCGTTGATTCAACTGCTTAAATAAGAATGATTGTTTGATAGCGATCGCTATCTGGGTTGCTAGTGACGAGAGCAGGTCGATTTCAAAGGTCTGCCAATGACGCGGCTGCGAACATTGGTGAGCGCAGAGCAACCCCCACAGTTCACTGTCAAAGACAATGGGGACGACGAGATTAGCACGAATTTCGAGCCTAGTCAGCATCTCTACGCAATAAGGGACTAAATTGGCAGTGTGAATATCATCGATAGCAGTTGCATGTCCATTTTTAAACTTGCAAATGTATTTTTCGTTATCATAAGGCTCTTCTATGACAGTTCCTAAGACTGATAAACAGCTCGAAGCAACTGATTCGACAATGAACTTACCGTTAAAACCGACATTGAACTGATAGATGGCTACCCGTTCAACGCCCAGAAAGTTTCGCACCTCTGCTACAGCTGTATCGAGAATTTCCTCAAGATGCAAAGACTGGCGGATCCGCAAAGCAATCTCGCCAATGAGCCGCTCCTTCAAGTTTTGCAAGCGCATCGCTGCTTCCGTCCTCTCCTGCAGGGCTTTCTCTGCTAGCTGGCGTTCAGTGATGTCGTTTGCCTCAGGCAACCGCCACCAGGAGACGACACTAAAAGTAAGTAGCAGTATTATTAATATAACTAATTCATTAACTTGCAATTGATCATATTTGCAGGTAAGCTTGATAAATATATTTAGCTTATTAAAAATTTCTGTAATTACTGTTATCAAAATTGTCATAACAGTAATTTTAGTCAATCCTCGCAAGATATTTAGGCATATATTCTTCATATTTAAAAGTTACAATTACTGCGAACGTCAAAGTTA
>CAZZWA010000123.1:9026-14005 GCA_964657555.1 uncultured Microcoleus sp.
GGACCCTGCTGGCGAATCCGATGTACTTGCTGTTCTAGGCGTCGCCTTTCATAAGCTGGCAGTCCTAGGAGAATATTACGACTTTGCCAGACTAAGACAGACGTAGTCATGCCAATGCATAAAAACAGGCCAATTGTCGGCACTAAGTTGTAGAAAAGGCCGTAACGCACTGCTTCCCAGGTAAAATATTCTAGCGACAGGCTAATTGGGTAGCGCAAGCCCCACAAACTCCAGATACCGACGCTAACCCACAAGAACCCAACAACTAACCACCGACCATATATAGTGAGCTGATGTAGCTTTTGTACCTGCTGCTCAAAGGTGTGGCTAAAGTCAGTTGTCTTTGCTTCATCTGTTTGAGACGTCTGTGCTTCAGGCTGCTCCATTAGATCTTTAGATATTTAGTAGATGCAAGTGTATCAGAGCTGATCAGAAGGTTCGACGTCCGTTGCTACAACGGCTTTATGTGCAGAATATGGAGATGTGCGCTCCCTCCACCAAGCTAGTAAGGTACTGGCAATGAAAATACTAGAATAAGCACCTGCGGCAAACCCAATAATCAGACAAAGGGCAAAATTTCTTAAGGTTTCTCCACCAAATAAAAAGATGGAAAATAAGGTCAGCAGCACGGTAAGGGTCGTATTAATCGACCGGGTCAGAGTTTGATTAACAGCATCATCTACAACCTGGTCGATGTGCTGTTCTGGATGTAGGTTGAGCACTTCTCGAATCCGGTCGTAGATCACTACAGTATCTGTGACTGAGAAACCGATAACGGTCAGGATAGCCACAAGGAATAGGCTATCAACTTCAACACCCTGTACCAGACCCAAGATGGCGAAAATGCCAACAGTGATCAAGATATCATGAAACAGGGCAATGAAAGCACAAATAGCATAGTCGAACTGAAACCGCAAGCTTAGGTAGATGGTAATGCCCACAAAAGAGAGGATCAGGGCAAGCATGCCAGAGGTAAATAGCTGACGCCCTAAAGTAGGGCCAACCGTATCAATCCTGGTCTTCGCGGGGTCGAAAGCTCCAATTTTTTCACTCAAAGCCGTTTGTAGCTTAGTGCGTTGTTCGACATCCAGGGCTTTTGTCCGAATTGATACAGCATGCTGTTCGTTGCCTAACACTTGGATGCTGCTAGTACCCAAACCCTGAGCATCTATGACTTCCTGGACAACAGTTGTTGTAATGGACTTGTCGCAGTTACCAGGTTTTGAGCAGTCCAGCTCAAACTCGATTCGCGTACCGCCTACAAAATCCAAACTGGGACGCAAAGGTGCACCCAGACGTTGCCAGGAAATAAACATCCCCATCAAACCAGCAAGTATGAGTATGGTAGAAGCTGCCCACCACCAGTTTCGCTGCCGGATCACACTGAATTTCATCGCGCTGCCTCACCGAGTTTTGTGGAATTGGGTAAGTTCGGACAAAAGAGTTCCGGCTTACGCAAGTTGGGAAATCCAAGTGTCAAGAGCAGAAATGTCCGACTACAAGTAATGGCTGTAAACAAATTCACGACTATTCCAATTGCTAGGGTGAGAGCAAAGCCCTTTACTAACCCAGCCCCAAAATAAAACAGGGCGGCACAAGAAATCAATGTAGTGACGTGACTATCCAGAATACTCGACCAAGCACGGTAGAAACCTGCCTCCACCGACCGATATAAAGTCTTGCCAGCGCGCAATTCTTCCCGCGTCCGCTCAAAAATTAGGATGTTGGCATCAACTGCCATACCGATACTGAGGATAAATCCACCAATGCCTGGTAAGGTCAACGTCACGGGTATTGACGCAAAAACGGCTAGTGTCAGGAGGGCATAAATCAGCAGAGCGATGTCAGCAATCAAGCCTGGTAGTCGGTAGTAGATGCCCATGAAAATTAACACCAAAACCAAACCGCCCACACCAGCATAGATACTGCGCTGAACACTGTCTTTCCCCAACGTCGCTCCTACCGTGCGAATCTCCACTACTTTCACGGGTACTGGGAGGGCGCCGCCTCGCAACTGAACAGCCAAATCGTTGGCAGATTGGGCTGTAAACCGACCTTGAATTACCGCCTTCCCTCCAGAGATGCCAGTTTCAGCAAATTCTGGGCCTACTATAGGAGAGCTAATCAATTCCTGATCCAAAAAAATACCGATGGTGCGACCAGTTCCAGCCAAATTTTTAGTAAGTTTGGCAAACTCGTCTCCTCCCTGAGAGTCAAAGTCGATGGCCACATCCCAAGTGTTGCCGTTTGTTGATTGGGGGCTAGCATTTTTGAGGTTTTTGCCTGTTAAGCCAGTGCTTTCAAAAAGTTCGGCGATCGCTTTGTTACTGCGGTCTATGGCTGCCTGATTATCGGCGATCGCTTGAGCATCGCCGCTCTTTCGCAACTGCTCCTGCTTTAATAAGAGTTCCTGTCGCACCTGTTGTTCAATCGGCAGCCTTGCCTCTGTTCCTGGCTTCTGCTGGCGAAAATCTAGCTGTGCAGTGCCGCCCAATACCCGTTCTGCTTGTTGCGGGTCATTAACACCGGGCAACTGCACTATGAGTTGGTCAGCGCCAGCGGTTTGAACTACCGATTCTGAGACGCCAAGCCCGTTAATTCTATTTTCTACTACCCTCTGAACTGCTTCCAAAACTTGTGGCGTAATTTGTTTAACCTCCCCAGCTGGTTGCACCTGAATCGTTAGTTGCGACCCACCTTGGAGATCTAATCCTTTCTTAAAGCCATCACTGGTAATTTTCCAGATAGAGGCACATACCAGGACTATGATCGCAAGTAATAACAATACACGCTGCTGTCTTCCCATCGCTCCTTTAAATAGGCGGCAAAAACTCCTGTATTTAGCAGGAGAAGAGCCGCACCTCCTTAATGTAAGGGTTTAGTTGTTTTTTTATTGGCGGAAATTATTATGTACGGTTCCCGCCTATTTTCTCCCTTTACGGGAATACTTCGCCGTACCGAGTAATGACTCGCCTAGAATCTGCGACAAGTGCTATAATAGCGTCTTTTGGGGGGGAATTGACAACACACAGACAACGTCTCTAGACGCGCAGTGCCACCATCTTCTGTACTGCTTCTACAATTTGCTCTGGCTGCACAATTGTTAATCTTTCTAGAGTGCCGTTGTAAGGGGTAGGAATGTCCTGAGAAGATAGTCGCAGCACTGGAGCATCTAGTTCATCAAATAGTCTGTCATTAATTGAGGCTATCAATTCTGCCGCGATGCCGCCAGTTTTCATGCACTCCTCTACAATAATTACCCGATGAGTTTTCCGAACAGAGGCGCTAATGGTTTCCATATCCAGAGGCTTGAGAGAAATCAGGTCAATTACTTCTGGATCGAAACCCTCCTTAACCAACTTCTGCACTGCTTGCAGAACATGGTGACGCATGCGCGAGTAGGTAAGGATGGTGACATCTTCACCTTGCCTTACGAGTTCGGCTTTATCTAGGGGGAGCAGGTATTCTGACTCTGGCAGATCTTCTTTCAGGTTATAGAGCAGGACGTGTTCAAAGAATAGAACTGGGTTATTGTCGCGGATTGCTGACTTAAGCAATCCCTTGGCATTATAAGCTGTAGAGCAGGCGACAATCTTGAGACCTGGAACTGCCTGAAAGTAAGCCTCTAATCGCTGAGAGTGTTCTGCACCCAACTGACGGCCTACACCGCCGGGACCGCGAATCACCATCGGCATTGTAAAGTTGCCGCCGGAAGTATAGCGCAGCATACCAGCGTTGTTAGCAATTTGATTGAAGGCGAGGAGCAAAAAGCCCATGTTCATTCCTTCAATAATGGGGCGCAGACCCGTCATTGCCGCTCCTACTGCCATTCCAGCAAAGCTGTTCTCAGCAATAGGGGTGTCTAGAACCCGCAGTTCACCGTATTTTTTGTACAGGTCTTTGGTGACTTTATAAGAACCACCATAGTGACCGACGTCCTCACCAAGAACGAATACAGCTGAGTCATGAGCCATTTCTTCATCAATGGCTGCACGCAGGGCGTTGAAAAAAAGAGTTTCTGCCATCTGAGATTTTACCTGTTTTACACCGATCAGTCTGGAATTTTAATCTTGGGAAGTTAATAATTCTGCAAGCGATCGCACTATCTGATATTTTATGAGGTGTATCATAAATTACAGGTAAATTTTTGACCAATCCCAATAATCTAAAGATTAGAGCAGGTTTAGCGCCGTGCTGCTCACTTCTAGGTAGCTTGTGAAAAGTGCGACATTTACCTCTGTCCTAATGTCTGTTGTCCTTAGGTCTCTATTTCTAGTTTTTTATACAGCTAGGGAGATTATGACTGTTGTGAAATATCGAACATCAAGCAACTACAACTATATGTTGAGCCTTACTAGTAGAATTGGGCATAAATAAGCCTACCACCTGATAAAGGTCTTCGACTAAAAAATTTTGGTCAGTTTAATGGTAGGCATACTTCAGCCGACGAGTACTAGTTGCGGATGCCTAGAGCCTATACTAGGCGAAAAATAAACGGGTAGCGATAGCTCTGGTCTGGATTGCTTAAAGACTGGAGTATAGCCAGAATTGGCGGTATCCAATGGAAGAGAAAGAATATAGGCAGCAGTATAGGTAGTAGCAAACCAAGAGTTATAAAAATCAATCCCCCAACAATTGCCTCATAAACCCAGACATTTAGGTGGAAGTTGATAGCTTCTTTGGCACTTTCTTTCACAACTGGATCTTCAGATACAAGCAATATAGCTATTGGTATCCCGACAGATACAACTGTAGAACTCAAAAAGATCGACCCATGGCTCAAGGCCGATAATAGCTTTCGCTTATCTGTGTCGTACATCCAAACCCCCTTATGCGGTCGAAACTTGCCTCTAGTCAAGACTCTAACATGGGACATGTGCGGATGTGGTTAGGCTAAGCACGTCCTCAGGGTAGGGTTCCCGTACTTTTGAGGGCAGGATAGCACGTATTGAGCGGTAACAGCCTGCTTGGAGGCTTCT
>CAZZWA010000124.1:0-13940 GCA_964657555.1 uncultured Microcoleus sp.
AATTGGTTCACTCATTGCTGTTACTGTACTATACAGAGTTAGAAATTGCTGTATACGTCTCCACTCGCTGGGGAAATTAGCTGAATGGAAACAGAGCCTGTTTTTGGCTCTTGGTTAAGCGAAGGCTGTAGAGCAGATGTCAAGGGGAGTTGAGAAGAGGCTGAAAAAAAATTGGCCAGAACCTCGCTGTTGCTCAGGAAAGGGAGCGACAATTAACTTAACGTTGGGTTTTCGTTGCTGTTTAACAATTCCTCAACTTGGCTAACTCTGCCAGAAAATCCAATACTCTAGGTGTATAAAAATCTAAACACTATCCTATCTTGCTATGACCCAGGACTTCTCAGGTCAGAATCTTCGAGGTCGCTCCTTTAAAGCTCAAAACCTTGTCGGTGCAGACTTTAGTCACGCAGATATCCGTAGTGTTGATTTTAGTAAAGCTAACTTAAGAGGGGCCAAATTTGTTGGTGCTCAGGCTGGACTACAACGCCATTGGACAATTGGTTTGGCTGTAGTCTCATGGTTGCTTTCAGCAGTATCAGGGTTGTTCTCAGGGATAGGGGGCTATTCCTTAGCAACTTTTATCATCAAAGATCCTGATGACGTCCTTGTTAGTGCATTTCAACCGCTTTAATATCTCGAACTATCTAGACAAACTCATAAACCGATTGCCAGAATTTCTTGGAAGTCCCTGATTTGTTTTTGACAACTTGGTAATGCTGATTGCTAATCAAATTGTGTT
Organism: uncultured Microcoleus sp.; assembly: GCA_964657555.1. GTDB lineage: Bacteria > Cyanobacteriota > Cyanobacteriia > Cyanobacteriales > FACHB-T130 > CAZZWA01. Next base: position 740 of record CAZZWA010000124.1, read on the forward strand.
GATTCGCCACCAATGCCAACTCTTTTCTAATTCGGGGAGTGGTAACTTCATCCAAACTAAAACAATTGGAGACTAAAGCTTTAATTTCATTGCGACTTTTCATTGAACCCTCAAAATATTGGATTGTAAACAATTCCCATCGATTTATAGTCGTTCACAGGGTCGTTATCAGCAAACATTCTCCAAAAATTTCTGGCTAGCTTTTTCACTTCGGTATGCTCCTGATTAGGAGGTAATTGGGCGGCGGAAAGCTCAGACAAAATTTCACTCTTAATCTGAGCTTTAAGGGCTTCTAGCTGGCTATCTCTGATGGCGTATTGCGATTTTTGAAAGCTTCCCTTGCTGCCTCTAGCTTGGACAAAAAAGCTGGCTTGCGCTCCTCATTTTGCTTCTGAATTTCAGTGTAGACAGTCGGTTTAGCGAGCTGGGAATTGGTTTCAGCCATGAATTCAGTCAACAAACTTTCACCAATTTCTTCAAACAATTCGGCTTTTTTCTGAGCGACACGCTGAAGAACTGCATTTTTAATATCTTCAGAGAGGTTGTCTACTTTCTGGATCGCCGTTTCAATGGCCAGCTCCCGAACACCTTGCTCAGCTTCTCTGGCATAATTCTCTAGATTCAGCCGTTCTTGCAGCTGCTCGGCATGCCCTTGCGCTACTTGGCTTGGTTCGGTTAGGGCAATCGCGCTTGACTCTGGCTGGGGGATTGGCTCATCAATCAGGGGTATCTCAGGGGCTTGAAACTGTTGCGCTGATGATTCTGCCTCTAGCTTCTTAACAGTGTTCTGTGCCTCGATAGAGCGCTTAATCTCTGCTAGTTGGGGCATGTAGCAAGCTGGGATTGTCTTCAATCCCCATACGTCTAAGTCAGGTAGAAGCGATTCTAAATATTCCTGTAGTTCATACGGGGTCAGGCATCCAGATAGTTTACAGGCTTCCTCAAAGGTCAGATCAGGCTCATCATCTAAGATGTTGGCAAAGCCGATATTGATATTAGCTGGGATCTCAATCTTTTCTGGTGTTGCAATCATGATTAACTCTTCTACTGGGGTTACAGATTTACCGTTGCCGTTACCATTAGTAGCTCTAGGTTTGCGGGGTGCCATTAGTTTTGCTCCTTATGCTGATGCTTTGAGTGAATTTACTTGATATCGGAATTCCTGGAATGAGAGAGCATTTTGGTGGGTTTTAAGAAGCGCTCTAGCTTCCGGAAAGTAATCTCTGCCGTTCTTACAGCGCTTGAACTCTGCTAGTAGCTTTGAAACTTTTGTTAGTACCCATACCTGGTACTGGTCTAGGTCGAAGCCAGGTGTAGGGACTTTCTGACCATTACGCAATGAGTGAGCACGGAAGTCCTTAAGAGCGACGCAGACCTCTTCGACCCACGGCTTGATTGTGTTCTTGCTGCATCCAATGAGCATGGCTGTGGTGCGGCGTGACCAATACGGCTTTTGCAAAATTTGGATGAGCTGGGAGTCATCAAGCGAGATTAAAGGCTGAGGGGTGTCAGTCATGAGTGTTTATGCTTAGTCAATACTTCGCTTACCTCTGCGATGCCTGAAGGCTGGCTTAAGGATTGGGTTAGTGGTGGTTATCCAACTGCTGTCCCTTTTTGCCTTCTTGTCTGTTAGACTAGCATAAGTTGAGCGAAATGCAGCACTATTTGTAATTCTTCTTGTATTGATGCACTCTACTCAGAGCGCTAAACCTTGAGCTGTCTGCATCATAGAGATTAAACTGATGACATGGGACAACAAAACCGCGCATCAGTAGATCTGTCAGATATTAGGGAGCGTATAGAAAATGCTCGCTCTGATCCTTTATGGAAGGAAATATCTATGTCTAAAAAACTACGAATTCTTATACAGGAGGGACTAAAGCAAATAGAAAGCCAAAACAAAGAAAATAATTCTGAACAAGCGTCAAATTAGAGTGATCGCCAATGAACTACAGCAGCGATGAGACTCAATTCAACGTTCACTCGGCAACCAATGAGGATCAATGCATTGAGATGGGCCAACTCAATCAATGGGAGCTGGTAAGAGTCGAGCCTACAGAAGACTCAATTCTTACAGTCGATTGCTATTTTAATGGTGAACAAACTTCGTTTGAGGACGAGAGGTATGGCGACTAAAGAACAGAGAACCGCACGGCGCGAGACCCGAATTCAGGTAATTTTCCGCTCGAATGAAGCGAACGAGGTCGGCTCGCCCAATATAAGAACCCTGCAACCGAGTGGTGGGCTAACCGAGATCATTCGGGAATCAACCTACTGGGACGATTTAGCCAAGTACCTACCAAAGGTGGGCGATCGCATTGAAGAGTTCTACCAAGGTAAGTACCGCCTTAGCAATTGGGTCATAGCTGATGTTCACGTTTTTAGTAGCGAGACGACTCAGGAAAAGATTGTTACCTGCTACTGCGATTACATACCTGTTGAAGCTGAATGGCAGGAAGTGAAGCGCGGTAAGCCAGTCTCGGAAATGCTGGCAGCAGTTGAGGCCAAGTAAGTGATCGCATAAAAGAGGAAATATGACCCAAACACCATTAAAACTTAGCTTTGAGGAGTATCTAGCCTACGATGATGGGACAGAGAAGCACTATGAGTTGGTCAATGGGGAGCTGATCGAGTTGCCCACTGAAAGCCCTTTAAACAGTGCAATTTCCCTCTTCCTGGTTGCAGTCTTACTAGACATAGTGCCAGTTAGAAGAATTCTTCATAAAGACACAGAAATTGCTGTCACTAGCACTTTGGTTAACGTGCGATTACCTGACTTGATGGTTGTTAGTGAGGAACTAGCAACAACACTGAGGGAATCGCGACGGGGACTCATCACACTGGATATGCCCCCACCGGACTTGATTGTTGAGGTAGCATCGCCGGGAATTCCCAACCAAGACCGCGACTACTTCTACAAAAGATCTGAATACGCGGCTCGTGGCGTTCCTGAGTATTGGGTTATTGACCCAGAAGTCAGTAGGGTGACAGTATTCAGCCTCACCAACGGCTCTTATACAAGAGTTGAATACACAGGAGCCATGTTGATTGAGTCTCGATTTGAGGAGCTTCATCTGACTGCTGAACAACTGCTAAATCCTTAAGCGATCGCCACCCTAATCAACAAAGAGAAATCATGACAGACCTTTATCAATCTCCCGAATATTGGGAGCGTAAACGGAAGGCTAGTGAGGGTAATAGCCCAAAGCCACCTCCAGAGCCAATACTGGAGTATTCCGAAGTTTTGGGGCGATTGGCGGAATTGCAGCAACTGTCTCAAGAACTAAGGGAGTATCTATCGCATCTAGAGGACAGGACTCCGGAAACGGATGCGGAGGTACACAGGAAGCTTGAGCTATTGCGATTTGTCATAGAGCAAGCCGCTAAAAATGTCGCCTCACCAGGCTACGTAAAAAAGGAAGACCCCAGTGATTTTTGATGGAGTTAGGCGATCGCCTAATTCCAAACGGCAACTTAAGTTGCCTTTTTGAACACTCTGGAACCAGAAGGTTAGCGGGACTTAAACAGATATCAACCCCAAACAAAGCCCAAAGCAGCTTTATAAGCGATGAATACGTCCCGATTTTGGTTCAGCCACTCGACAAAACGGAAAGACATTGCTGTCCGAAACGCCTCTAATGCCTCAGTAAAGGTGTTTAAAGGTTTGGTAGCCCAACGTCGTCTTATTCCTCCGGTTTTGGTGTGCCATAAAATAAATGTATAGGCGCAAAATACCAGAATAAAATGCCTTATTAGGCTTCTATAATCTCTGACTTGATATTCAGATAGCCCTAACCATCCTTTGGCTTCCCGATAGAAAACTTCTACCCAATTTCTTTGAGCATAGGTGGTTACTATCCATTCGGCTGTGGCAACAGAATCAGAGATATTGGTAATAAAATAGTCAACATCACTAGCTTTCTCGAAGGTTGAGGCATTCATGACGATAGCAATTGTTCTGTTCCCTTCGAGCTGTGATAGTTCAACTTCAACCGTTGCTACCCAAACAGTTTTTGGTTTATCTAGGTTGAGTTGAATAGCGGTAAAAGCCTCTACAGGCAATGATTGGGCTAATTTATCTAAGCGAATCTCTTTGAGCTTATTTTCCGATTTGTCAATTATCACTTTCCGGTTTTTGGCTAATCCTCCTAAATACTTGAGTTTCCTTTTTTCCAGCTCCAGCAGAAACGTTGTGTTATTTCCAGACCCAGCATCAATTAGCACGATACTCGGTCGATATCCTCTGTTCAAGCTTCGGTCAATTAACCCTAAGGCTAGTTCTGGCTTTTTCTTAAATTCAATGTCCTTTTTTCCCTGCGGTAAAGAACTGGCGTGTTGATATAACTCTATATCTAACGGTAGGCTTTTTTGTCCATCATACAGATGAGTTGTTACCACAACTTCCCCATTATCGGTTTTCCCGATTTCTCCGATGTATTGCCGTCCCACCCCGGCTGTAAAATTGCCACTTTTTCTATGTCCTGAGTCATCAACGATTAACGTGAATCCTCTACTTATCCGCGTTTGGCTACACTGATTCATTACACTCAGGCGGCGCTCGTTTATTGCTTGGGCATCCCAGGGGGCTTCCGTTAAAAAATGATGTAATCGGTGGTAAATCACTCCCACCGCATTATCTGCCATTTGAGACAGGCTTCGCCGTGAGCCTCAGCCGAACGGTTTTTCCGTTCACTTTCCCCTAATAATCCCCCGATATAGTTCCTAAACTCCCGTTTTTGCGCTTGATGCGTCCAAATATCATCAAACCGTTTACACCATCTATCGAAGCAAGGAGGCATAGCGGCAGGAGTTGTCTCTTTCATGGCTCATCCTTCAACGTGAAATCTATGCCATGTCTCGATTATACCTTTATTGCTTTTCGCTTTTCGTTTAAGTCCCGATAATTGGGATTGTCCTTGTCCCCAATTGTCCCTTCGTATGACTCTTTCTGATTGTGAGGTGCGATCGCACTTGGCCTTGGGAGTTGTAGATGTCCTCAGTTAACAGCGTACAGACCTCGTTGATCCGCGCTGAGCTGAATAAGGCCAGGGCAAACAGACAGCGGTCAAACTGGGTTGGTAATCCGATGCTGAATAGCAACTGGATTTCCTGTTGGCTGAGAATCTTTGCCCGCCCGTGTCGGTTTCGTTTCATCGGCAGCACACCTCTACTGAGTGATTACACTTACCGCACTCCGGGACGGTTGTCTAGCTGGTGAGTCTAGTTGGTAGCTCTTTCAATGTGGGCTACCAAAGTGTTGGGTCAGTAAATCACGCAACAAGTCAGCCATAGGGACTCCTTGCTCTAAAGAAGTTATGGAAATACAAGATCTATCTAATCTACAACCTTTAAGAGGTTTTTCATATAGAACAGTACAAAGAGAAGCATCAATTCAACGATTAGGGGCTGCTGCCGTACTTGCGGAACTTACAGAAGCAGTGCAAAGAGTTTCCACTAAAATAACTGTTTCAGATAAACACAGTAAAACAATCAAAGCTGTTGTCGTCATAGAAGGTGATTTCACTTTAATTAGTAAAAAACTAGCTGTAACTCTTGAAGTATTGCTACGAGAATTTTCGGGAGATACTATAACAATTAATGAAATCGAAGAGGGTAGTATCAGATTAATCATAGAGGGATCTGAAGAAGATGTTAATCTTCTTATATCTCGTATTAGCTCAAGAGAATTAACAGAATTAAATAGTTTACCGATTCTGGATATTCACATTTTAAGTAAAAGCCCCGACGACAAGGAAAGTCATGCACTGGATAATAAATGGTCTAAGGTACAGGAGATTATTAGTCAAGGAGCTAACGGTCAAGACTTGAGTGGCGTTGACTTGAGCGATGCTGATCTAAGCGAAACTAACCTAGAGTGTACCAACCTAAGTAATGCTGACCTAAGTGGTACTGACCTAAGCAGAACAAATCTGAAAGGTGCAAACCTAAGCAATGCTGACCTAACGGATTCTGACCTACATGGAACCAATCTAACTGGATCTAATCTAACTGATGCCGATCTGCGCGGTGCTAACCTGCGTGGTATCACAATTAACGAGGTAACAATAATTGACAGAAAATGGCGTCGGGTCTGGGAAATTGTGAACCAGAGCGTTATAGGCCGATTCCTAAGAGAGGCCGACCTGAGTGGAGCCGACTTGTATGCTGCCGAACTGAGAGAGGCTGACTTGAGTAGTGCCGACCTGAGTCATGCCTCTCTGAGTCATGCGAACCTGATTAGTGCCAACCTGATTGGTGCTAACTTGAGAGACGCCAATTTGAGTGGTGCTAACTTGAGAAACGCCGACTTGAGTAGTGCTGACCTGGGCGGTGCCAACCTGAGTGGTGCCAATTTGAAAGATGCAGACCTAAAAGAAGCGCAAGTGAAAAATACTGATTTCGGCATAGGCAGAGGACTTTCTGAAATTACAAAAAATGACTTGAAGAGGCGAGGAGCAATCTTTCAAGATTCTTCAGGAGACCGTTCTCTGGTTTCTCACTAGGGAAACTACACAAGGTTAAGAGAGCTAACTTACTAGAGACTTTTTGAGTACGCAAAAGTTTGACTACTTGAGTTTTTGCGTACTCAGCCACTCAGTTAGTAGTTGCTCTATCAGCTCGGAAAAATCTCTGCTTCAGTAGACATGATTTATTCCAAACTGGTAGATGGGTGAGAATCTGGTCAAAAAAGATTAGTTGAGCCAAAATAGACCTGTAATTCTAGGAAACCCCGGATGGAGAGCCAATCACTACTGCAATTGATTGAGCAAGCAGCAGATGAGCAGTGGGAGGAACTAGACCTGTCAGGATGGCAGTTAACAGAATTGCCAGCACAGATTGGTAAATTGACGCAACTGAAACGTTTGGTAGCTGAGAAATGGGATCAGGAGAAGAGGCTGTGGACGGGTGTGGGACTCAAAGTGTTGCCGCCTGAGATTGAGCAGCTTGTCAACCTGAGAGAACTTGAACTTTCAGGAAACCAGTTAATTAAGATTCCGGAATGTGTCGCAAAGCTCTCAAAACTGGAAACGATTAACATCTCTGGGAACCAAATCAGTGAGATTCCAGAGTGGATGGGACAACTGAGCAATCTGACTGAGCTTTACCTCAGTGGGAACCAAATCAGTGAGATACCTAGCGCATTAAAGAACTTAGAAAAATTAGGTGTATTGCACTTAGACCGCAATCCCCTGTCAATTCCACCAGAAACATTGCGGCAAGGATGGGGAGAAAAATATGAAGACCCAGGTCAACCTCAAGCGATTCTCAACTACTACTTCACGACTCGCGATCCTAATCAGACTCAAACCCTTTATGAAGTTAAACTCCTATTAGTTGGGCCAGGGGGTGCTGGAAAAACTAGCCTTGCCAATAAATTACTTGATGTTGGCTATCAATTGAAATCTGAAACTGAAAATACCTCTACAAAAGGTATTGATATCTTCAACTGGGAGTTCGCTGGACGTGATGGTCATGCATACTGCATTAAAATTTGGGATTTTGGTGGTCAAGAGATCTATCATCAAACTCACCAATTTTTCCTGGCTGAGCGTTCCTTATATCTACTGGTTGCTGATAGCCGCAAAGAGGATACCGATCATTACTTCTGGCTGAAAACTATCCAGCTACTGAGCAACAACAGCCCGGTTCTACTCGTTCAAAATGAAAAACAAAATCGTATCTGTAATTTTAACCTGAAACAGCTTCGGGGCGAATTTGCTAACTTGCGTGATACTTACCGCATCAATCTTGCTGATAACCGAGGTTTAACGGAGTTGCAAGGTGCTATTCAGCATGAACTCGAAAAGCTAATCCCAAATGGCATTCCCTTTCCTAATAAATGGATGGCTGTGCGCTACGCTCTAGCAAATGATCGTCGTAACTATATTGACTGTGCTGAATACGAAGCCATTTGCCGTCGTCATGGTTTAATCAAACGTGAGGAAATGTTTCAACTCAGCCGATTTTTGCACGAACTGGGTATTTGTCTACATTTCCAAAAAGATCCGATTCTTTATTACCGCCTGATCCTTAAACCGAACTGGGGGACGGCTGCGGTGTACAAAATTCTCGACAATACTACTGTCAGACAGAACCTAGGGCAATTTAGTGATGCTGATTTAGATGATATTTGGGCAGCATCAGAATATGCTGACATGCGCCACTCTCTGCTGCAAATGATGAAGGAGTTCAAAGTCTGCTACGAAATTCCCCGCCGTAAAGGACAATATATAGCCCCTCACCTCCTCTCAGCCGAAGCGCCTACTTATGATTGGGATACTGATAATAACCTACTCTTGAGCTACTGTTATAAAGGCTTTATGCCGAAAGGCATCTTGACCCGATTTATTGTGGAAATGCATCAAGATATTGAAAATGTTTCTGACCCAGAACAGGCTCATGTTTGGAAGTCAGGTGTTGTCCTCACGAATGGTGTTGCTCGTGCTCAAGTGATTGAGAATTACCCGCAACGTCAAATCCATATCCACGTCTATGGCAATCGGCCTCGTGACTTACTGACGATCATCAATCACAAGTTCAAAGAAATCCATGACAGCTTTGATGATCGCTTAGACTATGACACTTTGATTCCTTGTAACTGTTCTATCTGTAAGTCTAGCCAGAACCCATTTACCTTTGCTCTCAATCGTCTGCACCAGTGCATTGATCAGAGGCGGCCAACAATTGAGTGTCACGAAAGCGGCGAACCTGTTAATGTACATGGCTTAATTGATGGAGTGATTATTGAAACTTCTAAATATGCGGAGATATTTGAGGATGAGAATCCCAAGTTTTCTGCCAGAAACCATTTCTGTGATCTGGTAGGTGATGGGAGGCCAGAGCGGCCAGAACTGACCAGTCACTTGCCAGGTTCACATATTTCCATCTCAATCAACAACAAACAGCAGGAGCAAACAATGAGCAACGACAAAATTTGGCACGGTGATCGCTTTGATGGAGATAAATTTGGGGGCGATAAAGTTGCAGGTAATAAATTGCAAGCCGGAACAGTTCACGGTGATGCAGTTGCCGGAAACAAAACCGTTAATTCTCAAAACTTAGCCCAAGCTGCTCAAGATATCAAAGAACTGTTAGACCGACTGGCAATTGCTTATCCCGATGAGGATGAGTTTACTCGTGCAGGTCGCGCTATTGGAGAGATTAAGCAAAATCCTAGCATCAAGCAGCGAGTCACCAATGCCCTCAAGGAAAGTGGTTGTGCCGCATTGGAGAAAGCAATTGAAGCTGTCACTGACAACCCAGCCGTCGGAGTCATCGTTGCAGGTGTAAAAGGTTTCATGAACACATGAAGCCTAGAACTCTACCTGACAAGCACTAGTTATTTTGGTCGGAGCTGGCTCATATCTAGTAGCTAGTGAGGAAGTTGACCTAGGCTGAAAAGAATGGGAGCTGATGATCGAAATGACCTCTGGGTAAGTAGGCGATCGCCAAGGCAGCCAGCAGAATTTGACATTGAGCCAGGTCAAGCAGTCCGGAGTGAACGTTCGGTCTAAATGAGACTTGGCTGAGTGCGTCAGGATTTAGGGTCAAGCTGGGGAGATGCTAGAGGTCAGTGGCTTAGTTGGAGATTGGATAAAAGCTCATGCTGATGAAGTCATCAGCCACAACAGCAAATATGGAATGCAGAATGCCAAAGATTCAAGCAAGACTGAGACTTACTACAACAAGCGTCATGGAGCTGAGAAGATTACCAAAATACTGAATAGGGCTAATGAGCAGTTCTTAGATGGTGAAGCGTTGAAGTCGCAGCAAGTGAAAGAGTGAAGATTATTAGCACTTATAACCTCTTTCTCACTCAAACTTTCGATAAGAGGGTTTAATTTATCGATTCGTGTAACAAATTTTTGGGGTTGCTGCATGACCTGCCTAACCCTAAGAATTTGACAAATCATCGTAAGAATTTGATAGAAGTTCAGCCTTAGAACTCAGTACACTTGCAGCTAGATAAAACCAGGAGAATCTAGCAGTGTTCTCAATCTGTTGTCAGCCTGATGCGCGTGACGGCACAATTCGCCAATTGTTCTGGATTGGAGGTGACGACCTAGAGCCGAATAACAGCTTGAGAATACTACCATTAATCCTATCTGGTTACTTACTTATGCACGAGGCGTAAATCCTAAGTACCTGAGTTGATTTCGCTAGTAACTAATTACAATCTGAAGTCTTTTCACTGTCATCCTTACAAGAAAGAGTTTTTCTCATGTTTAAGTTTGTGAAGTGCATTTCTGGCATGGCATTAATTGGTACCATAAATTATTTTGCACAAAATGTAGCGTTGGCGGGTGGTGGTTTTTCAACATCATGTTCGCAAGTTAACCTTAATCATTCAAGTGATGGTTGGGAATTAGATGCTACGTGTAGGGCAAAAAATCAAAGCCTTGTCAACAATCATTTACCACTAAATCCTCATATAGCAAATGATGATGGAAATTTAGTATGGCGAAAAAATGGAGGCTTTTCAGCATCCGCTTATCGTTGCAATCTAGGGGGAGCAAATTTAACTTGTTACACGTTTAGAAGGGATGGGTCTTATACTCTTGGCTCCATAAATTTAGACGACGAAATAGCCAATTACGATGGTCATTTAACAGTGCTTGATGGCTTCTGACAAACTAGTTGCAGGGGAGGGTAGAGCAGCTCATCTAGTTGAGGAAAAAGCTCTCAATAAAGTAAGAAGTGGTATTGATATGAGTACCCTTTTAGAAACTCTCATTCGTAATTGGCTAAACAAAACCTAACCAGTTACCCAATCAACTGCTATGACCTGCCTAACCCTAAGAATTTGATAGAAGTTAAGCCTTAGAACTCAGTACACTTGCAGCTAGATAAAACCAGGAGAATCTAGCAGTGTTCTCAACCTGTTGTCAACCTGATGCGCGTGACGGCACAATTTGCCAATTGCGCTGGATTGGAGGTAACGACATAAAGCCAAATAACAGATTGAGAATACTACCATTAATCTTCTCTGGTTCCTTACTTATGTACAAGGCGTAAATCCTAATTGCATGAGTTGATTTCGCTAGTAACTAATTACAATCTGAATTCTTTTCACTGTCATCCTTACAAGGAAGAGTTTTTCTCATGTTTAAATTTGTGAAACACATGCTTGTAGTTGCATCAATTGCTACCACAAGTTTTTTGGCACAAGATATAGCGTTAGCAGGTGGTGGTTTTTCAACATCATGTTTGCAAGTTAACCTTAATCATTCAAGTGATGGTTGGGAATTAGATGCTACGTGTAGGGCAAAAAATCAAAGCCTTGTCAACAATCATTTACCACTAAATCCTCATATAGCAAATGATAATGGAAATTTAGTATGGCGAAAAAATGGAGGCTTTTCAGCATCTGCTTATGATTGCAATATATATGGTCAAACTAACATTCAATTAACTTGTTTAGCTCAAGACAGGGGTGGTCTTCTTTGGACTTCATCCATAAATTTAGACGACGAAATAGCCACTTACGATGGTCATTTAACAGTGCTTAATGGCTTCTGAAAAACTAGTTGCAAGGGAGAGTAGAGCAGCTCATCTAGTTGAGAAAAAAGCGCTCAATAACAAGTTGTGTACTTGGTAGGCGCAGATGTTCTAGGGGAAATTATGAGCCTTAAGTTAGTGTGCCTCCTGAATGAGTTGGGAGTAATGTCGTTTCTGAGCGATCGCCGCTCATGGCAAAAGTCATATATCCCGATCTAGACGCTCAATCTTCCATTGTTTTGGGTCGTGGATGGGGTTTGGCTTCCAGCTAAATCGAGGTAAAAGGAGTATCAACCAGGTTTTGAGTTGGTAGCCCGCTTTGCTAGGTCTATTCACTACACTTGAGACAACACCCCATTGTTAGTCATGGAATTGGAAAAAAGACCTTTAGCAGGCCGATTAGCTAAAGGTCTTTTTTCTATCCCCTTCAAGTAGGTAGAACACCTGAGGCAAAAATAGCCTAGGCTGAAGCCAAGTCTCTAATCAACTCCTTTATCCTCCGATTGAAGCTTTTTGAAAGAGTGACTTTTTTGTAGTGATCTCTGAAAAAGTAACTTTTTCAGAGTTGTGTCTGAGGGAGTGTAGTAACTCCTTTGCACCTTTAGTTGGACATATGACTGCTTAGTGTTGATTTCTATTGACATTTCTTCACCCTTAGGTGAGGCTATGGTTCTGGCTGGGGTATGATGACATATTGTCTGATTGAAAAGCACTATGATACAGATAAGACTAGGTATTTTGTTGAACATATCTAAATCTCTTACTTTATGTTTGTTGTCATTTTTGATGTTTCCGGATCTTGAAAAATTTCTGATTTTCATTAGTTTATTAATTTAGTTATTTTTTTGCTTATTAATGAAGTATTCTACAAATATTATAATGCATTTTTCTAGTTTAGGTGTTACTGTAAATGCCTGAAATTCTTTATAGATATTGCTTTCAGTATTTAATAAAAATAAAAAATACAGAAAAATATTATTAATTGAATTTTAGTAAATAAAAATTTTAAAAGTAACTTTTTGAATAATCGAGTCCATTTCAACAAGACAATTGCATCCATAGACAGCAATTACTTAATGACCATTGTACCCATGCAAAGCCATTATCTATTGACAAGACCATTACAACCATACATGGCAGATATCTATTGATAAAACCATTTCATCTATGTATATTGGTTATCTATAGACATGACAATTACATCTATGCATATCTATTTTTAAGACCAATACCCGTTAATGAAATTGATTGCATCAAAGCCGGGGTCAGGATTCGGGATCTAGTTGGGGATGGAGTGGCAGGCGATCGCTACCGCAGAACCTTTATTTAGTTTGATATCCAGAGTCGATTTTCAGGTTGTAGATTGCTACCTTCAGGGGGCGACAAGCGCTCCGAAACCAAGATAAATAAAGGGTTTGAATGATTCAGATAGGCCGGAAAAATCAAGAGCTTATTGACAACAGACATTCTTGAGAGAAAAACCATCCCCCATTCGTCGCCAGATTGTGATAAAAAATAACGGTCTTATTATTTCAACAAGACCGCGACTAAAATGCTGCCTCAATTTTATCAAAACCACTTGCAGAAATATTTGGGCGAACCCCAACTAATTACGTTAAAATTATTACTACCGAGAGTTCCATAGCGTAGACCTGGCACAGTGGCTAGACTCTCAAGGTGTTAAGTTCGTATTGAGACAGAA
>CAZZWA010000125.1:0-12044 GCA_964657555.1 uncultured Microcoleus sp.
TAGACGTTATAGATACTGCCCTTGCTGCCAAACTAGCACTTAATCATTATCTTTAGTAACACTAAGTCCTAACGGAACATACTACTTACTGAGCTGTCTTCATGAATGCGCCAGATTGTCTCACCTAACACATTGGCAACTGAAAGTACTGTCAGTTGTGGAAACTGATTTGCTGCCAGTGCTGGAATCGTATTGGTAACAATTACCTCCTCAAACATTCCACTTGACAGGCGCTCAATCGCTGGTGGTGAGAATACCGAATGGGTGGCACAGGCATAAACTTGACGCGCTCCCTCTTCACGTAATATCCGCGCTGCTTCTGATATCGTGCCAGCCGTGTCAATCATATCGTCTACCAAAACGGCTGTTTTACCCCTCACATCGCCAATCACATTCATCACTTCTGCCACGTTGTGGGCTTGCCGACGCTTATCAATGATTGCCAGTGGGGCATCTTTGAGCTTTTTCGCAAATGCTCTGGCTCTTGCCACGCCTCCTACATCCGGGGAAACGACAACAATGTCAGATAGTTGCTTGCTAGCTAGATATTCCAAGATTACTGGAGAGCCATAAACATGGTCGAATGGAATATCGAAATAGCCTTGGATTTGGGCTGAGTGCAGATCCATCGCCAGAACGCGATTAGCTCCAGCCTCAGTAATCAGGTTTGCTACCAGCTTGGCAGTAATTGACTCGCGCCCAGCTGTTTTGCGATCTGCTCTAGCATAGCCATAGTAAGGAATCACTGCGGTTACTTGTCGAGCCGAAGCGCGGCGACAAGCGTCTACCATAATCAACAACTCCATTAAGTGGTCGTTCACAGGATGACAGGTTGGCTGAATCAGGTAAACATCACACCCCCTAATCGACTCCTGAATTTGAATGTAAAGCTCACCATCTGCAAACCGTTTGCGGACCATTGGTGCTAGATCCATGCCTAAGTAGCGAGCAACTTCCAAAGAAAGCTGAGGATTTGCTGAGCCAGAGAAAAGCCGCAAACGGTTGTTGTCCGAGATTTGCGGTAGTGCGTGCTGAAGTTTTAAAAGTGCAGAATCGATCACAACGGGCCCTCAAAGCCTATTCATTCATCGCCATCTTATCATTCTTACTCAAATACAACAGTTAGGCTTTATGTATGCTTTAGGGGAGATGCATGTATAAACTGAGCTGTCAACTTGATAACGTCAATCCGTAAGATTGACTAAGTATATTAAACATATAAGTAAAAAGCTTATAACTTTTTTATATATTGAAAGCCAGGTTAAACTTAACGAGCTTGAACAAGGCCATATATGAAGGTAGTGTGAAGCAGGGAGGAGAAAATATGAAATAATTATTAAACATGCTTTTAGATTCAGTCTACTATCATACCTAAAACTATAAAAGGTACACTACTACGGCAACGGGCTCTCATCTGAACCCTACAGCCTTTCCCATAGCCACTAGCTTTTATTTATGCAACCACCAATTCCTATTGGAACAATTCTGCAAAACCGCTACCGACTGCTCGGTGTTCTCGGGCAGGGAGGGTTTGCTCGGACATATCTAGCAGAAGACGAGGGGCGATTCAAAGAACGCTGTGCCCTAAAGGAATTGATTCCCTCTGAAAATTCAGCTTACGCGATCTCAAAAGCCCAAGAACTGTTCCAAAGGGAAGCATCGACTCTGTATCAAATCCAGCATCCGCAGATTCCTCAATTTCGGGCTAATTTTGAGCAAGATCAGCGCTTGTTTTTGGTACAGGACTATGTAGAAGGGAAAACCTATCGCACCCTGCTGAATGAGCGCTTAGCTGCTGGCCAAACCTTCACAGAACCAGAAGTGTCGCAGTTTATGCAGCAGCTACTGCCCGTTCTAGCGTACATTCACAACAAAGGCATCATTCACAGAGATATTTCTCCAGACAATATAATTTTGAGGGAGAGCGATCGCCTACCCGTGTTAATCGACTTTGGGGTTGTCAAGGAACTGGCGACGCGGATTCAATCTCCAAATCAGGTGCCAACTCCTGAGACAGCCGTAGGTAAATTTGGCTATGCTCCTAGTGAGCAAATTCAGACAGGACGAGCCTATCCTAACAGCGACCTCTACGCTTTGGCAGTAACAGATCTGGTACTGCTGACTGGCAAAGAACCAAGAGAATTATTTAATGACGTCCAGCTAGCTTGGCAATTCTCTAGGTGGGTAGACCTCAGCAACGGATTTACCCAGATTTTAAATCGGATGTTGAGTCCGAGACCGGGCGATCGCTACCAATCTGCTGACGAAGTGGCTCAAGAGTTGCGGCGGTTGGGAGCTGCCACACCCACTGCACCCCCCAACGCCTCAGACTTCCAGACCCTTGCTGTAGGGGGTCGGCCAGTCCCAAGCACTCCAGAACAATCAGATCCTGCTCATAGACCTAAGCA
Organism: uncultured Microcoleus sp.; assembly: GCA_964657555.1. Lineage (GTDB taxonomy): Bacteria > Cyanobacteriota > Cyanobacteriia > Cyanobacteriales > FACHB-T130 > CAZZWA01. The sequence goes on from CAZZWA010000125.1 coordinate 2,409, forward strand.
CTATCATCCTGACCCAGTCATTCCCCAACCTGCCAGTCGTTCCACCTGGCAAGACCCTTGGGCGATCATTGCCCTAGGGGCGACCCTTGCCTTACTCGCCGGAATTGGTTCTTGGGCGCTAGTGAGATCTTTGGTCAATCGTCAAACGCCTCCAACTTCATCACCAACAGTTTTTGCGACCCCAAGTTATACTCCAACTCCTACAACCACTTCCACCACCCCAACTCCTACAACCACTTCCACCCCTACATCTGAACCAATCACAGCACGTCAGGACGTGAGTGTGTTACCCGGTCAAACTGTCGTTAGAAAGGGGACGATCAAAGCAAATTCAACGATTGACTATATTGTTCGCGGTGAGCAAGGGCAAAGGTTTAATACCTTTTTAAGCAATAGCGAAGGTGTATTGATGACTGTATTAGGGCCAGATCAAAACCCAGTTAGCAACAGAGCAAAGCGGACACTGGGGTGGAAAGGGACGCTGCCTTTTACAGGAAATTACATAGTTCAGCTCAGCCCAATTAAGGGCCTAACCCAGGCTAACTACAACTTAAGTATTAGCTTAGGCAAACTAGAGACATCGCCAACATCACCCTCCCCAACGACCGAACCGACGACCGAACCAACAATCGAACCAACTACTACACCCCCACCAACGATCACACCGAGTCCAAGTTCAAGTCCAGGGGCTCCTGGATATGACATCGAAAGGCTCAGATTAAGATCAGGCGAAAAGAGTTTCCTGGCTGTTGGACAAACTAGACCAAATAAGATTAAACGCTATCTCATCAATGTACAAAAGGGGCAGGCACTGAAAGTGGGCATTCAATCGGGTGCCGTGAGTTTAGATATTCGCTATGCTGATGGCAGTCCAGTTCCAGACGCCTCTGGAATTCTGTCTTGGAATCAGCCGTTGCCAAAGAGCGGTTTGTATAAAATTGATGTGATTGCTAACGAACCAACAAAATTTATTTTGAATTTTGGTCTTGGTAAGTAAGGGACTTTCAAATAAAAAATATCCAATCCTTGGGAAAGCTGTTCTTGAGCAGGGTCAGCAGAATTTGCTCCCCTTGTTAGATGCAGACATTGGATAATTTATTCCTTGTAGTTCCCTAAGAGGTTGACAAATTTATCCAAGACGATGAAATAGCCTTGGAATTAGAACTATGCAGAAGCATCATTCTTTTTATATCGGATGGGGAATTCTATCCCTGATATCGGCAGGTTTACTTTGCCAAAACCTGTCTTTCTCTGGTACGCAAATTCCTAATCCTGAAGAAGCGGCGCGACGGGCAGAGCAACTTAGTCCTGAAGAATTGACTCAAATAGAAGTGGATGATGCGATCCGCGATCGCCTGCGGTCTGATCCAGCATGGCAATCTATTGCCCAAGCCATCCGCCAAGATATAATCATCCTCAAATGGGGAGACGGCAAGTTAAAAAATCCGGTTTGGCAGCGCTATGGGGCAAAAGCTTATCCTTTGCTAGACTACTACAGCCACTCTAGAGATTCTATTCGTCAGACTTACGGCGTTCTCGGCATTCGCAGTTTGGGGAAACCTTACACCACGCTATGGCTGACGCGGCATCTGCAACGACGGCACTCAGAGCCAGACATTTTTCTAGTGACCGCAAAACTTAATAATCTGCTCAATCCCACTTTCTATGAGCCTAATGATGACAAAGTTTGGCAGAAAGAATTTGGTTTGGATGATCCAGTTACCCGTGATCGCCTAGTACGCTTAGCCAAACAGAACTTAGAACCAGAAACACCACGGCATGATCATCCCCAGTTCAATCAGGAGTTTCTCGCAGCTGTTCTGGGTTATGAAAAAGTCTTTCCCCCTGAACCTTCACCTTCTGAGCCAAAACCCCCACTCGCTTTAGCAGAATGGTCTAAATTTGAGCGGTTGAGGCAGCCCAATCATAGTGAAATTCAAAATGCGATAGCATACTATGGTAGTTTAACACCAGAAACTCAAGAGCGACTGCTCGTAGAAAGTTTAGGGGCAGTCAAAGCGGGTCAGATTTCTCCTGTTGGCAGGGCATTATTGCAAGACTTGGCAACTAACCCTAAATCTTCAGACAAAGCTTGGGCGATCGCGGAACTCGACCGTCACGGAGATCCGCAAGGAACAGCACTCCTACAACAGATGCTCAACAGCGACCTCAGCCAAATCCATCCCCTCACCCGCGTTACTGGCTATGCAAGTCACAATCTCCGAACAACTCATGCCTACTACCTACTGATTGGCATTGCCCATAAATACCCACAGTCAAAGTTTATCCAAGGTTGTCGGGAGTATGGCGATTTAACAGGTAAATCCTATTTTGACGCCGCTCCACGCAGTAAAGCTATCCTAGAGCGTAATGCTAAAAAAATGCCTGCTCAAAAAACTCAAGATTGGCAGCAATGGCTGAGTCGTTACCCTGATCATCCAGGCGCAGATGACGCCACCTATTATCTAGCGCGGAGTTTACAAGAGCAAAACGATGTGATGGGAGCAATGCGGCTGTGGATGAAGCTGATGATGCAGTCGGTAGGAGATGGAGATGCCATATATCTGGCTTGGCCTTATGTGCGCTCGTTGCTGGATGTCGGTTTAACCACTGAGCAAATTGAAACGCTGCTCAAAGAACTCAATACTGCCTCGATGACTCCTCTGTTACAGTATGCTGTGTCTGTGCGGTACGCACGAGCACAGAATTATGCCAAAGCTTTGCAAACCTCAACCAACTTAGATCTGACAGCAATGCCTACGTTTGTTCTAGGCCGCTACTACAATAACAATCCGTATTGGTGGACACGAGTGTCTAACTCCCAAGCAGCAGAAGTTCAGAAGCAGATGCAAGCAATGCTGATTGAGCAGCGACAACGCTGGCAAAAGTTGCTGAAATTGCAACAGGAAAATACTCCTAATTCCCAATATCGCCTCGCCTCGGATTGGGCAGGAGCAGGTGGCTGGAAGAATGGCTATATGGCAATTTGGGATGGCTGGCGTGCATGGCATCTGCCAACGGAAGACTGTGGAACTTGGTGGGTTTGCGATTTGACATGGCGGGATGCTGCTTTAGTGCGATCGCTCTATCAAAATTCTAGTCAAAATGCTGTGGCTCTATCTCTCTATCAAAACCTCTTAGATCATCCCCAGACACCACCCCCGCTTAGGGAAAAAACTCTCTACATGGTAGCGACAACTTTGTTATGGCAGTGGGAGAATCACCCCGTTGGTGAAACGATCCGCATTCATCCTCCAGCAGGGGTTCGGGGAAAACCCCAAAACCTCTTCTTTGGGAATAATGACTCCTTGAATAATAGGCAAGATTGGGAAGCAACTACCAACCAAATGCAACAAGACTACCAGCGCCGACTTGACGAGATTATCGCTGAATTAGAGTCAAAATTTCCCCAAAGTTCTTATATCGATGATTTGCTATTTTCTAGTTATTATTTAAGCGGTAAACCTGAGTATTTGCAACGAATTGTACAGCAATATTCTCAAGGTGATCGCGCTTTAGAAGCCAAGTTTCTTCTTGAACATCAAACAGTAAAATAACCTTGAACGCACTACTGATTACTGGAACAGATACCGACACTGGAAAAACTGTTTTAACAACAGCATTAGCAGCCTATTGGCAGAAGTACTGCACCTCTCGCAGTTTGGGGATTATGAAGCCCATCCAGTCAGGAACTGGCGATCGCGAACTGTATATGCGCCTGTTTTCCCTCAATCAATCACCAGAAGAGATGACGCCTTTGTACTTCCGCTCCCCCCTGGCTCCCCCCTTAGCGGCAGAACGAGAGGGACGGGATGTAGAACTGGGACTAGTTTGGCAGGCATTTGCTACCCTGCGGCAGCGGGATTGGGTTTTAGTAGAAGCACTAGGTGGATTGGGATCGCCAGTGACTTATGAAATCACCGTAGCTGATTTAGCCAGAGATTGGGGCTTGCCAACTGTATTAGTGGTGCCAGTAAGGTTAGGTGCGATCGCCCAATCTGTAGCTAATATTGCCCTGGCGCGGTCTACCCGCCTCCACCTTAAAGGGATTGTTCTCAATTGCGTCCAGCCTTGCTCCGACCAAGAAATAGCTGATTGGACACCAATTGACTTAATTCAGTCTTTGACAAATACACCAGTTTTGGGTGTTATTCCCCACTTAGATGATGTAACCGATCTTAACAAACTGGCTCAAGTTGCGTCAAATTTAGATATAGAGCGATTGTTACCTCTGGTAAATAATTCGTAATTATTCTGTGAGTCTTAGAGCCATTTTTCCATGTTTGGAAATGCCCAACAACTCGTACTGAAGTGATGGCGGTATTTCCTGCAAGGGAATGACAGCAAAGCCAAGGCGGGTGTAAAATTCGCTTAACTGAGGCTGACAGGCTAGATATAGAGGTTTGGTAGCTTTTTGCGCCAGATGCTTTACCAAATAGGAACCCAAGCCCTGATTGCGCCAACCTGGTTCCACAAACAGAGAATAAAGTGCTGAGTAGGTGCCGTAGTGGTGTAAGGCCAAGCAGGCTACGACTTGTTTATTACATTCAATCACCCAGAAATGCGGCCATTCTTTTAAAGCCTGTATGAAATAGATAATAATTACACTCAAACAGATGAGCGGTAAAACTAGCTTCTGAAACAACACACCTGATTCTATCAATATAAAGAGAGCCAAACTAATTCCCAGTAATATTTGAGATAGAGAAGGAATAACCAAATTTGTTGATTCAAATACTAACCTGTGAACTGCCCATTGAATAGCCCATCTATCTTTGGCGCAAGCAGGACGTAAAAGGCAATCTAGTGGTAGTGAAGGAGAGTAATTATGCATGTATAAGGTTGTGATTATCAGGCAAATTTTAGCGATAGATTTATCATAATGATTATAAGTCAGCCTCAAAGCCTGTTTGAGTAACTGTTATTTCGCATAGGTAAAAAAATGGTCTCCACTCCTTTAAAACCTCTTCCTATCGATCCATCTCGTGTAAGACCTGAGATTCAGGCATTGCAGCCGACGTTAGTAGAGTTGCGACGACGACTCCATCAGCATCCCGAATTGGGTTTTCGAGAGCACTTGACTGCTGAGTTGGTAGCTCATAAATTGCAGGAATGGGGAATCGAGCATCAAACTGGTATTGCTCAGACTGGGATTGCTGCCACAATCACTGGTAGCCGACCAGGACCGGTGCTGGGCATTAGGGCTGATATGGATGCCCTGCCAATTCAGGAAGAAAACGATGTGCCTTATCGCTCACAGCACGATGGAATCATGCATGCCTGTGGTCATGATGGACATACCGCGATCGCCTTGGCAACAGCCCGCTATCTCTCTCAACATCGCGATGACTTCGCTGGCACAGTGAAGATCATCTTTCAACCAGCTGAGGAGGGGCCAGGGGGAGCAAAGCCAATGATCGAAGCTGGAGTGCTGAAAAATCCAGATGTAGAGACGATTATTGGCTTACATCTGTGGAACAATCTCCCCCTCGGCACTGTTGGTGTCCGCAGTGGCCCCTTGATGGCAGCGACAGAATGTTTTCGCTGCAACATTCAGGGCAAAGGAGGACACGGAGCCATACCCCATCAAACTGTTGATTCGATTGTCGTTGCGGCTCAGGTTGTCACTGCATTACAGACTATAGTAGCTCGCAATGTCAATCCACTGGAGTCAGCAGTTGTGACAGTGGGCGAACTTCACGCAGGCAAGGCGTTGAACGTAATTGCTGATACAGCGTCGATGAGTGGTACAGTGCGGTATTTCAACCCTGAGCTAGGCTCCCTCCTACCTCAACGGATTGAGCAGGTGATTGCAGGTATCTGCCAAAGTCAGGGTGCTACCTATGAGTTAGACTACCAGAGACTTTATCCACCTGTCATTAATGACAGTAGGGTGGTCGAACTGGTACACGCGGTAGCGTCGGATGTTGTAGAGACACCCGCAGGTGTCGTTCCCGAATGCCAAACCATGGGCGGAGAGGATATGTCGTTCTTCCTTCAATCTGTACCAGGTTGCTATTTCTTCTTGGGTTCGGCAAATTCAGATCAAAACTTAGCCTACCCCCATCACCATCCGAGATTTGATTTTGATGAAACTGCTCTCGGTATAGGTGTTGAGATATTTATCCGCTGCGTGGAGAAATTCTGTAATCGGTAATGGGTAATAGGTAGTAAAGAAGAGAAAACTAATTACCGATTACCAATTTTGATATGACTTCTCAAACACCAAATCCAATCCTTGTACAACAGGCACTACAAGCTACCCTCGACTTTGAGAACTCAATCGCGCCAAGCTTGTGGCCCAACCTGGATAAGAAGCAAGTCGTCGCCGACATGCGATCGCGCATCAACGATCCCTTCCTAGTGAATCAAGGTGGACAACCATTTTGTGGGCCAGCAGCGATTTTGTTTGAGCTAGTTCGCAAACAGCCACTACGCTATGCCCAGATTTGCTGCAGCTTGTTTGAAACTGGCAGCTGCGAAACTCAAACCAAACATGTTGAGGCACCTCCCCGCCTGCGCCAGAGTCAAGGTCAGCTGAGAATGTCCCAGGCAGATTGGATGGTTTTGGCAACCCTGCGCAACTCAGAAAACCTGATCTTCCCAGTCGATCCTAATGCTCCAGAAATCATCCGCAATCTAAGTGGCATGACAAAGTCTTGGGAAATGAACGGTTGGGCGAGAGAAGTTTTAGGTTATACCAACGTCAAGTACGACCATACTTATATCTTTGGCGAGTTAGATGCCTTGCAAGAAGCAGCAAATGCGATCGCTAAGGGAGGGGTAGCTTTTGCGTTAATTACAGCTGAAGGTTTGCTGGAGAATCAACACCCATTAGTGCCCTACCCCAGTCACTGGATCTCGTTGTTAGGCAACATCTCGATCCAACCAGGCACTTTTGGTCAACCAAATAGTGGCAAAATCAGCTTTGATATTTACACTTGGGCGCAGAAGAGGCATGTGGATGTTAGTCAAGATACTTTTAAGGATTATTTGTGGGGAATTGTGATGGGTGAATAATTCGTAATTACTGGCTCTCCCAATTTTCGTTAAAATTAGTAACACCATCCACTAAATTGGAATTACAGCAATGGTTGCGCCGCTGCAATATCCCGCCAAGCCAGACATCATCTACCCTGACAGCGACGGACAGCCGATGGCAGATAACACCCAGCAGTTTCAGTTGATTGTATGGATTAAAGAGAACTTGGAACTGTTGTTTGCCAACGCTCCTAATGTGTTTGTCGCAGGTGATCTGCTGTGGTATCCATCTGAAGGGAATAATGACCTTCGCCAAGCTCCAGATGTTATGGTGGCATTTGGCCGACCGAAGGGATACCGAGGCTCCTACCAACAGTGGCTCGAAGACAATATTCCCCCGCAGGTAGTGTTTGAAATTTGGTCTCCTGGAAACCGTCCCTCCAAGATGGCCAAGAAATTCGAGTTTTACGAACGCTATGGCGTGGAAGAATACTATCTTTATAAGCCTGATTTACTGGACTTGACAGGTTGGCAGCGTTGTAACTCACGATTAGAAGTAATCGATCAGATGGCTGGTTGGGTGAGTCCCCGTCTGGAGGTGCGGTTTGAGTTGTCTGAGTTAGAACTCCAGATTTATCGTCCCGATGGTGAACGGTTTCTCACCTATTTGGAACTAGATCAGCAACGACAGCAGGAGCGACAACGGGCGGAACGAGTAGAGCAACGAGCAGAACAAGAGCGGCAACGAGCAGAACAAGCAGAAGCTCAGCTGCAAGCTCTTCAAGCTTTACTTCAAGAAAAGGGAATTAACCCAGACGAACTGTGACAGAAATCAATCCAGAAGTCTAAGCTATTGGAATGAGCGCCAAGTGGCTGATTGGGTAAATATGGCAGTCCGTCCGATTACCAGCAATAAAAACTCTCCGCGTCCCCGTGTCACCCCGTCAGTCCTAACTATGGGTATTTGAGCGGACATGATATGAGAACCGCCAGATACTACATCACTACTTGTTTACCACTACCTAATAGAAGAATGCAGCAAGGTAAGGGAGTAGGGAGTCATAACCAATGGTGCTTGATTCAGTACTGCTGCTGTAAGAGTATTCTTCTTAATGCCATTAGCATCTAGGTAAAACGTCGGTATGCTCTCAGGCGCAAAATCACTATTTACTGCCTGAATGCTGAGTTTGGCAGACCCGGCTGATTTATTGATCAGCAACAGCGATCGCCTCCCATTAGCCTGAGTCACTGCCATTGCTTCCACAAAGGGATGGCTGCTATCTGCGTTCATGACACTGCCAGTTAGGTACTTGATTGCCCAGGCAAACACAGTTGCAGCAGGTCGCAGATGATTTTGCGGGTCGATTAAGCCATAAATTCCATCCTTGAGGTGCCAATGGGTTGCCATATCAATTCCAGCATCAGCCAGATGCTTCAGCACCGAAGCAAACCAAACTGCCCCAATGTTTGTATTCTGACGCTGTTCACCGGAATCCCAAGAGCTGTTGATGTTGTATTCGCCCAGCAGCAGGGGCACTTTTCGGTCTGGGATGTACTGCTTGACTATTGACTGAAACTGTTGCACTCCAGCACCATAATAATTTGGTGTACCGGACATGAGATTATCAGTAGACTCGTGGGCATCGAGACTACCGTAACGATGCCAGGAGACGAAGTCTACATTCTGTTTGCACGCTTCCAGGAAGGAAGCGAGTCTGCTTGGTTCGTCCCAGGTAAGGACGGGGCCGCCAACATTAATTTGCGGGTCTTTGGCTTTCATCGCCGTTGCCGCTTTGTTGTAGATTGTCCACAGCTCGTCTAGCTTACCAGCGTTTTGGTAAGCAACATCTTGTTCATTCAAAGGTTCCCAGTAAATTACCCCTCGCTGCTGGCGTTGGTTGAGAATCGCCACCAGTTCAGCACAGAAGGCAGCATAGCGATCATACTCCGAGGGATCTAGCAGACCATTTTGATCTCGGGCCATCCACTGGGGCCAACCAGGAATATTCTGAATGATGGTGTGTTTCTGGGGATAAGACACATCATAGCCCGCTTTAATCTTGGCCTCGTCCCAGGTTTGGGTAACTGGGTTACTCCAGGTATCGCTTAAACCCCCTTGGTGAATCCGAATTAAACCAATGCCCAGTTTAGCCAGACGCTTTTGGTAGATGGGGTCTTGGGCTCTTTCAGGAGTGAGGATTTCGTAGTCGTTGGAGCCAAACGTGAAGAGTGTGGTTCTAGCATGCGAGTTTGTCCAATCTACCGTAACTTGAGCGTCAATGGAGGCTTCAGAAGAAGGCAAAGGATCGGATAAGGCTAGCTTCTTCCCCATAGGAATTTCAGCAGCTTGGTTCTGAGAAGTTGTGTTTAACAGCTTGGCAATCACGGTGCTGACAACTGCTAGCTTGAGTATGTCTCTACGTCGCATGGCTGATGATTTCCTTCAAGAAGTAGGTGGGCAGTACGAGTATGCTCTAGATGTGGTTAACGCTATGCTGGCTTTCTCATGGTTCGCCCTGACTTTCTAAATCATCTGCTTGTGCTTGAGCTAAACAAGCCTTCAACTGTTCCGCTAATACTTGAACATCGGGTTCTTTGAGTAGACCTTTATGAGAGGCTGGAATGACTCTAATTTCTACTTCTTTTGCGGAAATT
>CAZZWA010000125.1:12144-13918 GCA_964657555.1 uncultured Microcoleus sp.
TGCCTGGGACTGTCCTGTAAAAAATCATTCAAAAGATAGAGATTATTCAGTATCAAGTCAATGAAAGAACTTAGATTCCATAACTTTGAACTCTTCAAATCATCCAACTTAAGAGGCTCGTAATCGAATAAAGCCAAGACAGCAACCTTCTGACCTTGTGCATGGAGTTGCTGAGCCATTTCAAAAGCTATAGTCCCACCAGCACAGTGGCCTCCCAGGAAATATGGGCCTTCGGGCTGGAGAATACGTAATTCTTTGATGTAATGAGCTGCCATATCCTCAATCCGGGTGTGTGGTGCCTGGTTTTCATTTAGTCCCTGTGCTTGTAGCCCATAAAATGGCTGATCTGAACCTAGGCAACGTGCCAAATCGTAGTAGCAGAGAACCTCTCCACCAAAAGAATGTATGCAGAAGAAAGGCGGTTTGGAACCGTTAGCCTGAATTGCCACCAATGAGGTTAAGGGTGCTGAGCTGCTGGTTGGACACTCAATTGCTGGAGATGATGAGGGTGCCACATCTCCTTGTAGGTGGAAAGAGGGCTGCGTTGACGATTCTGTAGATCCCAATCCTTGATTTTCTAAAATATCTGCCTGTCCCCCATCAAAAACCTTCACATTTTCTTCTTCTATGCTCTGAGCAGTATTTTGAAGATAGAGAATACTAGCCATTTGCTCTATAGTCGGAGCCTGAAAGAGAGTAGCGAGAGGAAGCTGTTTACCAAATACCTTTTCAATTTGCGCGAACAGGCGCAAGGCTAGCAGCGATTGTCCCCCCAATTCAAAGAAGTTGTCCTTAGTACCAACCTGTTGCAGTCCCAAAACTTCAGCCCAAATAGCAGCGAGGCTCTCTTCAGTAGGGGTACTTGGTGCAACAAATTTGTCTTCCAGTTCCCTCCAAGAGTTATCTAACGCAGGCAAGGCGTGGCGGTCTATTTTGCCGTTGGGAGTTAGAGGCATGACTTCCAAAAAGACGAAGGCTCCGGGAACCATATAATTTGGCAGCTTGGCATTAAGGAAGAAACGCAATTCACTGACATTAGGGGGTGCTTTTGGAGACGCCGCCTCTAACTGAGGAACAATATAGGCCGCTAGATACTTATTGCCAGAGATATCTTCTCGGACAACGACAGCCGCTGAGTTGACATCGGGGTGTTGTCCCAGCACAGCTTCAATTTCTCCTAGTTCGATCCGGAAGCCACGAACCTTCACCTGGTTATCTATTCGACCGAGAAACTCAATGTTGCCATCAGGTAGGTAGCGGGCTAAGTCGCCAGTTTTGTATAAGCAAGCGCCCGGTTTTTCACTAAAGGGGTGAGGAATGAACCTCTCGACGGTGAGATCGGGACGGTTGAAGTAGCCCCGTGCCAGACCAGCGCCACCGATGTAAAGTTCTCCGGGAACACCTATGGGAACAGGCTGTAGTTGGACATCTAGCAAATACACCTGCGTATTGGCGATCGGGCGACCGATAGTGACAATGCTATCCCCTTTCTTGACTAAGGCAAATGTGGAGTAGGTTGTGTCTTCAGAGGGGCCATAAAGGTTGAAAACCTGTTGGATGGTATCCTGTTGATAAATCTGCTGCGCGAGTTGATTGTGTAAGGGTTCGCCAGCCAAGTTGACTGTGCGTACCGAAGCAGGCACTCCCCGCAAACGCACTAACTCTGCGATCGCGGAGGGAACTGTATTAATCAAGGTGACTTCAGATGCAGCAGGCAAGGTGGGCAATGAGAGGGCATTTTCGGCCAGAATTACCTTGCCACCCCAACTTAGGG
>CAZZWA010000126.1:0-13838 GCA_964657555.1 uncultured Microcoleus sp.
CACATCATTTGCTTAAAAGCATCGACTATTTAACAAGCTAGTAAGTTAATCGCCGGAGCATTCTTATTACATCCGGTTTTATCTCATGAACATACTGCGCTTGTGGAGCCTGAAAAGAGAACCAAGGCACTAATCGCCTAACACCTAGGCAGCTAACTCTAGCAGACTAGAGATAGTAGGAGTACATTTGAAAGTCACTTGGTATGACATGCTAACTGAGAGCCAGAGGAATAATTCCCTAAAATTTATTCCTTGAATTTTAATAGGAGTACGTACTGCGATTTGACTTAAGTACTCTACATTAGCATTTTCTCCCCCTACTGCGAAGAAAGCCACACGCTTATTAGCTTCATCCTCTTTGATGCGCTGTATTGCTTGCTCTATAACAATGTTTGGCTCTTCTTGTAGTTCGCTATTGGTCACCATAAATATCTGCGGACGATAGTAAGCAACCCCGTTAGAACGATACTTAGCTTTGCGAACTTGGAGGAGGTCTAGTGCTTTGTAAATTCCAGTGTCTATGTGAGTAAGCCCTTGAGCTGACAGTATAGGTGGTTCAAACTTATCAACAGTGACGAAATCTTGAACGACATTTGCCGTGTGATTAAATGTGACTACCGCTACCTCAACTCGTCGTGAAGCAAGTGGGTGTTTAATTAGGTCATCTTTAAATGTTCTTAACCCTTCATTTAAAGTGTCAATAGGCAATCCTTGCATGGAGTTAGAGGTGTCCAGTAAGAGAATACATGGGCAACGTGGCTCTGGATTCTCAACAAACTCTAAGACTTCATCAAGTTTTAGTGTATCAGGCATAAGTTCTAACATTTGCTCGAATTCTCAACCCTAGTTTTATATCAAGTCCGATTGATTACCCATAACCAAACCTGAGGGAGAGTAATTTTGGACTTAAGACTGAATCTGTAAGTCTCAAAAACACTCTGCTCAACCTGTCCCTACAAGTATTGTGGTTATTTCACAAAACATTGTATTGGCCCACTTTGGACAAAACAGTTACCGTCGCTACTACAAGTAGTTAAATGCATGGGTAGAAAACTCATCTCAAAATAGTTTTTTCAGGTTAATAATCGATTTTTTGAGTCAATTTAACATTTAAAAACAACTCTACATAGAAAAATATACAGAAAAATCCGCAGAGATTTATAAAATCTTTACAAAGAATCCTAAGCTTTTGTAAAGATTATTTAAAGTCAGACTTTTCCTACCTTTCCTACTTTTAAAATATCTATCTTTTGGAGTAATCTGGAAAAGATGAATTATGCAAGAAAGCCATCTGCTTTTTACTAAGTAGCAAATGATTTACTCTTCTTTTTGTGGATTAGCCTTTCTATTTTAAAATAAAGAAAATATCAGTATACGGAGAACTGCTATTATCTAAAAACAACGATTATGAGTTTCTTTTAATCCCGTTTCCCTTCAATAGCGGTAACAGGTGGGCAGGGAGAATGAGTAAGTAGGTAGTCACTTAAATGCTGGTTAGAAGCTACTCAGCATAGCATTTTCTAAATCTTCAATTAAATCATCAACATGTTCGAGACCAATCGACATTCGCAGTAAGTTCTCAGGAGTCTGTGTTCCTCGCCCTTCAATAGATGCTCTGTGTTCAATCAAGCTTTCTGTGCCACCCAGACTGGTTGCCCGTGTGAACAGCTTGACTTGAGCAGCAATGGCCATTGCACAGTCTCGATTTCCCTTTACCTGGAAAGCCACCATCCCACCAAATAATCTCATCTGCCTGAGCGCAATCTCATATCCAGGATGCTGCTTTAGCCCTGGATAATAGACTTTCTCAACTCCTTCATGTTGGCTTAAGAATGTGGCCACCCTCAGAGCATTTTCCGAGTGGGCACGCATGCGGTAGGGTAATGTCCTGATCCCTCTTAAAAGCAGCCAACAGTCAAAAGGAGAAGGAACTGCTCCTCCAGTTATCTGGATCTGCCTGATTTTTCGGTAAAACTCATCTTCCACCTTGGCGATCGCCACACCTCCCAAAACATCACTATGTCCACTCAGATACTTGGTAGTAGCATGCACAATCAAATCAGCACCGCAGGCAAAAGGGTGTTGCAGGATGGGTGTTGCCCAAGTGTTGTCACATACGCACAGTGCTCCTACCTGATGAGCAATGTCGGAGATTTTGGCAATGTCTGCAATCTTGAGTAGAGGATTAGAAGGTGTTTCCACCCAAATTAGTTTCGTATTCGAGCGGACGGCTTGCTGCACCTGCAAAAGATCTGTCATGTCAACAAAAGTGACCTCTAGTCCCCAAGGGACAAACATGTCTTGCAACAACTGCCTCGTGCCATGATAAAGATCCTGTGGGGCAATAACATGAGCTGTAGGTGCCAGTGCTTGAAATACACTCATAGTTGCTGCTGCACCAGAAGCAAACGCGGCAGATGCCTCTCCACCTTCTAGAGCACAGAGACATTGTTCCAAGGCAGCTCGATTCGGGTTATTGGCGCGAGTGTAAACGTAACCGTGAGGGTAGTTCCCATCTGCCGCCCGCTCAAAAGTGGTAGATAGATGAATTGGTGGTGTCACAGCTCCCGTACTCAGCTCGACGGTGTGTCCTGCATGTACAGCCAGAGTTTCTATCCGCATTGACATATTTCTCTCGTCTAAGTTTGCCCCTGAAAAGTCTGATTCAATTGGCTTCATTGCTTAACAATAGCAGCGTTCCGAGTGTTGGCACTTTCCCATGAATGAAGATCAGAGTCAGGAAAGGTAACAATTTTTATATTTTATGAGTTGATATTTTAAAGTTTAGCAATCTCAATCCTGCTAATAATCTCTAAAACTCAAGCTCTGAGCCTATGGCAGGGAGTTTGATTCAGACGGTGAAAAATATGCTTACTTTAAGAGCAAGACCTGTTCCACTCTACCCCCATTTGAGTCGGCTATAACCCTTGACTTGTAAGCTTTAGTCAACTTTACCTGTAAGAATAGGAAGTTGATCCCCTAGTGGAGGTGCAGTTGGTAGACGCTCCGGATGCTATTCAGTCAATTTATGTCAGATAACTCCTAAAGAAGTATTAGAAATGGTAAAAAGATGCTAGATTGCTATGTACTAAAGTTTGAGAGCAGCAAATTCTAGCAAGGGAGTGGGGAATTGGGAATCCACATACTGTTGCGGTTGCGCTCGCTACTGGCTTACAGGCTGTAAATGCCAAGATCGCAAAGGGCTCCAGAACGGAAACTGGCTAGATGCCATAACACAAATCCCAAACTGAAGCCGTAAAATAAGCAAGGATGAGAGCGAGTAGTAACCAGGCTTGTGGTGGAACCAGAGGAGTTGACGTGTCAAATTTCATCTCAAGGCTCAAGGATTTATCAATCAAGTTGAATGCAGGGGCGTCAATGGAACCAGTGGTTACCTCAGAGAGTGAAAGCGAACCCGGCAAAAATTCTCTAGCTGACTTGAATGGAGAAGCTTTAACGGAACAGGTTGCCAAGAGTGAACCTGAACCAATCGCTACCCCCTATCATCACAGTCAACAAGCTCATCTAGGAGCAGCAACTGAATCGAGCGCGACGCATGAGCCCGAAACGGTCGCAACGCTGGAAAATGACAATCAACAGGATCGAGAAGACCAACCTCAGGCATTGGGGCGACCTTTCGATCCAGTCAGGCGCTTATATGCTCAGCTCAAGATTCCTAAAATTTTGATAAAGCCGTTCATGGGAGAAACCCCCCTGTATCGTCGCCGCTTGTTTTGGCTGGGTCTAGGTGTGGGGGGAGGAGCGATCGCATTAGGGTGGGGGGTATGGATACTAGACCGGAGCCTACCAAATCCTGCCGATGTTTTAACGTATGTTCGCCACGGCACATTAACTATTAAAGCCTCTGACGGAAAAATACTTCAGCAACTGGGTGAGGCAACCCACGAAACCCTGAAGATTGACCAAATTCCCAAGCCCGTGATTCAAGCCTTTATTGCCTCAGAAGACAGGCGTTTTTACCAACACCAGGGCGTCGATTACCAAGGCATTCTCAGAGCCGTTGCTTCCAACGTCCAAGCGGGGGGAGTCGTAGAAGGAGGCAGTACCCTTACCCAACAGCTGGCGCGAATTGTCTTTCTCAACCAGAAACGCAGCTTCTGGCGCAAAGTTAGGGAAGCGCGTCTGGCTCAAAAGATCGAACAGAAGCTAAACAAACAACAAATATTAGAGCGTTATCTGAATTTAGTCTATCTCGGTTCAGGAGCCTATGGCGTTGCTGATGCCTCTTGGGTCTACTTTAGTAAGTCACTAGACCAACTGACTATCCCAGAAGTCGCGATGATTGTTGGCTTGACGCCAGCTCCCAGTCAATACTCCCCTTTCGTGAACGAACAAGCTTGCTTGCAGCGTCGTAATCTTGTATTGCAACGGATGCAGGAAGCAGGATTTATTACAGCAGCACAAGCAAAAGAGGCGATCGCGTTGCCCCTAAATACGAACCGCAGCGCTCCCAAACGACTCGACCGCGAAGCTCCCTACTTTACCGACTATATCCAGCAGCAACTGCCTAAATACGTCTCGTCAGAAGTGCTGGAAACAGGTGGATTGACCGTAGAAACAACCCTGAAACCTGAATGGCAGAAGGCAGCGGAAAATGCTATCAAACAAACTATTGAGGAAAATAGTAGAGGTGCACACTTTCAGCAAGCTGCCCTAGTCGCTATCGATTCGCGTGATGGTCAAATTAGGGCAATGGTGGGAGGAAAGGATTTTTACAAAAACCAGTTTAATCGTGTCACCCAGGCACAGCGTCAGCCTGGATCGACTTTCAAGGGGTTTGTGTATAGCACGGCGATGGCTGCTGGTTTCTCTCCTTACCGGAGCTATCTTGACAACGCGTACACTGTAGACGGCTACACGCCCAAGAATTTCAGCAACAAACATAGAGGCTGGCTCTCCATATACGATGCCCTCACCTCCTCAATCAATGTGGTTGCTGTTAAGGTGTTGATTGATGTGGGATGGCAGCCGGTAATTGACATCGCCCACAAAATGGGAATTGAATCCGAACTCAAGCCTTATTACTCCCTGGCACTAGGAGGCTCCGCTGTAAATCTGCTAGAGTTGACCAATGCCTACGGGACTTTCGCCACGAATGGGCTACATAGCAAAGCTTACGGTATTCAGCAGATTATCGACCGGCGTGGCCACGTCATCTACAAAGCTGACTTTAAGTCAGAGCGAGCCTTGGATCAAGAAACATCCGCGATCATGACTTGGATGCTGCGAGGAGTGGTGAATGACGGAACTGGTAGAGCGGCTCAACTGGATGATCGCCCTGTTGCTGGTAAGACGGGCACCTCTGATGAGGCGCGTGATCTCTGGTTTATTGGCTACATTCCCCAAATGGTCACGGGTGTATGGCTTGGCAACGACAATAACGAGCCAACTTGGGGTAATAGCGGTATAGCAGCCGAAACCTGGCATCAGTTCATGGTTAAGGTGGTAAAAGACTTGCCTGTTGAGAAATTCCCACCAAGGCCCGAAAAGTTAGAAGGTCGTAAACCAAAGATTAAAGTGCAGCCCATCAAGCCTAGAAGCGTTATTGAGGGAAAGGTAGACTCAGATGATTCCAAGGACAAATCGGGCGATGATCAGCCTAAGCGTAGCCGAGATAGTGGAGACGGCTCCAACAGCGATCGCCCCAAGCGTCACCGGGAAGAAAACCAGTCTCAAGACGACTCTAGACCTCACCGTCGCAGGCAGAGAGACGATTCAGCATCACTGCCACGTTCTTTGAGCAATTCCAGTGGGATAACCTAGACCGCAGTCTGAGCATAGGCTGGCGATCAACGCTTAGTCAACTCAAGAAATTGACAAGGCTTTATACTTCGCTAGATAGATATAATCAGTCTCCTAATAATGAAAGGGTGTTAATAGCTACCGGGATCGAACTTAGGGGTGATAGATGAGCCCTACTCGATTCTGATACGATAACCGAATAATAGTAAGGAGTTGACAAACAATGCATTTACTGATGGAAGTTGCTGCCAATGCTGCTAATACACCTCATTTTCCTATTTCTTTTACTGCCGTATACGCAGTTGGTTTTATTGCTGCTGTGACCATTGGCTCGGTTGCTTGGTACAACTCAAAGCGTCCCGTAGGCTGGGAAGATAAGGATCGCCCGGATATTGTACCTGAGGTCAAAAAAGAGGAGACTCCAGGTTTGGGCAAGCCGCAAGCGTAAGAGAAGGATTGGGGACTGGAGTTTAAGGCAGAAATTTAGTAGAGGAGACGTTGCCTACAGCGTCTCTTTAATTGTGGAAAGCTCAGCCCTAATTTCTCCATCGCTGCCCTATTTAGATACAACCAAATCAGAACGGAGTGTTAGAGCCAAATCAGTATTCGAGTTAATGACCACGACCTCAGTTTTCTTGTGACCTAGCAGTAGTCCGCCTACAGATCCTAAAGCAGCTCCACCCAAGACTTTTAAGGCAGTGACCTTGCCAGTAATAGCTGAAATCGCTGCTGCCGCTGCTGAACCAACTGCTGCACCTGTGAGGATGGAAGTTGTGTTGGCACCTTGACGAACTTCTTGGGTTTTGGTCACAACTTGAGAACTGGCATCAAGAGTCTGCTTTCTCGATTGGTCGAAAACCAGCTCGTGAGCGACAAACTGGGAGCCGCCTTCAGCAGGTTGCAGTTGACCAACTACCTGAGTGCCATAAGGAATCAAGATATCACCGCCACGGTTTTTGACATTTGCTGCCACGGTAAGAGTTAAAGGCACAGTCTCAGTGGGCGTTACGACAATTTTTTCAGCTTTGTCATAAGTCACAGGGATGGAAACTCCAGAGGGAATTGTGACTGTTCGCTCTTTAGACCATTCTTCTGGAAACCGTTGAGCAGAAGCGGGAACAGGCGCGAGGATAGGTGTAACTGTACTGGCCATAATTCCTAAGGCCATAAATGCAGCTGTTTTAGATTGCCAGCGATTGATGCCAGACATGTGAGGGCGTCCTCAGTAAACACACAATTAATCAGTATTAATAATCAATGACGCTCAAGCGGTGAGTTTGTTTCACGCAGATAGATAATTTCAAGTTGCGCTCAGATTTATCATTAGACCTCTGGCAAAAGTCAAAACAAGACCTTCCTGACTAATACCAATTTGCCTTATCCCTGTAACATTTAGAATTCTCTGCCCAAGGCATCGGGGAGGTTTCAGGATTTTTGCCAGAGGTCTATTAAACTGACAAAGTACCGCCAACCAGCAACCCGGCGGCCTTACCGGGCTTTTTGAGCCTTGCTATGCACTGGCTGCATTTAAAAATGCAACATATTCATATCATAAAATATTCTGTAACAAAAGCTACGTCTGTCTTGAGATTATCCGCTTAATTTAGGCATTAGCAAGCAACCTAGCGGGAAAACAGATGGAAAAGCTGCAACTAATAGGGAAATCATTCGCGGTCAATGGCGTTCAGAAATTTACCATCTCTCCAAAAGTCAGGCTTCTCATCCGCCAGGAAGTACCAGCTTTTGTGATTTACAAGGTATACGAATTTAATTCATTAGGACCGCCAAGCGCCACACTAAATAATGGTTATTTAGGTATTAGTGAATCCCCAGAAATAGGCAGTACACAAAAAGGTTAAATCCATGACAAGCACAGCCACGCCAATAGCGAGTCTTAACAAATTTGAAAAACTTAAAGCAGAAAAAGATGGTCTTGCAGTTAAAGCCGAATTGGAACACTTTGCCCAGGTAGGTTGGGAGGCCATGGATGAAACCGACCGCGACCATCGACTAAAGTGGGTAGGTTTGTTCTTTCGTCCAGTTACTCCCGGCAAATTTATGCTGCGGATACGGATGCCTAATGGGATGATCAGTAGCGCTCAAATGCGGGTACTGGCAGAAGTGGTGCAGCGCTATGGCGAAGATGGCAGTGCTGATATCACTACTAGGCAAAACATCCAACTCAGAGGAATCCGGATTGAGGATGTTCCAGATATTTTCCGGCGCATGCAGTCAGTCGGTCTAAGTGCTGTACAGTCTGGCATGGACAACGTCCGTAACATTACAGGTTCGCCAGTGGCGGGAATTGATGCCCATGAATTGTTCGATACGCGATCACTGTGTCGCCAACTCCAAGACATGATTACCGACAACGGCCAAGGTAACCCAGAATTTACCAACCTACCCCGGAAATTTAATATCGCGATCGCCGGTTGTCGCGACAACTCAGTTCACGCGGAAATCAATGACTTGGCCTTCATTCCTGCTTACAAAGAGGGCATCTTTGGCTTTAACATCCTGGTCGGGGGCTTTTTCTCTGCCAAACGCTGTGATGCGGCCATTTCCTTAGGGGCCTGGATTCCGCCTGAGGACGTTGTTGATGTGAGCAGGGCCATTTTAGAAGTCTATCGGGATTGCGGCCTGCGGGCAAATCGGCAAAAAGCACGGTTGATGTGGTTGATTGACGAATGGGGTTTGGAAAAGTTCCGCTCAGAAGTTGAAAAATACCTGGGGCGCTCCCTACAACCAGCAGCAGAAAAAGATGAAATTGCCTGGGACAAGCGCGACCATATTGGTGTCTTTCCACAGAAGCAGCCTGAGCTGAACTATGTTGGCTTGCACGTTCCTGTCGGTCGTCTCTATGCTCAGGATATGTTTGACTTGACCCGCCTTGCCGAAGTCTACGGCAGCAGCGAAATTAGGCTGACTGTCGAGCAAAATCTCATCATCCCCAACATCTCTGACTCTCGCCTAGACGCCTTTCTCGCCGAACCCCTCCTAGAAAAATTTTCCATCAATCCCGCTCCCTTGACACGGGCATTGGTTTCCTGTACTGGCGCTCAGTTCTGCAACTTTGCCCTAATTGAAACGAAAAATCGTGCCCTAGCTCTCGTCAAGGAATTGGAAGCCGAACTCTGCTTGACTCGACCCGTGCGGATTCACTGGACTGGTTGTCCCAACTCCTGCGGCCAACCGCAAGTTGCTGACATCGGTCTAATGGGAACCAAGACTCGCAAAAATAGCAAAACTGTCGAAGGAGTTGACATCTATATGGGTGGCAAAGTGGGTAAAGAGGCTTGTCTTGGCACCTGTGTGCAGAAGGGTATTCCTTGCGAAGACTTAAAGTCTGTGTTGCGGAACTTGTTAATCCAGGAATTTGGAGCATATCCAAAAGAGCAGTTAGCAATTAGCAATTAGGTTGGTGATTGCCGCAACTAACTCGGCTGGTTCTACTGGCTTAGCAATATGCTGCTGGAACCCTGCACTCAATGCTTGTCGCTGATCAAACTCTCCGGCATAAGCAGTGAGAGCGATCGCCTGAATCCGACCTCCTTGTTCTGCTTCTAGTGCCCTCACTAGGCGCATCAGCATATAGCCATCGATTTCTGGCATACCAATATCACTCAACAGGAGATCCGGCTTTGACTGCGACAGTGCTCTAAGGGCCTCTCCTGCTGATGCCACTACAGTGACTTCTGCCCCATACTGTTCGAGGATGAAGGCAAGTAACTCCCGCATGTCAGGCTCGTCATCTACCACCAAGCACCTCATCCCACTCAAATCCGTGCTTATATCAGATTGACCATTATCCTGGATTGGAAGTTGACAAATCGGCATCAGCGGTAATCGAACTGTGAAAGTTGCTCCCTGCCCTTCTCCCAAGCTGTCTGCAAAGACTTTTCCACCGTGAAGTTCTACCAGATAGCGAACAATTGCCAGTCCCAGTCCCAGTCCGCCAAATTGTCTGGTTGTGGCGCTATCAGCTTGACGAAAGTAATCAAACACATAAGGTAAGAATTCTGGAATAATCCCTTTACCCGTATCTATAACTCTGATTTGGGCAGAGTCACCAATCTCCTCTAAGCGAATCTCAACTCGACCCCCTGAGGGTGTAAACTTCACAGCGTTTGAGAGCAAATTCCATACAACTTGCTGCATGCGGTTAGGATCGCCTGCTACCTGTCCCACATTCAATTCAAATGTAGTGTGAATTTGAATTGATTTACTTTCAGCTGCCAAGCGCACCGTCTCCAGTGCTGCTTCAATAGTTGTGGTCAAATTCAGAGGGCAAACGTTGAGGCTGAGCTTTCCTTGCAGGATGCGGGACACATCCAACAGATCTTCAATCAAGCGAGTTTGTAACCTAGCATTGCGCTCAATGATTTCCAGGGCATGGTTAACCGTCTTTTCATCTAGCTTGCGCGATCGCAAAAGTTGTGACCATCCCAGAATAGGATTCAGAGGCGACCTCAGTTCATGGGAGAGAACGGCCAGAAATTCATCCTTGATGCGGTTTGCTGCTTCTGCTGCGCCTCGTGCTGCTTGTTCCCGTTGCAGTAGGAGATCTCGTTCTGCCTCCTGGCGCTTTTGCTCAGTCACATCTACTGTAATACCGTCAAAATGAACGGGATTGCCAGTCTCCTCATAGAAGGCACGTCCGATGGCACGAATCCAGCGCACATCCCCGTTGGGAGCAATAGTGCGGTAGTTGACATCATAGCTAGTGCGTCCTTCGATGGATTGGGCGATCGCTGCCTTTGTGGGCTCCCGGTCGTCTGGGTGAAGGTGTTGGTAAAATAGGTCTATCGTTACTTCAGCATCTATGGGAAAACCAAAATGCTCTTTGCATTTATCGTTCCACACCAGCTTGTCGAACGGTAAATTACAATACCATAAACCCAATTCAGAGGATTGAAAAATCAGCTCTAGGCGTTGGCGGCTGACTCGCAAGGAGTGCTCCATTCGCTTGCGCTCCTCTTCAAAGCGCTTGGCGGTAGTGATGTCCTGGTAGTAGATACAGATGCCACTATCCTGTAAAGGGTAGGCACGACATTCAATCCAAAGGTCAAGCGGCGCATAATACTCCTCGAAATGAACTGCGACCTTTTCCTGCATAGCACGGTTGAACTCCTGATAAAACTTCAGGTCTGTAGCACATGGGAACAGCTCCCAAATCCTCTTTCCTACTACATCCCTCAGTTTTAGCCCTAAGATGCTTTTACCCTGCGGATTCATGTAGGTACAGCACCATTGGTCATCTAGTGCAGTAAAGCCTTCAGTAATGCTTTCTAGAATACTGAAGGTCGTCTGGTTCGCTTTCTTCACTGCTGCTTCTGCTTGCTGGCGTTCGGTAATATCTAAAACCAGACACATTACGGATACAAAATTGCGGGACTCATCCAACAAAGCTGAGCTGTACCACTCGCAGTGCACCAGGTTGCCATCTTTGGTATAGTTGCGGTTTCGTACCATGTTGCGTTTTTCAGTGCCGTCAACCAATCGCCCAATCACCTGCTGAACCGCCGACATGTCTTCGGGATGAACAAACTTCCAATCATCAGGTTTTTTCCCTAAAACTTCCTCAGCCCTCCACCCAAAGATGGCCTCAGCCTGTGGTGACCATCGCGACACCCGGTAGTCGCGATCCCATTCAACGACACCTACGGCTGAGTTTTCTACATGAAAGGTCAGCTTTTGCAGCGCCTCCTGTAGCTCTCTTTCTATTTGCTTGCGCTCTGTGATATTCTCAAACGCTAATCCCAGACACTGGTTAGGTAAGCCAAACGCTTTGACTGAGAACATCTGCGCCAGCTTACCATTGCTGGAGCGAAATTCGCCCATATCTTTAGATTTCCCAGTCCGCACGACCTCGGCATAATCGCTCATTTGGTGCGTTTCCAACAACGCGGGAAAACTTTCCTTTAGTGTGGTGCCAATCAGCGCTTCCAAGTTGGCTCCTGTCATTTGAATGGCAGCTGGATTTGCTGTAAGCAATCGCAGGGAATTTGGGTTATCCACGTCTTCGAGTTGCCATACAACTAAACCAACTTGAACGTTTTTAACAACATCAGCAAATAGTTGAATGCGTTCCTCTGCCTGCTGGCGGAGTGCTGCAAGTTCATCAAGGAGTTGCTCCTTAGTTTTCTCTGCATCTTTCGGTAAAGAAGTTTCAGGTAACACTTAAGTTGATCTCCTTATCTAATCAAGCAGCCTTGATGAGGCCGTAACATAACTTTTGTCAGTTAGAACTACTCAGAGGTGATGTTCTGCACCATTGCATATTATTACCTTAAGATAGGTGAAGATTTTTTAACACTGACTAAAGAAGTATATATGCTTAGAAGTCTTCATCTCTACGTGGTATTGGAAACCTCATATAAAAGCAGTTAACATTTTGATATATAGCTTTACTTTCCTCACCAAAGGATGAATATTCTGTGATTGCTAATCTTACTGACACGGGTTGGGAAATAATCTACCATAGAGCCCACGCATTGCTAGCTGCTCAAATAGCTGGACACTGGCATAGCAAAGATCGTCCAGAGCGCTTAATCGAGACAGTAGCAGCGATTTCCCATCACGACGATCTAGAACGGGAATGGGAAGGGAACCACCTCACCGAAGCAGGCGCACCCTTAGACTTTACTGTAGCCAAGAAAACTTCTGTCAAAAGTCTCAGAGAACTGACAACCAATGCTCAATACCGGGGAAGGTGGGTGGCTTTACTAATCTCTATGCATGTGAGCTTTCTCAATGAAGGCAAGCGTGGAGAGTCAGCTGAACTGGACAGCTTTCTTGACGAGCAAAAACAGCATCAAAAGCAATGGATTAAAGAGTTGAAGATTACCCAGGAGGAAGCTGATAAAGCTTATGCATATATGCAATGGTGCGATCGCTTCTCACTCATTCTCTGCAATCATACATTGCCTGCCGACCAGCGGGCGTTAGAGATTAGTGTTGGGCCAGATGGTCAGCGCTATGATGTAGTACAGCTTAGCGATCACCTCGTTACAGTTAAACCATGGCCTTTTAAGGAAGAAAAGTTTACTGTCAATGTTGAAGCGAGCTATATCTCACAAGTGAAATTTGACAGTAACGAAGCTCTTACGGAAGCGCTTCAGCAAGCAAAGATCGAGACGTTGGAGTGGAATTTGGTCAAACAATGACCAACGAGTCACTACGACATATTACAAATTTAAGTCTGGTAAGACAATAACTGAGAATTCAGGAGCCAGACGTCAGCAGGAGAGGAACTTTTTAGGCTAATTTTTTCTGACGTCTGGCTCCTAGCCAAACATAAATGTCCTGCCTTAAGATTGATTTAATAAATGACTTCTCAACATTTTTACTTCTAATCGCTAACCTTTATCTGAAGCCAAGAATGTTGATCAACAGAAAGCTTCATCTGCTGATTGAGAGCTTTTATCGCAGTCATATTGTAGTCAATGTTACGTTTAAAGTCATTTTTATCTATTAATTTAGTCTGATACCCTCTAAGATGCGTAGTAAGATAAACCCCCAGTTGATGCCATTCAAGGTATCGGCTTGGGGGTCGTTTTTAGGATTATGGTAACTTTTTCAACAAAGTTTTTTTGAAACCTAGAGTACTAAGGAAAGTTGCTTGGTGATATTGATATATTAGATAATCAGAAAATTATTGATTGATTTAGTAAATAACTATGATTAGGTTCATCTAGTGGCAGTCAGGGTTTTAATAAAGAAGTCGGGGAGCTTAGCTGCCTTTTCATACTTCTTTTCGGCAACGCCAATTTTCTGTGTCTATCCAAAATCTATGTAAATTTCATTTCCCCCAACCAGAACCAACGCAAGCGCAGCTTAATAACTAGAGCTGCTCATGTAAAAATAGCATCCTCTGAATGCATGTAATTCATGAAACAAGGAAATTCGTAACAATTTATACTAAATTTACTGATTAATCCCTCTAGTGTATCAATAAAGGCGAACAGACAGCAGATTGCAAGTTCATGGAGTACACCCCTCCCCAACCCTCCCCTGAGTGAGGGGAGAGTGCCCGCTAGGGCGGGTGGGGTAGTGTACTTCACTTAGATGAAAAG
>CAZZWA010000127.1:0-13818 GCA_964657555.1 uncultured Microcoleus sp.
TTCTGTAAAGCAGGCTTTGAAGCGAATGTTCCGTAAGCTTGAGGTTTCATCTCGTACAGAGATGGTTGCACAGCTTTTTGCCATACAACACCATTTGCCAAGAAAACTCCAAAGAATGATTGATCCTGGTAGGTTAGCGACTGAGCGCTGAGTGCTTCTTCAACTCTCGCAACCGTTGCCGCAACTGCTTTAAATTAGGAGTCTGAGAGCCATAGCGCCAGCTGCTGTAAGCCTGAGAAATTTCATCAATCACCTCAGCTAATGCCGATGAAAGGTGCTGATGAGAAACTTTCGCATACTCCAAAGGCGTCTGTGCGGGGTGCTTAGCATATCCCTTCGTAGCTAACGTACTCAGCATCTGTTGGTAAAGGCTTTCCATCGGCGGCAGTCCCGCCAGCCACATCTGGTAGCGCCACCTTTTCCACTGGTTCCAGCCCAACCAACCTAAAAAGCCTAATCCAATTGCCAGAATTATGCCAACGAACGCGCCTAACCAACCATTGGATAAGATCGCCCACAGCCAAACAATAGCCGCCAGAAGCCAAGACGCGATCGCCTCAAACACTCTTCCAAACCAAGCGTTAACGGGTGAAGGTAACCACCCAGCCACCCACTTCCAAAATTCCCGCACTACACTAAACGTCTGATCTTCCTCAATCGAAGGTGCAATCAGCGGGTGATCAGGAATTGGGTCGAAAGTAAACCAGCCATATTTAGGGAAATACACCTCACTCATCGCATAAGCATCCGTATTCTTGACTACGTATAAACCCGTAAAGGGATTGAACTCTCCGGGAGCAAAACCCGCTACCAGCCGCGCTGGGATGCCTATCGAACGCAGCATGACACTCAGAACAGTAGAGAAGTGATCTCCATAACCACCTGTAATTTTCTGATTTGCCGGACTATTTTTATATCCAAACAGAAAAGCTTCTACTAGGTCTTCATTGTCTTGCAAAAAGGGCGACTTTTGTTCAATCTTGTAATTGGGATTTTGCTTAAGGTACTGAGCTAGGTAGAAAGCCTTCTCGTAGGCAGAGGTAATCGGTTTATTTTCCTTAGCGACTTTATTTGAATTGGCTAATATTTCTTCAGTTTTTTGCCGCACTTTATCGGCAATTGCCTCCGGGATTTGTAGATAATGTTCTCGGATAGTTTTGGGATAGTTGGTTGAGGCTTTCTCCAAAAGGGTGCGATCGCGATATGGTACTTGGGAGATGACACTGTATGTGAGTCCCTCTACTAACTCAACTGGCGATCGCAGACTGGCCTCGGTGTCTACTGCGACTTCCTGGGTGGGAAAGTATAATTCTGTTGGGTATGCCAGTGTAGGAATCAGATTTGGCAGATCTGCCACTACTGTATAACTCTGAATCACTTCCTTGACTCGCCCCACTGTTAGTGGTAATGGCAAAAAGAATCGATAAGACCAGTTTGGTCGTGTCACCTTCTGCACTTGTTCGCTGCGGGAGATTTCCCACCCCTGCCCGGTATAACGATCAAATGCCAAAACCCGCCAAAAGCCCTCAGCTTGAGAGCGGACTCGCATCACCACCTTGGGTTTTAGCTCTCCCCGCAGGTTCTGGTTCATTTTGCTGCTGAAGCCATAGTACAGGGTATCATCCATCTTGCCTGGGCCACTGCCTTGGTCTTGTCCAGCACCCGTGCCAGTGCTGCCCCCTCTGGCTTTGCCTTGTTTGATAGGATACGGATTTCTTCTATTGGCTGCCTCATCAAACTTGCCTTTGAAGTTAGCCGGGGCACTAACTGGAAATGTCCGCAGTTGGTAGCCGGGAAGCCGGGGCATGAGGGCAAAAATCGTCAACCCCAGCGCTACAATCACCAGCAGAAATAAACTTAGACGTCGCAAATCTAAACTTTCTACCAGACCCAAAGACTGGTGATGACTCGCCCTTCTCTTTGGCGAGATGCCTAACCGCGAGCGATAGTCCAACACCAAAACTGGCAGGGCGATCGCTAAAAATACCAGCAACAGTGGTGCAAAAGCTAAGGTTTGACTCAGAGTACCAGCAACGCCTAGAAGAATCAGTCCAATCACCATGGAATAGCCTAAATCTTTGCGGCGGGGCAAGTCAAAGCTATGGAGGACTTGCAGTTGAATTAACAACTCAGCCAGAACCAGTCGCGTATCGTTGAGATCCTGAAACAGGTTCTTAAAGAAGTAAGCCATTGCCCCTAGCATGAGAATGGCTAGCAGGAACTTGACTGGCACATTGCGATCGCGACGGCGATACCAACTCCACGTCGCACCAGCAATACTCAGCGGTACTGCCCAAAAACTTAACTGTGTATCAGCTGCTATATCTGTTGCCACAATCCCAATAACCACAAGGGTCTGTACCAACACCCTCAACAGAATAGAGTCTTCTGCCGCCTCTAGCTGTGGTATTGAATTAAGCCTGTCCTTGAGCAAAGTGAGGGGAGATCGCCACAGGTGATTGAAACCAGGTAGCCTCTGCATAGTCGTTAGCAGTTATTTGTTATCAGTCATTGGTCATTAGTCACTAGTCATTACCAAAGAACCAAAGACTAAAGACTAATGACTAACAGCTAAATGCTAACAATTAGTTATCATTTGCTAGACGAATAGCAAAAACTAAGGGTGCCTGTTCCTGGAATGGGAACCGGATTTCCACAGAGTAGGTTTGGTTAGGCGGCAAATCAAAAGACTCTACACTGAGGTAGCCTGGATAAATGCGCTCCGCTGTGGCCTCGTAGAGACCAGTTTGCAGCCTCAAGCTGCCACCCTTCGGCAATTGGGCCTGAACTCGAAGCTTGGGAACCTGGCTGTGAGCTTGGTATTCTACCTGTAAGGTAACAAGCCCAAACCTTGTCTGCCATTGCTGCTCTACAGAAGGCTGGCTAGACGATACCGTTAAGTTTAGAGCTTTAAAAATTTCTCTTGCCGCTAGTAAGGACAGAGCCATCTTTTGGTCAGTGGTAGCGGTTTCATAACGGTCTGTAAAAAGTTGCTGCTCTTGAGGGGAACGAGTGGGATAAAGCAGCACCAACCCAGCTAACTGGTTGAGCGACTGGGGCTTGTCAGGAAATAAGGGGAGTACTGCTCGCACCATTTTCGCTCCCATCTGTAGATGAGATTGCACTGCTTCAGTGCAAGCTTTTAGCAAGTGCGCTAAAACTGTCTCTGGCAGCGAACCTAGCAAACTAAAGTTTTGCAGATGAGCTGTCCACAAGCTGAAGGGAGGAACCCAGCTGTCTGCTAGATCGTCAGAATTGTCGGGTTCATATTGGTAAATCTCTGTTTCCCAGGGAAACCGAGGCGGGTGACATTCAATCTCAGCTTGCAGTCGGCGCTTCAGGATAGCCTGAAAACGGTTTTGCACTGTTGGGATGTTTACTCCTGGAGCGGCTGGTTGAAAACTAATATCCGTAGTTGTGGATTTTGACATAGGGGGATTAAACCCATCCGTAGGTGTTTGATAGTCTGGGTCTGGTTCATCGGTACCATCATGGACAAAGTTCCATTCTTCCGAATCTAACGGGTCTAGCTCATCCATTTCCCAATTATCAGCCGCTTGAGCATCGCCTGAGAGGGCGGTAGGTGCTGCATCGTCTGTATTGGTGTTTTGAGCTTGCCCTTGTGCCTGTCCGTGTGCTGGTGGAGCAACAAAATCTTGTTGCAGCCTAGCTAACAATTTGTTGTAGATGACCCCTGACTTATTATCTTGGTTACTATTCATCTTTAGATGCACCCGATCCGGATACTGAACGATTGCGAATTTCCCAAGCCAGCTCTAGCAGTTTGAACCATCGTTTTTCAACCTGGTTGGCAGTGCAACCAAGTTGAGAAGCGATCGCCGCCACAGGTTCCCCTTGTTTCTTTAATCGTAGTAATTCCCCTTGTTGAGGGCCAAGTTGGGCTTTAAAAGCCTCCCAATCTTGGGGTGTCAGCCCCAAGTTGCGTTCCAAATCCGCTTCCAACCACTGATGGACTAATTCCCATCGGTGGGAAAGAGCAAACCGAATTAAATGATACTTGAAACGTTGCTGCAAGTAATCCCGCTCGCGGGGAGTCAGACTTAAAATTTCCTCAATTTCACTGGCTGATAAATCTTGCAGGCGGAGAATAAAGTAGTCAGCGCATTCCGTTTGCTGACGCTCCTTGAGATAGGCCAACAATTCCTTAATCACTGTGTCGCGGAGGCTTGCTTCTGTGGGTTCGGGAACAGAGGAGAGCATCATATCCCGCACCTGTTGTACAGCAGCTTCATTCCACGCCGAGTCTGAGTCTAACCCTACGCCTTCAGCTGCTGTGTCCATATCTACAGAAGTTTCTGGGGGTTGCTGCTGGGAAAAGGTTTGCGCCCGCAGAATGATCAGTTGCTGGCTGCGACGTCCCGGCAAGGGAATGCGTCGCTTGCCATAGCGCTCAGTAAAAGCCATGTACTCTGCTAGTTCCAAGAGGGTGTGGGGACGATAACCAGCACCTACCTGTGCTTCCCGCCGAAAGGCATTTAATGCCTCAGCATAGAATCCCTGTAAAAAATCCTCAATCAGAGTCAGCCGTGCTTGGTAGTTGGCTGGCATCTGAGGTGGCGTAATGTAGCGGTAGACTATGGCGCTGAGCGTACTGTGCAGTTCTACCCCTCCCCTGCGTCTCCCCAACTGGTAATAGCGCAAACACTGCTTGAGGCGATGACGGGCTAGCGTCGTCGCCCAGGTTTCAATCTCTCCAGAAGACTGGATGCGCTTGCTCTCATGGCAAATGCGCTCTACTTCGTTCGCTATCCGCTCTGCTACTTCGCGGCAGTTTTGTTCTGAAACCCTGGTTGACTGTCTCAGTTCGTTGAACAGTAGCTGAAAAATTGCCTCCACCCGTTGGCAGACTCCCGCATGCATGATATTTGACCCCTAAAAGGAACCTAACACACTTAATAAACTCTTCATCTAGCAGAAGCCCCATGTACCTGCCTATTAAGCCTTCCAGATCAACATGGATTCAGTTTTGGTCTTCAGAACAAGGTTATAAGTAAGATCAGGAACTATGGTCGTTCCCCACCTTATCACCGAATCCAATGGATTTAGATCAACAGATTCAAATACTCATTGACAATGCCCCGCAAGATGGTGTGACCCCCAAACTGGTTGATGCGATCGCACCCGTTCTTAAGCTGCTGGCAGGCAGTTTACAGCATTTCGAGTACTACATTCTTCAAACCCCTGACCAATGTTGGGTTTTGACCACCCTCAGCAACCGCGTCCAACCCGATATCGAAAAAAATGTGGTATATGCATTCCCTAGCTTTGGAGACGCTGTTGCTTTCCAGCCGTTGCCAGATTCTCAAGTTACACCCACCGCAGTGCCGGTTACTCATATTTTGTTCCAAATGTTTGCAATGGACACTGTGGATAGTACGGTATTTTTTGATATTCCCGGTAATCTTGCTACTGGAAACGAAGTTCGACGAGCAGATTTGCAAAATTTAGTTCAAACTCACCTGCAACAAATTCAGCTAGCACCCAAAGAGCGCCGTGGCCACCTGCCGACAGATATTGCTTAAGTAACTCCATCCCCTAGGAGCACGAGCGTCATTTAAGCTTTACCAATCTTAAAAACTCTCTCTTGCGCACACCCTCGCATCTCCCAAACTATACACTGATTGCTCCAGAGGCAGTAGCGAGCTTTCTTTACTGATGTTTTAGCCGACGGTTCACACTGATTTCCAGTGTTTATGTAGATCTTTACTAAAAAATTATAATGAGTTTTGCAGATGCATCAGCCTAAAGACTGAATTGAGTAAGCCATTTGGGTCATTCACTACGTAAACTAATATAAAGTTTTGGTTAAAAAACTAGGTACACAAAAAAATATATCTTTAAAATATGTTTTCAAAATTCACGGTAACTATACATACAAAAAGGCAATTTTTGCCAAACTTCAGTGGATATAATCAGGGGGTTTATTGGCTAGGAAGTACTGACTATAAAAATCTTGATGAAAATTACATTAGCTGCTATCACTGTCGGCTTGTCTTTGCTCCTGGGAACCATCCGCATCAATGCTGCAACTGTTACTCTCTATGATAGTTCAAAGAATTCTTTGCCCGACCAACAGGGCCAGCTGTCCCTTACAAAAATAGGTACTGCTAGCGAAACTCTTGGCAGTGGTTACACTATCCTGAATACCACTCCCAACAATGAAACTGATGCTGGCTACAGTCCTTCAGCATCACTCACGCTTAATCGCTCCCTCGGCTTCACCATTAGCTTCGATTTGCAAGTGGTATCTGAGGAGCACACAGGCAGCGATAAAAACGGTGATGGGATTGACGATCGAGCAGGTTTCAGCGTCATTGCCCTCAGTTCTGACAAAAAAGGCGTTGAACTGGCTTTCTGGACTGATATGATTTGGACGCAGTCCGATAACCCTCTTTTTACTCACCAACCAAGCGAAAGCAAGTCATACAACACCACAGCTAATCCGATCCACTACGATCTATTGATTTCTGGCGACAACTATATGCTGTATGCCAACAACGCCATCCTTCTGAGTCACTCACTGCATGACTATACTGCATTTAAGGGGCTAATAAATCCCTATAGCACCCCTAACTTCCTGTTCTTGGGCGATGACACCACGTCTGCACAAGCAAATGTTAATCTGGGGTCTATCTCAGTAACCACTAATATCTCCGCCGTCCCCTACGAATTTTCTCCGACATGGGGTATATTAACATTGGCTGCTTGGGGAGCAGTGGCTCAGTTGAAAAACAAGAAGCAATGAAAGCATCTCGCCTTGCCCCAGTAAGACGGCTGAAGAACTATAAGTTCTGGTTATTTGGGCTGGCCGTCGGCTTAGCAGTGCTTCATCTCAATTTGACATGGACGATCACAGCGAACATTGACCTGTTGAGCGTTAGTGTCCTGTGTTGGCTAGCTTTCCTATCCGTGGTTTGGAAAAAACGCCACACCCTCTGCCTAGATAGTGATATTTTCTCTAGCATATGCGGCCTATTACTCATTGCTCTGATACTGATTAAAAGCACTTCACTATTTTGGTTTGAATCTGAATTTATTAAGATTTCATGTTTGGTTTCATTTATAGGTCTTGGATTAGTAGCTTCTGGAGTTAAGGGCATAAAACAGTATTGGCAAGAATTACTAATATTAATAGTTCTATTACTACCATTAGAACTATTAGCACAGCAAATTGACAAAATAATTAATGTCAGTCTATTAGCTGCTAAATTTTCAACGTTCGTACTTTGGTACTTAGGATTTGAAGTATCTCGCCAAGGAGTCAGTGTCATTCTCCCCACAGGAGCTATTGAGATTTATCCAGCCTGTTCTGGCTTAAATGCTATTCTTCTACTATTGCAGTTAGCATTTCTGTTTATCATAGTTTTTCCTATCCAATGGTATAAAAAAATCCTAGTCCCAGTTATCTCTATCTTCCTAGCATTTACAATAAACGTGATTCGGCTAGTTCTAATGGCAGTTGTAGTAGCATCGTCGAACCAAGAAGCATTTCAGTACTGGCACGGAGAGGACGGTGCTAAAATATTTTCCACAATTTCTATTTTGATGTTTGGGATGTTTTGCCGTTCTTTAATTCATCGAAATAAAGCTTTAAAATCCAGATCCGTGTAGAGTTACAAAAGCCATGCTTTTCTGGCAACAAGTCCGGACACCACTCATTGCTGCAACTTTTGTTGGTGTTATCTTCACTGTGGGAAGGTTAATTATTGATCCAAACGCAGTGCACCAAAAAGTCAACCCCTTCACTTTTCCCTCAGAGGTTCCATTACCTGAAGGGCAACTGTGGGAAAGTCAACCCCTGATTGATACAGTTGCCCAGTTGCCAAGACAGTACAATGCGGCGATCGCTGGTAGGTACTATCGCTATACCCAAAAAGGCGTTTTCTTAGATCTAGAAATGCGCTACATGGTGGGTACGCTTGGGGATGTTGAAAGCTTCATAAAAAACTACACTGCTATCCATCTGCCTTCAGGTCAGGTATTCCAGACTTTACGCCAACAGGAGGGAGTAGGTTTCTATGGCCTGTTTGTGTATCAGAATCGAGCATACCTGAGTACTTGCATCAACCCAAACGGCGGCAGTACAGTTACTACAGAACAGTTTCTCCACAACCGTCATACCTACGATCTCCGTTTCAGTCGTCTGTTGCCTTGGTTTCTCGGCCAAGAAAGTTTGCGAGACAGGCGTTGTCTATGGGTACATTTATCTACACCTTTAAAGAATGCTGATTCTCTGTCAGCCTACCTAGTTCTGGAAAAGGCTTGGTTCTATTGGTATTCATGGTGGATGCTCCACTTTCCAAAAACTTTAAGTCTGACTCAAGAGCGCTCATATTCTAAAAAAGTTGCACTATCATGACTGAAGAAAGGTTCGACTGGCGATATGGTTCTCTTATTCGAGCTGTAGGGTACGTCTTACTAGCATTAGCACTATTTGACTTTGTTAATATTTTCATCCCATTGCGCTTCACCAACCCTGTCTGGGAATTTCAGATGATCGGAGCGTTGGTCGAGCATGTACCTGTACCTTTGATAGGATTAGTGTTTATATTCTACGGAGAGGGACACTATCGCCCTCAAGTAGAAATGATCTTGCTCAAGTGTTTATCTTGGGCTTCTCTAGTAGTGGGAGTATTATTTTTGTTGCTGCTCCCCTTGGGGATTAATAACACCTGGCGGATCAATATCCAAAACAATATACAAATTACCAACCAGTCCTCTGAACAAATGTCTCAAATTCTCCAGTTTAAGGAACGGCTGAGTAACGCTAAAACTAACGAAGATATAGAGAATTTGTTGACTTCTTTGAACCGCCAAAATCGCTCTCCTGATATTAAAAATCCTCAGGAGTTAAAAAGCCGACTCCTTTTAGAAGCCACTAATGCAGAAAAAAATGTGAATGCTCAATCTAAAGCAACTCGTTCAAATACTCGCCAAGAACTCTTGAAAAATTCTATCAAGTGGAATTTGGGAGCGTTGATCTCTGGAGTTATGTTTATTTGGATTTGGCACGCTACCGAGTGGGTGAGACATACATGGCTGTGATCAAATCAGCCGGACGGACACCCTATCTGTTAGTAAAGGCGTTCCAAGACATAGTCTGCCATATCAATTAATGCTTGGTGGGACGCAGAGTGCGATAAAACTGCCAATTGTTGAACAGCAAATTGGGCATGATACGCAGCGAGTTCGCGCGATCGCTCAATGCCCTGGCTTTCTTCAATCAAGGCGATCGCTTGCTCTAAATCTTCATCTCCAGCGAACTCACGTTCGATCAGCACCTCCAAGTATGGTTTTTCTTCTAAAGCAAACAGCACTGGTGCCGTCAGATTGCCACTTTTTAGATCCGATCCTGCCGGTTTGCCTAAAGCTTCTGCCGAACCTGTAAAGTCGAAAATATCATCCACAATCTGGAATGCCAGCCCAAGATGACGTCCATAGCGATACAAACTCTTAGCCACTTCCTCTTCGACCCCAGAAAGCAACCCAGCTGCCTTAGAACTGTTGGCAATTAATGAAGCCGTTTTACAGTATGTCTTCTCCAGGTAGGCATCTATTGACAAACTAGTATTAAACTGGTTCAGTCCTTGCTGAATTTCTCCCTCGGCCATATCTTTGATCACTTCTGAGAGCAGCTTAACCACCTCTAAGTTATCCAGATTGGCCAGATACCAGGCAGATTGCCCAAATAAGAAATCACCCGCCAGCACAGCCACTCGGTTGCCGAACCGACTGTTAACCGTAGGCACTCCACGACGCAACTCTGACTCATCGACCACATCGTCATGTACCAGACTGGAGGTATGAATCATTTCTGTAATTTCTGCCAGCCTACGGTGACGGGGCGTCAGGTCTCGGTCTAGCATCGTCGCCCGCGAAATCAGGAGGACAATCGCGGGTCTGACTCGCTTTCCCCCTGCCCCGAACAAGTATTCTGCTGCCGCATACAGAATTGGGTGGCGAGCACCCACCAGTTTTTTTAGGTTTTCCGTTAGAACTTGCAGATCTGCTTCAACAGGGGCCAAGAGGGAGGTAACAGATGTCATGGATTAGCTGGGTGGGGCGTTAGTTACGAAATTTTACATTCCCCTATCTCATTTTAAGCTAACCCTCCCTTAGTGGGAAGTTTTGTCGGATAGAACATCCATCAGAAGGCTGTTTGGGAAAATGTAACAAATTGTTAAGGCGAGCAGAAAGTTGTAGCTAAAAGCTGGGATTCTTATGTTAGTCTAATAGTAAGGAATTTCAAAAATTTCATAAACCAACTAAGTCCGAGCTAGCGGTTCGTGGTTGGGCAACAGTGATTACGCAGTTTGAAGAATTTGGTTGCTTTAGCAGGCTAAGCTTCCAGTAACATTCTTTAACTGTTATTTACCGAGTTGTCCTGCCCTACAGTATAACAACGGACATCTCTCTGGACAGATAAATGAGGTCGGAGCTTCTTGAGAAGCAGAAAACCGGCTATTCATACTACAAGGGGCACTGGGAGAGACTTCGTCTCTCCTGATTTCTTGTTAACAGCAGTAACAATATCCGAAATTCGGGTCAAGTGTACTGGTGAAAAATATCTTATTGGAATTTACATTGCTCTAACCTTGCCTCTGTCTAAACTAACTATGAGCTACATCGATATACCTCTGATTATTCCCGTTCTGGCTACTGGTTATCTGTTAATGGTTTATCTGCTTTTGATCCTCGCGCAGCGCAGTGCCAAAGGGGGCAGACAAGAGCCCCGCAATGTTCGTTTGAGTGATTAGTTCCGGTTAACTTTAATGTTAGTCTATCTATCCTAGCGTGAGTGAGGAATATGAGACTGGAGGGAGATACACTTTTTCTACCACAGGTGTAAAGCCCAGCCATTGGAGCGACAGACGAGCAAACTGTTGGGAACAACCGCTTACCGCAAATCGCGTCGGTAGAGGAGCCCAGGTGTTGCACAGCCCCAGTAAATCTAGCTCTTGACTAGCAGACGCTATCACATGCACTGCTGGATCGACAAGCTTCACCGACGGCTCCAGAATCCTCCGCAACACGGGTTCCAAATGAGGGTAGTGGGTACAACCGTAAACAAGAGTGTCAATTTGTTGCAGTAGTAAAGGCTGTAGATACTCCTGCGCCACTTCAGCAGTGTAGGGGTCGTTAATGCGATTTTGCTCGATCAGCGGCACAAACTCTGGGCAACCCATCTGCCAAACTAAAGCCTCAGCATCAATTTCTAAAATGGCACGTCGGTAGGCATTGCTGGCCGCAGTAGCTGGGGTGGCAATAACACCAATCCGTCTACCTTGTTCAACGGCAGCACGGGCTCCTGGCAGGATGACGCCTAGAATCGGAAGAGGAAACTCCGCCCGCACCGTCTCCAGTGCCAGAGCAGAACTGGTATTGCAGGCCATAATCACCATTTTTACCCCTTGCTGCACCATCCAGCTAAGGATTTCACGCACAAATTGCAAAATTTCACTCGGAGAGCGAGTTCCATAAGGTAGTCGGGCCGTATCAGCAAAGTAAAGAATTGATTCTTTAGGCAGTTGCCGGTAAAGTTCTCTTAAAACAGTGAGGCCACCTACGCCGCTGTCAAAAATGCCAATTCTTTGTTGAATCTTTTCCTTTGTCTGTTGTTTGCTGTTCTGGGTCATTTATCCTGAGTACATTATCCGTTGTCCGTTGTCCATTGTCCGTCGTCTTTCTACTGAATTTCAAGGATTTTAACTGTTGTCAATATCTCTGTTCTCTTTTTTAAAGAGCTTGGGAAGATTGCCGGGTAAATCCTTTAGCCCTTGCTATGGCGCGGACAAATGACTGAAACTCAATCCAACAATGATTACAGATTTTGTTGAATGTACTGAAGAATGCCTCTAGCGATCGCCGAAGCCATTTGGTTTTGGTAAGCAGGGGAAGCCAATTTAGACGCCTCCTCTGGGCTAGTGACAAAACCAGTTTCCACTAAAACAGCGGGAATGGAATTTTTGCGTAACACATAAAATCTTGCTCGTCGCACCCCCCGGTCGTGAATGCTGATGCTTTGTACAATGCTGCTGTGGATAGTGTGGGCCAGACGTTCACCACTTTCGTAATAATATGTCTCTAAGCCGTTGACATCCGGACGACCATCGACAGAATTGGCATGAATACTCACAAATAAGTCGGCACGAGCCCGGTTTGTGATGTCCACTCGCGGTTGCAGATCGACGAAATAGTCAGAGTTTCTCGTCAGTATTGCCTGGATGCCCTGTTTCTCCAGTAGCGATGCCACCTGTAGACCAATCGACAGAACGATGTCTTTCTCCAGCACCCCACCCCTGCCAGGAGCTCCAGAATCTTTGCCGCCGTGTCCTGGATCGACAATCACAATAACTCGCCCATTGCGAGGGCGGGGTAATTCTATAGAAGGATTACTTTCAGGCGACGGCACGCGGATGGAGTTATCATCAGGCGTTTGCGATCGCGCTCCTCGTTGTAACTGTAGTGCTACAATCTGGTCGCTGACTAGATTGAGTTCTCCAATCTGCACACCAGCAGCAGGTTCCACCAGAATGACAACCGTCCGCGAGTCTGGCTGCTGTAGCCGCACTCGTGACACGGGACTATTCAAACTCAGTTCGGGTCCCCTGACTCGATCAGCCAACCGAGCCGAAGGAATGGTGATTCGATAGACGCCAGTTGAGCCGTCCCACCGACTGGAGGGTGTCACTCGCTGGTCACTCCGGATTAACAGCAGGTTACCAGAACTTGCCAGTTCAACTGCCTGAATCATTGCCAGTTGATTGACACCTGCTGTCTGAACTGGTGAGTAAGATGGCACTGTTGGCACCTGTATGCTTACTGGTGCGCCTTCATGACTGGCAACAACAGACGAAGAGGCTTCTAGTTTAGCAGCAGTCGTTCCTTGTGGCAAGAGCACAATGCCTCCCCCAGCCTTGCTAAAAGTGGGCTGCCAATCAGGACTGTTTTCCCCTACGGTGAGAGTAATGCTAAACCTTGAGTTCTGGTTTGGTGAAAATTGGATGCGACTGACGCCATAGCGATTAACTGGCAAATCCCGCGCCGACAGATTTCCCCCATACAAGCTCGCCCCTTCCACATCTATGGTGATAGTGCGGCGATCTTCACTCCGGTTAACTTTAAGCTGCGCTTCATCTCCACTCGTGCGGATGAAAAATCCATCCCGCGTCACCTGTAAATTTGGGTTGAGAATTCCAGGCTGGACTGAGACAGAGGGCATCTGTAGGGAGGATTGATTTTGTGTCGGATTAACTCCCTGTGGAGGAAACGATGAGGGAGTACTCACTGACAGGGAGGACGGCAAACCAGGAGCCAACTGCGATACTCGTTGCGGAGTGGGAAGCTGCACCCCCCACTGAGTGGGAGAAAATCCCCGAAATCGTACTTTGTCGGGGTCTAGGGTGTAACCAGGCTCCAATTCAATGACTAGGCGAGTTGTATTTTCGTCAAACTGCCCCACGCGGACCGAACGAACCGTTCCGCCGACCATTTTAGTCACAGTCGGGCTCGGAAATCTTGTACTTGGTAGATCGATGATCAGGCGCGTGGGGTTAGCAATCAATAATGCTTTAGGCTGAACCCCTTCATCTGTTTTAAAGTCTAGCCGGTTCTGACTAGGATCGAAGCGCCAAAAGGTGAGTTGTCCCGCGAAGGCCGGAGCCCAGCTCAGAAAAACACTCAAAAAACCAGGTAGTAACCAGTGAAATCTCACTATGTTTGCTCCTCTTGAAAATGCATTGCAGCACAGAGATTAGGGGATTGAA
The DNA here is from genome assembly GCA_964657555.1 of uncultured Microcoleus sp. Taxonomy (GTDB): domain Bacteria; phylum Cyanobacteriota; class Cyanobacteriia; order Cyanobacteriales; family FACHB-T130; genus CAZZWA01. The sequence continues at coordinate 13,788 of CAZZWA010000127.1, forward strand.
TAGTCAAGAATGAATTAAAATGAACGTTTTT
>CAZZWA010000128.1:0-13815 GCA_964657555.1 uncultured Microcoleus sp.
AGCCAGGGAATTAATTCCCTGGCGGGTCATCGGGTAGGTGCAAGATCTCAGTTAAGCGTCTTGAAGCGTGATCGCGGATACTATACCAAATCCGGGTTAGCTACCCCCGTTATCATGGAGAGAAGATTCGAGAGTGCGATCAATCAATCAAAAGAACGTTGAAAATTGAGAATAAGTTGTATCTTAACTTAAAAACTTGAGTGGACTGAATTGAATAAACATTGAATAATAGTGACAGCAGCTATGTCACAGGGAGCGATCTGTTTGCCGATGACGGTTGTGAAATAGCAGTAAATATGGCGCGATTTGCTTGTCTTTGTGGCATTTTATTCCAACGATTCGGAAACTGCTAATGGTTCAATAGCGACGTTCTTCTCTTAATGCTTAAGCTTATCGTTGAACCCCAGATAAAGCAGGATTTGCTTTTCGTTCTCCAATTTCAGGTTTTCTCTTCCAAATATGAGCTAGCTCAAAGAAATTGTTGATAAAAATTGTCAGATTAAAGGGAGTTCAAGGTTATGAAGATATCGATATGACTCTCACAAAAGCAAACACAACCGCATCTCAAGTAGAAACTCTTGCCCAACTTTACCTAGAAGGCAAGCCAACCAAAATTTCTGACGAAATCATCGCTCAACTCTGTGACTGGCTTATGGATGAGTTCCACCAGTTGCCCTTAAATCTGCAATTTTCAGATTACATGCGTTACGACAACGCTGAACAGATGTTTGCCGATATTGAGCGGGGGCAGCTTTGGGTATCTGCTGACAGTTACGATTCTGCCGTTTATCCAAATCCGATCTATGGGTTTATTTTTCAGGGAATGCATGATTACGACCACTACTTGACAGATAGCGACTTCAGCCTAGAGGGAGAAATTACTGCTTATAACTTCACAGCAAAACGTGCGCCGAATTTAGAAATCCAAAAGATTCTCTACTCCGAAATTGTGCTGCGATCAGCTGCTTATCTCTATCTAGGAAAGGCAGCTAATCCTAAAATTGTTTTTCCGTAATCAATGACAGAGGTAAGGGAGTCTTCCTGTTTTTCACCCTCATCCCCCAGCCCCTTCTCCCATCAAGAGAGAAGGGGAACAAGATAGTTTTCAAGTCCCTCTTCCTTATTCCTTAATGGGAGAGGGATTTAGGGTGAGGGTGAGGAAGTTCGCAAAAAATGGGATGCTCCCCAGAGGTAAAAGATAATGCACGAATGTCCAAGTTATTCAAGTGACGATTCGCTCTCCAGGGTGGTGATCTCGGTTGAAACTCAACTATCAGTATCGAATCTATCCACATAATGGTAGACCGCGATATTAATGCGGCCATTAACATAAAAAGACTGGGGCTGGACGTGTTCCCCAGAATAAAATGCTGTAGAGGGAAGCCTGTCATAGTTTCTTCTGTGACTAATAGTACCTTGATGGAAGTTCTGAACGCCTTTCAAAGGATTCAGAAGCCCATACTGACCCTTACGGGTACAGTGTGGGAGCGTCACTTTTCGACTGCCCCTAATGCCAAGAGCGTTGCTTGCTGCGCGGCTGTTAATCCTTGAGCGCCTCTGATGTTCATGCCCTCATACAGGCGATCGGTTCTCAGCGTTTTGAGACACTCGCCTGTGCTCACATCCCAAAGCTTAATCGTTTCATCGTGACTGCCACTGGCAAGTGTCTGACCATTGGGGCTGAAGCTGATGGCAAAGACTGCCTCTGTGTGACCCTGTAAGACATTGACGCATTGACCGTTTTGCACATTCCATAAGCGAATCGAAGCATCGAAACCACCGCTTGCCAGAGTTTGACCATCCGGACTGAAGTTGACCGACCACGCACAACCCTTATGACCGTGCAACACCAGGAGACATTGACCGCTGAGGATATCCCATATTCGGACAGTCCCATCAAAATGTCCACTGGCCAAAGTGCGATCGTCAGGACTGAAGCGAACGGAGCAGATGCCTCTGGGAGCGTGCAACACCTTGAAGCACTGACCATCTTGCACATTCCACAACCGCACGGTTCGGTCATCACTGCCACTCACCAAAAACTGGCCAATGCCTGACGGCAGGCTAACGCCAACGGAACTGAAGCTGACAGAGTGCACCCAACCCGTATGACCGTGTAACACCTTGAAGCACTGACCATCTTGCACATTCCATAACCGCACGGTGGTATCTTGACTGCCGCTCGCCAAAGTCTGACCATTAGGGTTAAAGCTGACTGACCAGACCCAACCCGTATGACCGTGTAACACCTTGAGGCACTCACCCTTTTGCACATCCCACAACCCTACAGTTCGCTCGGTGCTGCCACTCACCAAAAACTGACCATTGGGACTGAAGTTGACAGAATATATCCAACGGGTATGACCGTGCAGGGTGTTGAGGCACTGACCGTTTTGCACATCCCATAGGCGAATGGTCGTATCCTCTCCGCCACTGACCAGGGTCTGACCATCCGAGTTGAAGCTAATGGAATGGATGCCACACGAATTTCCCTGTAGAACTTTGAGGCACCAAGCGTTTTGTGCGTCCCACAGGCGGATGGAGAAATCATGGCTACCACTAGCCAGGGTCTGACCATCCGGGCTGAAGCAGACTGACCGGATGCGATCTCTATGACCATGCAACACGTTAAGGCACTGACCGTTTTGCACGTTCCACAGGCGAATGACCGCATCATCACCACCACTAGCGAGAGTCTGACCATCGGGACTGAAGCAGACTGACTGAATGCTGTCTGTATGACCGGGCAACACGTTGAGGCATTGACCGTTTTGCACGTTCCATAAGCGAATGGCCGCATCATCGCCACTGCTGGCGAGAGTCTGACCATCCGGGCTGAAGCTAACTGACCAAATCCAACCTGTATGACCGTGCAACACATTGAGGCATTGACCATTTTGCACGTTCCACAGGCGAATGGCCGCATCATCACCGCCACTGACGAGAGTTTGACCATCAGGACTGAAGCTGATCGTCAAGGCTCGCTCAGTATTCTCCTGGAAAGTTTTAAGACACTGACCAGACGCAACATCCCACAAGCAAATGGTAGAGTCCTCGCTGCTACTGGCTAAAGTCTGACCAATGCCTGATGGCAGGCTAACGCCAACGGGACTAAAGCTGACAGAGCGTACGCCATTCGTCTGACCCTGTAACGTTTTAAGGCACTGACCAGACACAGCATCCCACAAGCAAATGGCAGAGTCCTCGCTACCACTGGCGAGAATCTGACCATCGGGGCTAAAGCTGACCGACCAGACCCAACTCCCATGTCCTTGAAGCGTCAAAAGCTGTTTTCCATCCGCCACCCGCCACAAGCGGATCTTTCCGTCTGCATCGCCTGTTGCCAATCGTTCGCCATCCGGGGTAAAAGCTAATGAAATAATGCCACCTAAAGTTTCAGTAAACACAGATGTTGCCAAATCAGCGTTGCGAAAATTGACCCCTGCCAGGTTGACCTGCCGCAAGTCGGCTTGCCACACGGTTAGCGCTGAAAAGTCACAGCCTCGCAAATCAGCCTGGAGATGCACCAGCAGGTTGAGGAGATTCCCCGCAAGATAGTTTGGCTGGAGCGGCGCTTGCTGTTGCTGCTCCAGCATGGCTTTCAATTGCTGTTCAAGGGCTTGGGAGTTGCCAAACTGGATCAGCAACTGTTCGGCGATTGGCTCAATAATCAGCCGTTTCTGCATCTGGCGGACGTAATCTTTGGCTTGTGCTTTGATCAGCGCATGGGTTCTGAGTCGCTGTGGCGTTTGCGTGGCAATTTCCTCAGAGACATACTCAACGAACCGATCGGTAGTATACTCCAGCACCACAGGCTGTAGAAAGAACCGCTCACCCTCCTTTTCAATCAGCGATCGCCGCAACAACGACCGAATTGCGTCTGGTAGTCTGCGCCTGGAAGTCGTTGTGACAACATCCTCACTCAACTCAAAAAGCGAGACAGGTTCCCGGTTAATCGCTAACCAAAAGATCATTTCCTGCTCAATCTCAGACAAGCGATCAAACTGTCGCTGGAGTAAGTCTCGAATGTCATCAAAGACGGCTAACCCCTGCTGCACATAGTTTAATACCTCGACAATTCTGCCATTAAAGAGTTCTTGAGTCGCGGCTGCCACCAGCTTCAGCGCCAGTGGGTTGCCGCCGTAGTGTGCAACTAATCTTTCCCATTCCGATTCCGTACCAGCAAATGTCCCTCTGTGGCGAAACAGTTCTCGTCCTGCTTCTGGGTTCAGTCCCTTGAGCAGCAGCGAAGCGCAAGCGCGACGATAAGTCGTTCGCACTCTTGATTTCTCGCCTTCGAGTGGCACAATCTCTCTGGGCTTTTCACGGCTGGTGAGCAACAAGCAACTCTGATGAGATGCTTCTCCAATATTCTTGAACAGTTGAGCATATTCCTCATAGCCTGCTCGATACTGTCCGGTTTGCCCTGCACTCAAAATCGTCTCGGCATTGTCCAGAATCAGTAAACAGCGGCAGGAGCGCAAACCCTCCATCAGCTTTAGCAGTTTCCCATCCAGGCTGTTTGGCACAGCGATATCCTCTCCCTGTGCCCGGAGCAGGATAGGCAGCACGCTTTCTAACCACTCTTCCAACGGTGGGGCATTTTGTAGCGATCGCCACACCACCACCTCAAACTTGGGTTGAATTTGCTGCGCCAGTTTGGCTGCCAAGGTGCTTTTACCAATCCCACCAATGCCCAGCAGCAAAACGAGGCGGCACTGTTCCTCCAGCACCCACTGCTTAAGACGCACCAGTTCTTCACTGCGTCCGCAGAATGTAGAGGTATCGATGGCGTTGCCCCAATCTGACTGGGGCTGATCCGCTTGGATGATCGCCTCCGCTTCCTCAATTACAGCACTGGGTCGAGTATAGTCACTCTTGCTTAACTCCAATCCAAAGGCTCGGAATGCCCACTGCAATGATTGCTTGTCTACGGGTTCTGAGCGTTTTAACACCTTGGTGATCGTGTTTAAGGACAAGCCCATGCGCTCATTGAGTTCTTCCAGGGTGAAGCGATCCCCGGCATTCTCGTTGAACTCAGCCTGGATTTTGGCAGATTGAAACTTGTCCCACCCCTGTGCAGTTAGGATGACCCCTCGGTAGCGTCTAGCATTTTGTAGTTGCATCAAAGTCACCTAGAGCATGACGGCAAAAGTTTTCTTCAATAAAAGGAGGGGGGACTCTAGCGTTAGCGGCTGTTTTAAAAGTCAAAGAAGGTATAGTTTATTATTCTGAGCGAAACCTTTCACTTCGTTCGAGGGTGGAACGCTAGCGAAGCCATGCCCGAAGGACTATAGAATCTAGGGTTTCAGGCAAATACTGAAATGCTTCACTACGTACCCTGCGGGAAGCAAGCTACAGCCTGAAAACAAAAGGTACTGTACAAACATCCTCTAAGCCTGTTCGATAATCGGACAAATTGTTTCCTCATTAAGAACAGATGTTGTCTCCCGATCTAAAAGTAGTCTTTCTAACTCTACCTTGAGAAGTTGTAGCTGCTCTATTTGTCGGTCAATTTCTGAAACCTTGTCTTTTAGTTTGAGCTTGACATGCTCGCAAGGTAATTGACCCTGGTCGTGGACATCCAGAAATTCCTTAATTTCTGACAATCTCAACCCAAGACTCTGGGCCCGTTTGATAAAAGAAAGCCGCATTAAAACATTAGAGTCGAATAATCGATATCCACCTTCTGTTCTACCCAATGACTTGAGTAGACCTAGCTGCTCATAGTAGCGAATGGTTTTAATAGATATGCCGCTTTCTTTGGCGACTAAACCAATGAGTTTTGAATGTGCTTGCACTAACATATGAACCTTCTAACGCAAGTCATCAAACAACCTTCTTGCCATCGATTTACTCTTAACTAAGAAAAACTTTGCTCTCTTCTCCCTCTGCTTTATGGGATTTCGGCTTGCTTAACAGGAACCACCATAACTCTAATCCGATAAGTGCCAAGCCCCCAACGGTAACTGCCCCTTTGAGCCAGAGTGGCTGCTCTATGCGGTGGAGCTGAGTCGTCTTTTCTGGCATTTGATGATTCATCTGGGCGATCGCTCCACTTGAGGCAATCCCTAGCACCAGTCCCAGACTTGCACCACAGCTGATCGCTGCTTTTGCGCTCAACATTTGCTTTCTCTCCTTACGAAATCGCTTTAACTTTAAAGTTGCGCAGGCGTAAGGCATTCGTAACTACGGAAACTGAACTAAACGCCATTGCTCCACCAGCAATAATGGGGTTGAGTAACCAACCAAACACGGGGAAGAGAATACCTGCTGCAATCGGAATTCCAACAACGTTATAGATGAAGGCGAAGAAGAGATTTTGGCGGATGTTGCGGATAGTGGCACGGGAGAGTTGAATTGCAGTGACAATGCCAGCTAGATCGCCAGAGATCAGGGTAATGTCACTAGCGGCGATCGCCACATCTGTTCCCGTGCCAATTGCCATGCCCACGTCGGCTTGTGCCAGGGCTGGTGCATCATTGATCCCATCACCAACCATGGCCACAATCTTGCCTTTTTCCTGGAGTTGCTGCACTTTTAATGCTTTTTGCTCTGGTCGAACTTCGGCAAAAACTCGTGTAATCCCAACTTGTTGGGCGATCGCTTCGGCGGTAGGGCGATTATCTCCTGTAAGCATCACTACTTCTAGTCCCATTCGTTGCAAAGTTCGCACGGCTTGAGCTGAAGAGGGTTTGAGGGCATCGGCAATCCCCATCAATCCTTGGATTGCGCCATCAACGGCGATCCAAATGACAGTTTTGCCCAAATATTCCCATCGCTGTTTGTGCTGTTCCAGAGATTGAGTGTGGATGCCCAATTCTGCCATCCAGCGTTGAGTACCAATTTGAATGAGATGCTGGGAGACAAAACCTTGCACCCCACTGCCTGCGATCGCCTCAAACTCTGTCACCCCTGCTAACTCGACTTCTTGAGATTGGGCATATCTGACGACTGCCTCTGCCAGTGGATGTTCTGAATTACGTTCCACTGATGCTGCATAACGCAGTAACTCGATCTCATTACTATTGGCAGTGCCGTTGACGGTGATCAAATCCGTGACAGTCGGTTTACCTTGCGTCAAAGTTCCAGTTTTATCCAGTACAATTGTTTGAATTTTGTGGGCGAGTTCCAAACTCTCGGCGCTTTTAATCAGAATACCGTTTTCTGCTCCTTTACCCGTTCCCACCATCACAGATGTGGGAGTTGCTAAACCCAAGGCACAGGGACAGGCAATAATCAGTACCCCAATCGTTGTCATCAGAGCTAGAGTGAGGTTACCCATCAGGTTGAACCAGATGACGAAAGTGAGCAGAGCGATCGCGAGCACCGCAGGCACAAACCATCCCGTTACTCGGTCTGCTAATCTCTGAATTGGGGCTTTAGAACCTTGAGCCTGCTGAACGAGTTTGACAATCTGCGCCAGTACGGTATCCTTGCCAACTCGCGTTGCCCGCAACTTGAAACTCCCCGTTTTATTGATGGTTGCTCCGATCGCTTCATCCCCAGGCTGCTTTTTGACGGGCACACTTTCCCCTGTCACCATCGCTTCATCCACAGTAGAAGCACCTTCAATCACTTCCCCATCCACAGGAATTGTTTCACCAGGACGCACCAGGATCGCATCCCCAATCTGTACTTGAGCGAGCGGGACATCCACTTCTGTTCCATCTCGAATCAAACGAGCAGTTTTGGCTTGCAACCCAATTAGCTTACGGATGGCTTGGGAAGTTTGTCCTTTGGCCCGATGCTCAAATAGCCGTCCTAGCAAAATTAGAGTAATTACCACCACTGCTGTTTCGTAGTATACTTCTGGCATCAAGCCTTGGCTGATTAAGAAGTTAGGAAACAGGGTGACAAACAGTGAGTAGAAGTATGCTGCACTTGTGCCCAAGGCAATCAGCGTATCCATCGTCGCCGCATGACGCTTGCAGGCTTTCCAGGCATTAATGTAGAAGGAGTAACCACACCAGAACTGCACGGGGGTTGCCAGCAGCAACTGCCACCAAGGATTGTGCAGCCATATCGGAATGAGGGGCAAATTCAAGCCTGTCATTATAGAGACTGACCCGATAACCAGCACAATGCTAATCACGGCTCCCACCGCTATCTTGCGCATCAACTCACGCGACTTTCTTAACTGAGCACGTTTGTCAGCATCATCTTCTTCTCCCATCAAGACCTGTTCTGGGAGTGGAAAAGCCGAGTACCCAGCGGCATCCACTGCCCCTTGAATAGCTGCTAAATCGGTTTTTCCGGGGTCATACTCAACCGTTGCTTGCTCTGCACCATAATTAACGTGGCATTCATTGACACCATTGACAGCACGAATCGCATTTTCAACGCTGTTGGCACAAGAGGCGCAACTCATACCCCGCAGTTTGAGTGTGACATTTTCCATAGGATTACTCCTGATTACTGAAGAGGACAAGGGACAAGGGGAAGTTTTCGTCTCGTGTCCCTTGTCTGTTCATGGCTATGCTATTGAATAACCAGCAGCAGTAATCGCTTCTTTAACTGCTGCTTCAGAGGCTTGGGTTTCCACATGAACCAGCTTAGTCTTTGGATCGGCCTGCACCGTAGCGCTTGGATCGACTGCCTTAACTGCCTTGGTAATGGTCTCTCCACATGCAGAACAAGCCATGTTGGGAACTTGGAGTTGAAGTGTCATGTTCTCAATCCTCTCTATGAGCAACTAATTTTATTGTGAACTCTCTAGTCTGCTGGAGGGTCAAGAGGATAAGGGACTACCAAATAAAAAAATATTCCATTGTTGGGGAGCAGGGGGAGCGTAGATCCATATACTTGGAGTAGCTCCACAGAACAGTTAATTTGTCAATTTCTATTACTTGACCGACTCTCTAGGCAAAGATGACTTGCAAGTAGTACTGCGGGTAATCAAGCGAATTTGCTAATAATTCTGCTGACATGACTTTAATTTTCTCCTCTTTTGAGATATTTTCTGTGTCAGCTCTGACAATATGGCTCGTTGAGTTTGGGTAATGAGCGGCTGAGCCTTGTTCATTTTTCTTAAAATATTGGAGTATGTATGCTCATCCTCGCCTACGGAATGAATTGATTCAGAATGCTTATGCTCTCCTCGAACACTCAACCCCACGAATCCATTGAAGTCGCTATTCAGTCTCTGTCCGCTTCGCCGTCCTGGCAAATCAAGCTGCTGTATGACGGTGAATGCCCGTTATGTGTGCGAGAGGTCAACTTCCTCAAGAAACGGGATGCCAATCGAGGACTCGTAGCATTTGTGGATATTGCAGATGATGACTATATTCCTGAAGCGCATGGCGGTGTTGACTTTGAGACTGCAATGGGGCGAATCCATGCTGTGCTCCCAGACGGTACCATCATCAAAAATGTGGAGGTATTTCGTCAAGTTTACGAGATTCTAGGGATGGGGTGGATCTATGCAGCGACAAAGTTACCTCTGATCAGTTCCATTGTTGATGCTTTGTATGGAATTTGGGCTGACTGGCGACTTGCTCTCACGGGAAGACCGGACTTGGCAGCGATCGCTGCTGATCGTCAACAGCGCCTTGAGTGCAAGACACAGGGACGCTGCCGATTGACCAACGATGACGAGTAACTGCTATCTTGATTCGAGATCTGGTGGTAATCAAGCGGATTTGATATCACCTGATCTTTCACTTTTTACAAAATTTTGACAAACAATCTCTTAAAAATTTCATTGAAACAGTAGCTAAAAAGACATATTTTAAAAATAATCAGTTTCTATATTGATATCGCGTTTTATTGGTATTATAAAGACATAATTAAGATAAAATTTTATTCGTTTTTATGTTGAAATTGGCTATATAGTTGTATCAAGGGCAACTGAGTTTGTTCTCAAGTAATCCATTCATAAAGGTGGGATATTCTCGCCAAAGTGCTGTTGGTTTCAGTGCTGTCTATTTATTTCCTAGAGCGACGACGCAGAAGTAATTAGCAAGAGTGGAATTGTTAAAAACCAATATCCCTCCTAAGGAAAATTCATCATCATGGTCAGTACAGCAGCATCTACCCCTAGTTTCTTAAGGGATGCATTGATGTCTTACGCTTCATTTAGCAGCTCTCAAAAGCAGGATGTTCAAAAGCATGCTCTTAAGTGGTTGCAAAGCCGAATTGAAGCTGAAATTGCGGATAAAACAATCATTGATCAATTTACTCAAAAGTGGCGCGTAGGGACAAAGGAGCCCCTAAACGCTAACGAGCCACCGCTACATCTAGAAAGTTTGCCTGGTTCTTATAAAGGCAACAATTCAATAAATGCTCATCAAGAGGATGCTCTCCTTTTCATACATGAAAAAGTTTCCCCGCAATTGCAAGAGGAATTTGGAAAGCACTGGAACGCTAAAACTAAGTTAGAGGTTTCCAACTCATCTGGTACCCCATTTAAGATAGATGAGAGAGAAAAAAATGTCTTACAACAACAAGATCCTGACGGTAATGGTACAGCTTGGTATCAAGTAGAGAAAAGGCAAATCTATTACTTGATATCTTCTGAGTTAAAGGACGACCACTACTTAGTCGTGCTTAGTGAAGGAATCAGTCCACAAAATCGCACCACATGGTTTGTTGCTCAGGCAGACATTAATATCTCCAACATCTAAGCTCTTTTCTTCTTTTCTTGTAAGTAGGCCAACATAACATAAATTGTTTGGCCTGCTTATTTCTTTATGAGGTTATATGTAAAGTAGGGTATTTAACCCCCTAAATCCCCCTTTAAAAGCTATGCATTACTCGCATCTTTCTTAACAATTTGAAAGGCTTATGGGATGTGGGTTAGAGGTGAATCGCTTGATATTTCTTAACACTCCGGTGGCTGGAAAGTGGCACAAGGGTGATCTGCCAAAGGGGAAACTAGAGCTGGAGGAAGTGCAAAAGTTGAAAAAAGGGAGCTAATCTATTTCAACTCTCTGGCTGGTTTAAGTGCTTCTTGATAATCGCTCTGTTTTTTTACCTGAGGATGGGCACTGCTCCTATTGTGAGGTGGCGATTACCGGCATTCAGTCGCCAAAGGGGGCACTCAAGTGCCTACTACGAACCAGAAATCTCAGCTTTGCTTAAGTCCTGAAGCCTTGAAGAATTTTCGCTTGACTCTTGCACTTTGACAATGTATTCTTAAAAAATGGGGATCTGTGGCCACAAAAAAAACTGCAAAAAAATGAATTCGGCGATCGCACGAACGAGTTTTTCGTTCATGGCTGATTTAGGTTTGTGCAGAAGCCATCCTATTAAGGATGCACCCAGTATGCAACTTGTAACGCATAGCTTATCAAGGGGGAATTTGAGCCTGTTTCCCGCCTTTTTCTAGCGCTGCGGCGCTCTACTCGCGGGGGCTAGGGAGGAGCACTAGCTGCTGAAAATGACAGCCCTCACCTTTTCAAACAACCTCATAACGCTCTTTAGTCATTCTGGGCAGAGAAAAAGGGCGAAGCATTGTGGTATCTACACTTTGGGCTTTGACGATGGATTGCTCGCCGCAATGCTTCGCCCTACACAATCAAGGCTTTCGGAATATTCCCTAGCGAGAGTGATGGAACAGCGATAAGCTGCGCGATTTAAATCGCACTCGGATTGACAGGGCAGGTGCAAGATCTGAGTTAACTGGCTTTCCCCACCCGGTTTGGTAATTCGTAATTAGGAACTAGGAATTATTTGGCAATCTGCTGATGGTCAATCCAAGCACCATGAAAACCGTAAGGAACTCGCTGAGGAAGCCGAATCCTCGCTACTGGCTTGGTGGTAATGTCTTTAGCGCTCACCACTACTAGTTCAGATGTGTCCTCTACCTGATCATAAACGAAAGTGAGCAGCCAGCCATCATCCTCCTCTGTTGCGCCAGACCGAGGCACAAAAACTGCTTCACCCCCATAACGTCCCCGTCCGTATTCGTGAGTTTGGGAGCGATCGCTCATTAAGTCATACTTAATCAGGCCATCGAACAAAGGCAGATCGCCGGGAGCCATTCTGCCTGTATAGCCATAGCGAGTTGGTCTTCCCACGTATTGCTCATTGATGCGGGGAAATTCCGAAGGCACATCATCCAAAGGTGTTTCTGTAGTCGCACCAGTAGTGAGATTAAACTGCCATCGATGCAGGAGGGGAATATCCATGCCACTCTCACGCGGCTCTGTTGAGGGGCTTAGCACTGTGGTACCATTCATGCGGCAGCCGATCAGCACAACCGACTCCCCTTCTTCATAAGCATTAAGAGTGTGGAAGACATAGCAGGCAGGAGCCTCGAACCAGCGAATGCTGCTGTTGTTTCCATGGCGAGGAAGAATGCCAAAACGACTGGCAAGACTAAAATCAAACATAAAAGCTGGCTCTCCCCGCTGTAGTCGTTCTGGAACAAAGGTGGCGGGTAAATCCATAAAGATGGTGTAGTGTTCGGTGATCGCGAAGTCGTGCATCATTACCCCTACAGGCAGGTCGATGGGTACTGTTCGCAGCAATTTCCCAGAGGCAGAAACCACACTATATTGCAAATAAGGTAGCTGTGCCACTGAGTAGCCAAAAAACATCATCTCGCCAGTAACGGCATCAACTTTGGGATGGGCGGTGAAAGCAGAAACCAGCTTCCCTCCATAGGTGTAAGGCCCAACTGTCTCCAGTCCAGGGAGCTGGATTTCGTGAGGTTCACCCCCTTCCCAAAGTGCCAGTAAGCGACCATCATGCCACACCAAGGCTGTATTGGCTGTATTCTTAATTGGCTCAGGGGGTTTTTCTGGCGGCGGTGAAGTTTCCGTGAAACCAGTCCAGAGAGCATGACCAGCTTTGTGCTCTAGGTTAAATCCCCTCGTCCGCACATAGCGGTTGCGATAGGTGGCTTTGCCGTTACTGATCTCTACGCCATGCAACATGCCATCGCCATCAAACCAGTGATAGCGCCCCAGAGGAGGAAACTGAGGATTGGGGCCATTGCGGACAAACATACCAGATAAATCCAGAGGTAGCTCACCCTGCACTTGGAGATTTGAAGCTGTTATTTCCTGCCGTACTGGAGCAAAGTTACCATCAAGAAAGGTATTGACTGCTACTGTCGTCATGCTCGTGAACAAAGTGAATCAGGTTCTCTCACTTTTTTAACAAATTGTCACGGAATTGGGGAAACGATTGGCAATTGGGACGACAGGGAACGGATAGCACCTTCCTAGTTCTTAATTTCCGTATACTATACAGAGGACGAGTCTACAAGCTATTAGGAGACAATCAATGACCGCCGAGTTTAAGCACGTCATGCTGATGGTCAAGGATATCCCAGCCACAGTGAAGTTCTATAGTGAAGGGCTGGGACTGCCAGTAAAGGTGTCGAGTCCGGGATGGGCTGAATTGGATGCTAATGGCACAACTATTGCCCTGCATGCTGCCGAGGCTCCGGTTGCAGGTGGTGACTCACTAATATTGAGCTTTCATGTGGATGATATTCAGGCGGCGATCGCTACTCTTGAACAATTAGGTGCCCAACTTGAAGGCCGAGTTCGCGAACCGTCTTTCGGTAAAGTGGCAGCTGTGCGTACTCCTGACGGTCATTTGGTCAGCCTCTTGCAACCAGCTAGCCAACCTGTTGCTAGTAGCACTCCTTAGAGGATGTTTGACTTAAATGATGTCTAATTTTGAAAAACGCCTAGAAGCGTTCCGCCAATTACCTCTACGTGCCCAACTCACTCTGATTACCTCTACTCGCAACAACCCAGTTTTGAGCCAAAACCAGGAGTATATTGAGAGTTTAGAGGGTATTTACGCCGAGTGCCTGCGTAACTCAACCCAAGAACAAAAGGCAGTTTATGAGCAAGC
>CAZZWA010000129.1:0-9037 GCA_964657555.1 uncultured Microcoleus sp.
AGAAACCCCAGTTCAATGAGGCGGTGATAGTCGGCTAGAGTAAAACGTTTTGCAGTAAAAGTGGTGAAAGTAGCCATAGATAGGCAACTAGTCGAGATAGGCGATTAGACTTAAGCTCAGTTTAGCTTCTCTGAGAAATTGTTTCCGACACTTCGCTGCTTTAATTTCTATGACTCTGGAAACTCAGAACGAAACTGATTCACCACTCGGTCTAACCCTACCGAATGAGATGCCTTGAAGATGATGCGATCGCCTTCTCTCACCACCTCTTTCAGCCGCTTTGCCACCACAGAAGGTTCATGAAACGTCTCCACAATCGGGATACCCGCAGCACCAGTGGCAATTGCCTCTGCTTCTGGGTCATCTATCAAAATTAGCAGTGCATCAAGATTGAGTTTTCCCGCTACCTCTCCCACTTGCTGATGGAATTCGCGCGATCTCTCTCCCAGTTCCTTCATTGTCCCCAGTACAGCAATATGCCGTTTCCCTGGTGTCTCAGCTAGCAGGTGCAGTGCTGCTACCATCGATTCCAGCCCAGCATTGTAGGTTTCATCCAGAATGACCAAATCCCCTGGTAAATCATAGCGCCGGGAACGCCCTCCTGGCAGACTCACCGACAAACCAACAGTGAGGGGCGTCCAGTTAACCCGGAGCACTTTAGCCACAGCGAGAGCGGCCAAATAGTTGACAGCGTTGTGACGTCCTGCTAAGGGTAAAGGCAACCGTACTCCCTCTACCTCCAATGTCGAGTGATCAATCAATCTCCCGCACACATCTCCCCCTTCCAGTCCGTAGGTGAGAGTTCGCCCTCGCCAAACAGTCGCCGCCGTTTCCATCAATCTATAGTTATCGTGATTGAGAATTGCGACTCCCTCCGGCGGCATTTCGGCGAGAAGTTCGCACTTAGCTTTAGCAATAGCCTCCTCTGAACCCAAGCGACCAATATGAGCCGTGCCCACATTTGTAATCACAGCGATCGTCGGATGCGCCACCTGGGTCAGGAGGGCAATCTCTCCCTTGGCCCGCATCGCCATTTCCACGACTGCGTACTTATGCTCTGGCCTCAGTTCGAGTAGGGTTTTGGGCACGCCGATTTCATTATTGTAATTTGCCTGGGTTTTGAGGACGTGTCCCTGAGTTGCCAACACCGCCGCAATCAGTTCCTTGGTTGTGGTTTTGCCAACAGAACCAGTCACCCCAATCACCGGGATCTGGAACTGGTCGCGCCACCACCGAGCGATCGCCTGGTAAGCCTGTAATGTGTCTTCTACCTGAATTTGTGGGATATGAGATGGCAGACGGTTACCAGCGTCACCCTCTGTGATCGCCGCGATCGCCCCTTTCTCTATCGCTGCGACCACAAAGTCATGGCCATCAAAATGAGTTCCTCGCAACGCTACGAATACTTCACCAGGTTTGATACTGCGCGTGTCAGTTGTAATACCAGTTGCCGATGTTGCCAGGTCTTGAGCCGATATGTTATGGAGAGTGGCGGCGAGAACTTCTGTTAACTGAGTCAGAGGGATCTGATAGAGCATGAGTTGCGTTGCTTATGTGACATACTACTGATGCTGACTGTTTGCATTACGGTGCACGCTTGTGTTGAATATTTTTCAACCTTGTGCCAGCATGACGTCAGTCATCCCGACTACTTGCGTTAGCAAAGTGGCGCGTTAGCGCTACATTTTATAGTGAGCGAGACGTCTATCCTAATTTTCCTGGTTTAAGAGACCAGAAATCAGGTCTTCCTCTCCCGTACTTAAGCTGATGATTAATAATTATGATTTAGGAGAAATGCTTGCTAGATCACGATTTTCTCATGCCTCATCCCCCAAAACTAGGGTTTTCCACCACAAGTCCGTGAGACAGAGCCGTCTTGCTTGAGGGAGATCACATTAGTATGTAATTGAGATCACAGGACTATCTATTATGTCTAGTTATATTAAAAGTAAATTCTCATGCTCTACTGTGTTGCGTTTAGCAACCTGCTTTATCGAAACTTTACAATTTTGCTGCCGATTTGGGCAATAATTTAAAGAATCAATCAAGAGGCGCTCTAATTCAGCTTGAATATATTATCTTAGTGGAGTAAAGTTCTGCAACCCGAGAAAAATGGATTTTTTATGGCACTTCTGAGTGCCAGCTCCTACGATCCAACAGCTCGATTACCATCAAAACCAGCAGTCATCACACTGATTCCCTCAAAGCCCTGAGGCACGTACATTAGGGGGCTACAATGAAGTGATTACAAACGACTGTTACCTTCGCCAAACTAGTTCACAGGAACAGTATATATATGATCATCTACTTTCCTGCGCACAGGTAGAGACGCCCAGCAGACTGATTGAGAGGTTTCGGCAACTATTTATCTATGGTTCCGGATACTCTGAAACTGAAGTTTGGAAAGCTCTGGAACAGATTGCGCTCTCCAAGCAGGCAGAGTATGAATTCCGATTTATCCTCAACCGCTGCTGTCATATACTCATCAACCGCTGGCAAATGCACCCCCAAACGCAAGCGGCTATTCCAGATTTAGTGGCACTGTTTGAAAATGCACCTAGTTCTGGGAGCGTTCACTCTCGCGGGTGCAGACGGATGCGGGAACATGTGAAGCTTTTTACTCAGACAGAGCAATATTTAACGCTGCGACGCCTAGCTCAGGTTTTGAGTCAAGCTACAGAAGCCAATGGCAATGGTTCCACGGCTTTGGGAACCTTGATTCGTCGTTATCCCTACTTATATGAACATTGTCTACTGAGTGAGGATAGTAGTTACGAACATCAACAAACTGTGCGGCAAATTCAATCCCGCATTCAACACCGTTTTGAACTTGACCTATCTGGTTACGTCACCTACCAAGTGCGGCGCGCCCAACTACCCAAGCAGCAGTCTCCAGAGGCCCACCAACGGTTGCTCAAGGAGGTGAAAAACCCAACGCTACTGAGCGATCGCGAACTAGGTGCTGCCCTCAAACAATTTTCTGGCAAAGTAGAAGGCTCCCGCACCTATCGAGATTTAGCCCAGAGTTTCATTACCCACAGTAGCCAGACACCCTCCTTTAGAGATTTTAAGGACGACCTATACCAATACCTAACCTCTTCGATTGACCCAGCCTACGGCAGACGCCAGTTTAATGAAAGATTATATACTCACCTAAAAAATATTCTTCCCCATAATGAATCCCAAAGGCCAACCGAATTCCTAATTGTGCGCACCTGTAGCCAGCTGTTAAATTTCTTGGTTGTGGAAAGTCCACAACGCCCTAATCACTTTGTCTTTGTTGACCTGATTACGAACTTAGGGGCGACACTCACAACTGGACTGTTGCTGAAAATAGTGCTACTCTGCCGCAAAGTCAAGCCCTATTTAGAGAAGCGATTTTCTATTTTGTATAATCACTACGAGTCTCATGCTAGAGACGGTGTTCCTTGGCTAGTCAAATCTTTGGAAAATTTGAATGTAGCGTTCAGCGTTCACTTTGGGGCTGCAGATGTTTCCTGTCTTAACCAAATTATGTAACTAGATACTGGTCAGTTATCAAGTGAGCTTGAAGTGAAGAGTCTATGATTGTAGGCAGATAGTCTCGGTCTTGCGCGTACAGAATAGTCAAAAAAATTGCAGCACCGGAGATCACAAGGGATTTCTGAATAACATCCTACTAGTTAATTTATTGTTTCTTGCCTAAGTATGCTAGAATATCGACCGATTCAGATTCGGTGGAGAGCTTTTTTCTTGGCTACAGAGCATATTTTCTGTGTCGGCAGGCAGATATCCGAAACTGGGTTGATAAACTATTCATCTTGGGAGATATCTCCGTGTCGATATATGTAGGTAACCTGTCCTATCAGGTTACGCAAGAAGACATCACTGCGGTTTTTGCAGAATACGGAACAGTTACAAGGGTTCAACTACCCACTGACCGAGAGACTGGTCGTCCACGGGGCTTTTGTTTTGTGGATATGGGAACAGTCGCAGAAGAAACCGCTGCTATTGATGCCCTAGATGGAGCAGAATGGATGGGTCGTAGCCTCAAGGTTAATAAAGCCAAGCCCCGCGAAGATAGAGGTGGAAGTGGTCGCCATAGCGGCGGGTATGGAGGAGGTGGCAAATTCTCTCAACCCTATTAAGTTATCGAGAGCAGTGCTTGAGCAAAAACATTGCCGCGCATAGGGAACCATACCAAAAAGCGCAGTTATACTCTGCACAGATCTAATGTAAAGATGTTAAGTGTAACGTCTCTAATTTTCGCTTGCACGGTCGTAGGCTTTATTACGCTAACCTGAAGGAGAAGATCTTTCTTCAAAAGTTTTGACTCAATAACTCCAGTAAAGACAGGAGCAATCGTTGCAGCAAAGACAAAACTTTCCTTGCTAACGAAAATAGCGGCTCTCCTTACCTTTGGGAAGACTCTCAACCTACAGGAATAAATAGGATGATTTAAAGCCGCAACTGAAACACGAGCAATTGTTTGTCGGTGATCACGGTATGGCAACTGAATCAAATCTAGCAAAGAAGGAGCAAGAATGACCCAAGTGGTTCTAGGCGAAAATGAAGGAATTGAATCCGCTCTGCGCCGATTCAAGAGGCAAGTCTCAAGAGCAGGGATATTGGCTGATGTCAAGAGTCATCGGCATTTTGAAACTCCACTGGAGAAGCGCAAACGTAAGGCACTTGCAGCTCGACGGAAGAAAAGACGCTTTCGGTAAAAGCTTCTTCTATGGCTGGTGCTACTCAAGGAGAACAGACGAGGACAGGAAGATCATGTCAGGATGATTATCCATAATCAAATGACTAAGCTGGGATTAGCGGCAGAGTGAAATTTATATTATGGTTGTTCAGTTCAAGCATGATGCAAGCAGATAATTGTCCTCATTCTTAATGGGTTGGGTCTTGCAAATATAGCAAGACCCAATTCATTTTGGTAATACTAAGGTGACATGACAATTCATACCAGGCATGCACCTATTAATTGCCAATTACGAATTATTGGTCAACTGCCATAACGAAAAAGTTAAGAGAGTGTCACTGGCTAGTCTCTTCAATAGCCGTCACAGTGCGGTTGTTGTAAAGATTCATAGCCTTTTCCACTCCTTGCTTGAGACTTACTTCCACAGCCTCAACCACAAGTTGCAACATCTCAGACATTAACTGTGTTTCTGACACTGAAAATCGCCCTAAGACGTGAGAGATAGCTTCCTGGTTATTGGTTGAGCGACCAATGCCAATTCTCAACCTGGGAAAATTTTGAGTGCCGAGATGAGCGATCGCCGATTTCATCCCGTTATGGCCTCCAGCAGAACCTGAAAGACGCAGCCGAATTCTCCCCAACGGCAAGTCCATATCGTCGTAGATCGTAAGTACTGACTCCGGAGTCAGCTTATACCAATCCGTCACTGCTCTAATCGCCTGTCCGGAGAGATTCATATAAGTCAATGGCTTCAACAAGCGGATTTTGTCTCCATGGACGCCACGACCCTCTCCAAACAACCCCTGAAACTTGCGATTTTCACTTAAAGGAATTTGCCAAGAGTGCGCCAAAGTATCTACCGCGGCAAAGCCAATGTTGTGCCGCGTTTGATCGTATTTGGATTCTGGATTTCCCAGACCTACAATTAACTGGGGGAGCACTATACAATCGATTATGGATTTCGCTTTATTATAGCAAATTGAACTATAGAGAATGCTGGGGTCGGTGGGTACAGCAGGCTGCTTACTTCGCCGCCACAACAGAATTGCGCCTGCTAACCCACCTATCATCGAACCCTGCAATCTTAACGCACCAGTCAGTGTCCCTAGCTTTCCCTACCTGATAAGCAGTAGCGACTTCACCACTGCTGTGGACTCATTGGTACTGGATGTAACTTGCCTTGCAAGTAGATGCAAAGAGGTAAGCGTTAGTCAGCCAGAACTAACTCTTGCCTCAGTCCAACATCTACTGCCAACCTCAGTCTTGCTGGTGTTGAGGAAAAACTGATGGGGCCTTCTTGTTGTAGAAACACTCTCCTCGTGCTAGTCGTGATGTTCTCCTCAACGTCCCTGGCTTTGTGTGAGTATAATCGGCTGTTAGTCTTGCTGCAAGGCAGATGCTAAGTTAAAACCGCTAATTCCGGTCTCAACAATCAGGGTGCCTAGCACGTTGGATGAGTTTGTGGCAGTGGAGGTTGGCATGAGGTTTGCTGGAGACTCAGAATTTGTGATTTGTCAGTTTCCCCTGCAAAACCCAAAACCTCTCTTAGGGTTGTTGAAACAAACTTTCCAAGTAGACTCGGGCACAGGCACGATAGTTCGGCGATGCGTCTTTGGTTAGACCATTTCCATTTTGGAGCAAAAACAGTGACAGCGCTGCGGCAAATACTCGGTCTTGATCCCAGCTGGGATGGCTTTCTAGGTAGCACTTTAGGGATGCATGTAGTTCTTCAGGGATTTCTGCCAAAATACTGACACTTGCGTTCATAAGCAACTCTCTTAATCTCAGGGAGAAGGGACAGCGCCACCAGTGGTTAGCAATTAGCCTTTGAGAGTCTTGTGGTCAGCCAAATTTGTTCCCTTTTGGCTACCAACTAGTCAATCAGCTAGATCTTGGCCATCACTAATCACGAGAGCGTGCACCATTGTCTGCTGAGAGGGGGTGGGGTTGTCAATGCTGCGAAATGTTACAAATGCCTGCGTATGAAAGAAGGATTAACGAAATAATCAGCTTTTTACGCTATTTTTTTTTACATTTATTTACATAAACTCGTATAGTTTAGCGGCAGCCAACTCTACGAGAACAAATCCCCAGTACAACAGGAAGACCCGATCCAAGGGTTCATATCTGTGGAAAACTAGCAATCATCTGTGGAAAAAGCTCAACTAGCCTGTGGAATGACTGGGGAATCGGTGGGGAAAATTTGCGTGAAGGATAAGAATTGCAAACTGAGGATTGGGGAGCGGGGCTGGGGAAGAAATTAAAAGACTAATGACCAATTTCCATCCTCAAGCTGCTGGATGAGCTTCGACATTCAAGTTATGACCCAATACGTTAAAAACCTGACGCTGCTCAAATATGTCAACTAAGTCGCTGTTGATTTTGTTTTTGCTGGCTTCCTGCCGCAGGATAGCGAGAGTTGCTGCAACGGATAAGCGGCGCTTATAGGGGCGATCGCTAGCAGTTAGAGCGTCGTAAATATCAGCAATTGTCAAGATCTGAGATTGAAAAGGAATTTCTTGCATTGGCAAGCCTTGAGGGTAGCCACTGCCATCGAGTTTTTCGTGATGGGCATAGGCAATATTGGGCACATTTTTTAGATGCTTTGTCCACGGGATGCGATTGAGAAATGCGTAGGTATGAGTAACGTGGGCTTCAATAGATAAACGCTCTTCAGGTGTTAGATTGCCTCTTTGTACCATTAGCTGAGCTATCTCTGAGGGTGAGATGAGCGGTTTTAACTCTCCATCAAGATCTCGGTAGGTGAATTGCGACAGTTCTTGCAGTTGATGAGAAATATCTTCCACCAAAACATGAAAGCCTTTATTATCTGATACCTGAGGTTCATTGGCTTCTACTATAAGCTGCCAGTAGTAATCTAGTCTTGCTATCTCCTCCTGTAGCCGAGTGTCAGACTGTTGTAACTGCTGGCAGTGAGAACAGATGAATACTGAGGAGCTGTCTAGATACTGGTGGCTGGGATGCTCAACTAAATATTTGAATTTTTCTTGAGCACACTCCATTTCCAGAGTCCGCTGCGCCAAGGCAAACCGATGACTAATAATCTCCATTTGTGCGGGGTAAAGTTTTTTCTGCTTACCTAAAATGGCTTCCGGTACACTTACCTTACCAAAATCATGTAACAAAGCGGCATAGCGAATCTCTTGAATTTGACGCTCACTGAAATGAATTAACTGCAACGGCCCAGTCGTTATGGCACTTGCCTCTGCACTCAGGCGCACACTCAGTTCAGCCACTCGCTCAGAATGCCCCGATGTCGTTGGATCTCGTGCCTCAATGATCTGAACAGATGCCCTGACAAAGCCTTCAAACAACTCCTCAATACTGTTTTGCAGCTGGTTCCGCTCAATTGAGATAGCTGCCTGAGAAGCGAGCGATCGCACAACCCGTTCTTCCCACTCAGAGTAGGGCTGCGTCACTTCCATGACATTCTCAGAAGTTACCAATACATCAGCTTTTACCTTGCGGTTGATCAGTTGCAGCACACCAATAATCTCTCCATCTTGAGCCTGCATTGGCAGTACCAAGACGGAGCGCGTATGGTATGGAGTACTGCGGTCGAAACTATAGTCCAGCTCATAAATTGCATCTGGTAGCAAATCATAGGCGTCTGGCAGATTCAGGATTTCGCCAGTCAGTGCTACATACCCAGCTAGACTTTTCACCTTTACAGGTATGGCTAACTCCTGAAAGGAAGTATTGGGTTGAGAATCATTTTGTGTCGCCTTGAATATTAGATGCGGAATCCCATCGATATAATCTGTTAAATAAACGCTACCAGCGTCGCTACAGGTAATTTCCCGGCTCTTGGATAAAATTAAGTCGAGTAGTTCATCCAAATTTTGGCTGCCCGAGAGCGCAGTGCCGATCGCCAACAACTGCTCCACGAGTTCTGCCTGCTCATTTATTTCCTGTAAATGCACTTGGCTCTCAACAATCATCTGGTTTTGCGGCTGAATATCCCCTTTGATAAAGACGTTCCGCCAAATAGGGATTTTCGACTCCATATTTACTTAGGGAGGAAAGCCGCCCTCCATTTATGGTTTACAAGTAGCTGGTTTGATATTTACATCCTCTAAACAAGGAGTATCTTACTGACAATCTTAGGAGGAAATAAGCTGGAGTACTAGACCATTTTATCTACAAATAACCGTTAAAGGGTATTTGGAGCAGTTCAACCTGGTAGAAGAGTTTCCCCCCTGCTCCTAGGGTTGGTATCTTTATTTTGTTCCGATCTGAGCCTGCCAGTCTTCACCCGTTTTGCTAATCTTCTGCATTTCTTCAGCAGAGATGCAGTCTAGGTTAGCCAAAATAAAGCTCATCCGACCT
>CAZZWA010000129.1:9137-13748 GCA_964657555.1 uncultured Microcoleus sp.
TTGAGTTAAGGTGCCCAATCATTCCAGTTTCTATGAACGCTGAAGCTTTAGTGAGCGATGAAAACACTTTTGACGATTTTTAGCACAGAGCGGAGCGAACTTGAGACAGAGCTTGACAAGACCACTAGTCTTGAGCAGGTTGTTAAGCTAGTTCAGAATCGACTCGACGATCTAGAGAGAAGGTATATTGGGGAACTAAGTCTGGCTCAGGTACGTCTAGCTACGTTTTTTCTGGATGCACTGCGGCAGTCTGTAGCAGCGTTGAGTGCTGCTCGCGAAACGAGACTGGCAACCCCAGAGCCGCAGCAGCTCGCTAACCAAGCTGTAGGATTTTCCCCCAAAAGCTTAATTCTGAAAGTCTTACAGGCATTGCTCTGCCTAGGCATCTTCAGTTCCTTGTTCTCGTTAGCTCAAACGACATCGGGGGCTTGGATGAGCATCTTGCTGATGTCTCTACTTGTAGGACTGGAAGTTGCACTACAACTCGATAAAGATGACCAGGAAAACCGTTCAGACTCTGCTCAGACCATAGCAGCGCCCCAGTCAATATTACGGGTTGATAGCAAAATGCTTCTGGATAACCTTGCCGATGCGCTGAACACCATCGACTTGGCAGTCGCACGGGCTGAAGAAGTTAAACCACTCGACTCCAGTGGCATAGAAGAGCTGCCAGAACTCTTGAATTTGACTCAGAGGCTGATGGGAGCGTCATTTCTGGAAAGACCCCAAATGGCACTGGAGCTAACTAAGCTGCTACCTCAGATTTTGATGGAGCAGGGAATTCGAGCCCAAATTTACCGACCGGACGACAAGCAAAGTGGGCGCGAGTATTTTGACTTCGAGCCAAATATTGATCACTCTGCCAAAGATTACCTGACAATAACTCCCGCACTGTTGAAGGGCGATCGCTTGCTGCGACGAGGTCGCGTCATTGAGCCAGCGTACTCTGAGGTTAGGGAGTAACATGTTTTGGAGTCTACAGAGAAGTCATGTAAGGTGGACACTACCAATTCAATTGCCGTGCTCACCTTACAACTAGCCAGTTCTAGTCTCTATTGAGGAAGTATTTTCCCTTCAAGCCATAATGAAGGGACAGTGAAAGTATGGAAATTTTAGAAACAATTGGTTTTGACCTGGGGCACGGTGAAACAGCTGTAGCAAAAGCCAGGGTAGAGAGCATCGAACCTCCCCAGATGCTTGAGGTTAACAACAAGAAGATTCAAATCACGGCTCTTGGCTGGCATCCCGATCTCGGCTACTTGATTGGAGAACAAGCATTAATCCAAGCTGGTGTGACTCAGCTTAAAATTTCTTTTAAGCAAAAACCGAACAACGAGCCAACTTACAGAGAAACAATCCGTAGTTTTCTAGAAACCTACTACCGCCTTTTGAAAGAAAGCAGACAGATTGAAGGTGGGAAGACCAGCTATTTTTACGTTGGGTGTCCTTCCGGATGGTCAGTAGAAGAACGGGAAGAATATCAAAAGCTACTTAAAGAAGCAGGTATTCCCCTACTGAGTGTTGTACCTGAGTCGCGGGCTGCTTTCATGCAAGCTAGGGAAGCCGGTAAGCTTGACTATGACAAACTCAAATCAGCAGTATTGATTGTTGATATCGGCTCTTCAACAACAGATTTTACTCTTGTTAAGAGCTTGTACGAGATCCCAGTGGATTTTGGCAGTAATACTCTGGGAGCATCTGTGATTGACAAGGCCATTTTTGCTCGGACTCTTGCCAATCACGAACAGAAAGCCTTACTCGAAAAAGTGTTTGAGGAATATCCTCATCACCAAGCCCGCTGTGAACTGGCATGTCGCAAAGCTAAGGAGGACTACTTTTCTAACGAGCAAGTCTACAGCCATCCCCAATCATTTGCACGCGGCTTTGAGTCGATCAACGAACAGATTTACTTTATCCCCCAAATCAATAAACCGATTATGGAGGAGATCTTGAACCAGCCTTTGCCTGAACTAGATGGCAACAGTTGGATTCAGTCCTTCCGCGAGGCAGTTACTGAGGCGAAGGAAAAGCTCAGCCAACAAGAGATTGTGCCGAAAGTTGTGCTGATGACTGGCGGTGCCTCTCGCATGAAATTCACGCGTTATATTTGCGAGGAAATTTTTCCCGAACCCGAATCTCAGGTTCGCCCAGAACCAGAACCAGAACGGTGCATTGCCCTAGGGTTAGCACGGGTAGGACGATGGGATCTGCGCGCCACTGCTTTTAAGGAAGAGATCGATAAACTGTTCGACTCACAGAAGATCAAAGATATTATCGAAAGGCACATCCCAGAGTTAATCGAACTGCTAACTAAGCCACTCTCAGAGGGTTTGATTGAAAACACAATCAAAGTAAGTTTGAAAGACTGGCAAAAAAATCAAATACGGACTTTAGCTGACCTGGAAAGCTGTTTGAAAAATCGGGCCGAGTTGTGGCTCAAAAGCAGTGAAGCTCAGCAAATTATCAAACATCAATCCGTCACTTGGTTTAACAGCAAAATTCAGCCCGACTTAGCCACAGAAACCGACCCCATTTGTCGAAAGTTTCAGATATCTAGAAGCAGCTTGAGGTTCGAGGATAGTATCGACCCAGGTTTGGTTAATCCACAGCTGTCGATTGGGGACGCTATCCTTGCCGAGACAGTGGCGTTTATAGTCAGTGTCGTCATCGGTAGCGGGACTATCGGCAGCATCATCACTCTGATCCTCACCGGGCACTTGACTTGGCCGATCGCTCTCGTATATGGCGTGTCAGTTCTTGCCGCCGGAGTAGAAATCACTAGGAGCAGAGTGCAAAAGACAATCAAGACAAATGTGAATATTCCTAGCTGGATGCGTCCTAATTTATTAGACGACAGCAAAATTGATAATATCTGCGAGCAAACGCAGCCTGAGCTAGAGAAAGTTATAAGAGAACAACTGAAAGAGAATCAGGAAACTTTCGATCAACTCATTGGGAAAGTTGGGCAAGAACTCAAGGTAGCCCTCAATACTAAGGCGGCAGAGGCAGTCATTCTCATCCAGTAGAGGTGATATTCAGTTTTAGCTTATGGCGTACAGTGATTTTACAACCTTAACTAAAGTTAGAGAATCCTTTGGTTTAACCATAGAAGAATCTACCGATCTATTTACTGACGCTCCCAAAATCTTGCCAAGCTCTTATCTCCAGATCACCTTAAACGAGAATGTTTCTTTGGCAACTGCAATCAATACAGAAAAGGCGCGTGCGGAGTTAATTATTGCTCCAGTTTTATTAGAGGTCAGGCGAAAATTTAATTTTCAGATTGGTTTTTTCTCAGGTTCAGAATTTAATGTCGATTTGCAAGCAGGTTTAAGCGGATATTGCGACTATATTCTGACTGCCTCAAAAGAATCTTATGAAATACGGACTCCGGTTGTCGCATTGGCAGAGGCTAAGAATGAAAGTATTAAATCTGGCTTAGGACAATGTATTGCTGAAATGGTTGCAGCTCAAATATTTAATCAACGGAATGGAGAGCCAATCGAAAGTATATATGGAGCTGTGACTACAGGAACGGATTGGAAGTTTCTCAAGTTGATTGATCAAACCATCTGGATTGGTAAGCGCGACTATTTTATCAATGAAGTGAGTCAGATTTTAGGAATTTTAACAACACCATTTAAAGTCTTTCATCCAATGAATGATTAAACTCTTTCTCCGTATAAAGGCCGGGGAAGTTCGTGGTATTTAGTCAGGGGTAATCACTTTTAAATTAGTAAAATCGCTTAAATGCTCTGCGCTAAATAGCAGATAAATTGTTTTTACTATAAACCCGCCCCGACTGAGGAGACAGGTTTATAGCAAATTGCCATCAGATAGAAAACACAGGTCAAACGGTAACAATATAAGGCGAGTTGATGGCCGCCTCACGCTTGGTATTCACTAAAGCCTGATAGACTAATGCTGCTACCTCTGCTCGCGTAGCATCGCGAGTAGGGTTTAATTGCTGGAGCGTTGGATAATTGACAACGAGCCGCTGTTGAGTGGCAGTTGCCATCTGATCTTTGGCATAGTTAGGAATAGCAGCGCGGTCTTTATAGGCATTTAAGACGGTTTGAGTTCCACCAGTTAACCCCAGTCCAGTTACTAAAGAAGCAATTACTTGAACGCGCTGGACATTCTGGTTGGGGCGGAAAGTTTTGTCCGGAATACCAGAGATAAATCCCCCTCTATAAGCTTGTTGAATTTGGGCAAAGGCCCAGTAACTCTCTGGCACATCCTTGAAAGTGGTAGCATCTCGTTTGGCTTGTGGGTTGAAGGCTTTTACCACCAAGGCAGCATACTGTGCCCTTGTCATAGTGACATTAGGCTTAAAGGTGCGATCAGGAAAACCGCTGATTATTCCCTGGTCAAATAATACTTGAATAAACTCAGCAGCCCAATGGCCGGAAATATCGGTTAGGCTGCTTGAAGGTGTAGGAGTTGGGGTCGGAGTCGGTGCAGGTATCGGCGCGGGATCGCTGACGGTGGCGGGAATCGGCACACAGGTGCTCGGCGGCGCCAACACGTACACGGGCGGCACAACGGTCAGCCTCGGCAGCCTGAAGCTTGATTTCACGCAGACAAGCGCGCCTGCGAGCAACATCCTAT
>CAZZWA010000130.1:0-4925 GCA_964657555.1 uncultured Microcoleus sp.
GCTGGTCGCCAAGTTCAAGTCTTTAAGCCGATGATCGAGAATCGATTAGGCAGAATTTATCAAATTAGCTCCCATACTGGCATAGAACTGGAGGCTCAGCCCATACAGCATTCACTTGATATTCTTACTTATTTAAAATCTACAACTCAGGTAGTTGCTATTGATGAAGTGCAGTTTTTCGATTCTCAGATAGTAGACGCAATTACCGAAATTATTGAGCAAGATGTTGAAGTTATTACTGCTGGCTTACCCTTAGATTTTCGCGGAAAACCATTTGGTCAAATGCCCATTCTACTTGCTTTAGCTGATAAGATTATTGTGTTGACTGCTGTTTGTACGTATACAGAAAATGGCAAAGTTTGTGGCAAAGAAGCAACACGCAGCCAAAGATTGCTCAATGGCAAACCAGCTCATTATAGCGAACCGACTGTCTTAATAGGAGCTGAAGAGTCTTATGCTCCGCGTTGCCCTGATCATCATCAAGTTCCTGGCAAATCACTTAATGCGAAAAGACAGAAACCTTCTACTAGTTTCGAGGGAGATTTAGGGGAATGGGTAGACAAGGAATAATAGTCCAACTCTACACCAATGACCAATGATACCAAATCTGGGTTTAGTACCCCCTTTTAACTTTGTGGGTGGAGTCGTTGACTGAGTCCGCTTTTGTCGGACTTTGTTTGTGTAGCTGCGACTTCCAGTCGCCACGGCTAAAAGGGAGCTATCAAAGCGGATTTGGTATTACTGCTACTTTGACCATGATCGCCGCCAATGAAATAAGCCTTCCAGGAAGTCCGAGAGCCTGCTGTTGCGCAAGAGACGTTGCCGATGCCACTCAGCAGCAGCTTGGTAGGTAATTTCTGAAAAAGTGGGAGAGATGGGCGGTAGATCAGCGATCGCTCCTACCTTGAGTTTCTGTCGGATAGCCAAAGCAAGCGCATGAATTAACTCTCCAGCTTCAGTGCCGACAATAGTTGCTCCCAGAATTTCTCCACTAGGACGCACAATAATTTTACAAAGCCCAGTTGTTTCCCCAATTAGCTGAGCTTTAGTCACTGTCTTGAAATATTGCCGCAACACCAAAACATCATTGCCATAGCGATGTCTTGCCTCGGTTTCGGTGACACCAACCCTTGCCAGCATGGGGTCAGAAAAAACACCTATGGGAATCCCACAATAATCTACTTTGAGAACTGGCAAAAACAGAGCATTTTTGAGAGCAATTCTGGCTTCGTAGTCAGCGATGTTGGTCAACTGATAGCCATCGAAGACGTTTTTGCAAGCATAGATGCGGCGGTTAGTGGTTTGCAGTTTTTCATTCACATCAATGCCATGCTGGTGGAACTTGACGCCGACACCTGCCAAATTTAAGGATTCCACATTGGGCTGGTAGTCAGCTGCTAGTAAGATTTCATCAGCTTCGATAGCTTTATTGCCAGCTTGAACCCACTTTTTGCCATCAATTTGTTTTACTTGCGTCACCTCGGTTTGGGCGAGCACGCGGATGCCCTCTGCTTCCAGCTGAGCCTGAACTAGCTGAGCTGCTTCTATGTCTTCTTTCACCAGAATATGAGGACGGCTCACTACAAGCGTGACCTCGCCACCAAGCCGTGCCAAGGTCTGAGCTAGTTCTATGGCAGATGGATTGCCACCAACGATCACCCAGGTACTGGACAGACGTTTAGTCAGATCCTGCTGCCAAATATCTGCTGGTGTCAAATAGCCAGTAGCTTCCAGCCCATCAATATCTGGAACAACTGGACGAGAGCCAGTAGCAATTAGATAGGCACGTCCCCGGAGGTAACGCCCGTTAACTACGAAGGCGAGGTAAGGCTGACGACAAAATTCACCTACCCCAGTCATGAAATCAACGCCCAGAGAGGCTAGGATAGCTGGTGAATGCTGTTCTTCTAGGGTAGAAACGACACCCTTAGCCCACCGCATAGCCTCGTCTTTCTGGACTGATGGGAGAGGAAGTCCAAAATTCAAACTCCAAAATCCGAAGTCAGAATTGAGAATTTGCCGTTTGCCTTTGGCATTTTGGCTCTCATCTTCTATGGCATCGGTAGATTTCCAATGGATGCCAAATTGATGAGCATCACGCATCTGCTGAGCGAGTCGTCCAACCTGAGATAGCGCTTTGCTATAGGTACCCTCACGACGTAACCAGTCAACCTCGTGAGGTTGGGGTTCCACTAAGGCAACACGGGCCTTGAGGTGGGCAGCAGTAACTGCGGCACAGACTCCGGCAGTGCTGCCTCCAATTACGACCACATCGTACTCAACCGCCATTATTCGTCCTTTGTCATTTGTCCGTTGTAATCTTTTGTAAGGGTTTGGGGGAGCGATAAGACCCACACTGTAATTTTTGATGTGAGAGGATGTCACAGAATTGCAGATAGAGCATTGAGTAGACGCTGGTTATCCTCCAAGGAACGGACAGCAACCCGGAAGTAGCGATCGCCCAATTCTGGAAAGCTCAGGCAGTCGCGGATCAGAATCTTACTATGCTTGAGTAGTTTTTCTTGCACTAAGGAGCTGGGTTGTTCTGACTGAACCAATAAAAAGTTAGCCGCACTCTTATATGGTTGCAATCCTGGTAATTGTGCCAATCCCTGAAATAACTGTGGCCTAGCCTGTGCTAACCATGCCCAGGTTTGCTGTTGAAAATCTGCATCCTCTACGACTGCTATCCCCACAGCGGCAGCTAGAGCGTTTACTGGCCAAGGGTCCCGTAGGGATTGCCAGCGCTGGAGTCGGTCGGGGTGGGCTACGCAATAACCCAGGCGCAGCCCTGGAAGACTATAGAACTTGGTGAGCGATCGCAAAATTACTAAATTGGGATACTGCTGCACCAACGGGATCAAGCTTTGCTGCTGGTCGGGGGGCAGAAAATCCATGAAAGCTTCATCCACGACTACCAAAGCAAATTGCTCTATGTAGGGCAGAATAGTCTCCCTAGAAAACAAACAGCCTGTGGGGTTATGGGGGTTATTAAGCAGTAATCCATCGCGATTGGGAATTTGTGATTTGAGATTTTTGATGACTAATCCAAAATCCAGAATCCAGAATCCAAAATCGGACAAGGGGCACTCCAGCACATTGGTTTCAAATGCTCTGAGTGCCCGTCGGTAGTCGCCAAATGCTGGTGTGATTAGGTAAGTCACAGCCAGTTTTGACAGCTCAAAGCCTGCCCAGGTAAGTAGCTCGGCTGAGCCATTACCAGGCAGAATCCAATCAGGCGGAAGTTGATGTACCTGACCTAACGCTGCTCGCAGCTGGTGGTACTCCGGGTCTGGATAGGCACGCAGAGCCTGCAAATGAGTCTGAATGGCGACTACCGCCGACTGGGGAGAACCCAACGGGTTGATACTGGCAGAAAAATCGAGAATAAGCTCAGGAGGACAGCCTGCCAGTGCAGCTGCCCAGGCTAAATTTCCTCCGTGAGCGGGCCTTCTCAAATGTAGGGTCTCCCTAATTCGCTGTTATTCTTCTGGTGCCACCTTCTCCTTAAACAGCTTACCAGCAGAAAACGCAGGAACCTTGGTTGCTGGAATTTCCATTTTGTCGCCAGTCTTCGGATTGCGACCCTCGCGGGCTTTACGCTCGCGGGATTCAAACGAGCCGAAGCCCACCAAAGTGACCTTATCACCGGACGAAACCGCTTCCATGATGGCTTCGAGGGCAGCTGACAACACGGCGTCTGCTTGCTTCTTCGTCACACTGGCTTTCTCTGCCACAGCATCAACCAATTCGCCTTTGTTCATTTTTCTTTTCTCCATTAAGGTTTGCAGATTGCGCTCAACATCTCTATGCAAGAGATGCTCTGTTGAGTAAGTTTCAACTCTGAATGGCTGTAACTCCCACAGTATCGAACTTTCACTGCAATATTCTAAAGTCTGCTAGCCTGATATGGATCGTTTGAAAGCTTTAAGTTATGTGGATTTCAGCATTTTTTCGGGGATCTACCCTCCTTAATGAAGGGTAAAGAGTGAAAAAAAAGAGTGTAAAGGAAATCAGCAGCCATGAATAATCAGTAATTAAAGGAATAACAATTAAGCGTAAAACTCACCCTGTCTTGTTTTCAGTAATTTGTAATCCATCACTGCTCATTCATGCTTTCTTTCGCTAACGCCGACAAGAAGAGAACGCCCTCAAACAGAAGAAAAACGGTAAATTTTTAGTTCATGAGTTCATCACATGAGTTTATTGCTCATGGACTCCGTTCTCCATAAACAGACAATGGGAAGAATCAAGAGGGGATTCCACCCGCTCTTGATGATCAGCGCCCAAAACAAAGATGATGATCGAGGCTTGTCACCCGTCACTCACTTGATTGGCCCAAAGAGACAAGTATCCAAACCTCTTGTCCCGTTTTAGCTTCTTTATTCTCTACCTCTACCGCCTTCAACAGGAAAACCCTGCCGTTGTAAGATTTGACGCGTATCAGGCCCAGGCGAATAGTTATAGCCAAACGTTGAGCGAGATGAGTCATCAATAATCTGAGGTGTCAGCAGCACAATTACCTCTTGTCGTTGGTTTGACCGACTGGTACTTCTAAACAAAGCACCAAGTATCGGGATATCGCCCAAAATAGGAATCTTGGATATGGTTGAGCGATCACTTTCCTGAATAATGCCTGCCAGGATCAGGGTCTGACCATCTCGGAGGCGAATTTGTCCGGATTGCAGTTGCCGTGTTTGTACCAACGTAATTTGACCTTGGGCAGTATTTTGTGAACTTGAGGGTGAAGAAACAGTGGGAGCCACAGCCAAGGTCACAAAGCCGTTGTCGTCAATTCGAGATAGCTGAATATCTAGAATTAAGCCTGCTTGTTTAATAATCGGTTCCTGAACCTGGTTCGTCACGTTATTGCCAGTGGTAACTGCCCTCAACGAGAACCCCCCAAAGACTTCCTGTGTCAGGTT
>CAZZWA010000130.1:5025-9819 GCA_964657555.1 uncultured Microcoleus sp.
GCTGCGCCGCCGTCATTGACAAAGAAGCTGTTACCAACCCCAAAAGAGAAGCTAGTACTGAAATCATCCGTTCTCAAGAGGTTAACATCAACAATCTTGACATTCACCGCCACCTGACGCTTGCGGGCATCTAGCTGGGTTAAGAAAGAGGAGGCAATTTCAATTTGGCGGGGAGCGCCGATCAAGGTGACAGCGTTGAGCCGTTCATCCGTCAGCACTGATAATCCTCTCAGTAATAGCGGGCCACCTCCGGGAGACACTTGTGCTGTGAAGGGTTGAATGACTGTATTTCTAATCTCAACGGTGCGGGCAGCAGCTCCTTCACCAATTGTTTGGATTTGCACCTGTTCAACAACCCGTTGCAAATCAGCCCCTTGGGCACTGAGGAAGGTTGCTGCCGTACCAGCACTGGCTTGATTGAGGCGAAAGCTGCGGGTGATGATATCACGAGCGGCTATCGGGAGTTGGGTGCCGACAAAAATTGTGCGTCCTTGTCGGTTTGCTTGTAAACCAGAGATTTGCAGGACGTAGTTGAAGACGTCTTGAACCGGCTCATTTTCGATATCTAGGGAGATTGTTGGTCCCGTTGGACTAGTTTGAGAAACCACAGGTTGACCGGGTTGACCAGTTGCCGCGCCCGTAAAGGCCAGGTTAAGACCAGCAGAGCGGGCTAGCAGTGCCAAAACTTCTCGGACAGGCGCATCTCGCAAGACTAAGCGAGGGACACGGGTTGCTGTTCCTAGATCGATAACGGTGGGTGAGGAATCAGTATTAGAGACGGCTATGTCGCCAACAGGTGGGGCGATCGCTCTTGGCAGGAAGGGTGGTGCTGGCGCGACTGGTTGAGCAGCACCAGCAGGAGGCGCTGGATTTCCATC
The DNA here is from genome assembly GCA_964657555.1 of uncultured Microcoleus sp. Classification (GTDB taxonomy): domain Bacteria; phylum Cyanobacteriota; class Cyanobacteriia; order Cyanobacteriales; family FACHB-T130; genus CAZZWA01. The sequence goes on from CAZZWA010000130.1 coordinate 5,904, forward strand.
AACGGTAATTTCTGGGTTAGGAACGAGAACGTCTGGTTTTGCTAATGGAGTTGGTTGAGGCGACGGTGTCTGGGTTGCTGGCGTCGGCGGATTGGGATTTGTTGGAGGTGTTACTGGTGTCTGGGTTCCTGGTGGTGGCGCAGTTGGCGCTGTAGCTGGTTGATTGCTTGGCGGCGGCGTCTGAGCCGTGAGTGTCGGCAACCCAGCCGGAGAGCGAGCGGCTGCTGGTGGTGTACCTCCCTGAACTGCTTGCTTTTCGGCAGATGGGCTAAAGCTTAGGGCAATCTGCTGACCTGCCCCTGAAAGAATCTCTCCCTTGGGAGCGCTGGCTGCACCACTGACGACGACCTGAACGCTTTTGGCATCTACCTGTCTAACAACAACCGACGTAATCCCTGGCATGGGGTTGTCTTTACGGAACATGCCACCACCTGGCAAGTTTAGCTGGCTGTTGAGCAGGTTGGCCGTTGTGTCGTTACCATTGCCACTCGGAATCATGAAGACTGGCGGACGAATGCCCGCTGCTGTCTCCAGAATCACCTCAATGCCATTCTTAGTCTGATTAAGTCGCACATTTGTGACTGGTGTGGCGGCAGCCCATACTGGCTCAACCGACAGTGCAGCCACAGCCGAACCGATCAATAGCCCACTCCATCTTCCACGCTGTCTCACTGTTCACTCCTCACCTGATAGCGCCTATGCAAGAGCCTTTAATCCAACGATATAGCTAAAGATGTAGTTAATAGTTTCTTCAGCCTCTAGATAATTACTTTTTAGGTGGTGTTGCGGTAGGGGCGGCTGCTTCCTCCAGTGACAATGGTATTAACGCCTGTAAGTTAAAGGATGTTTTGATTGTGGTCGCCGCTTGACCAACAGAAACAACTTTACCCTGTTGGTCAAGTATAATCTTCTGGGTTGATTGATCTAAGGCAGCTTTCAAGTCTTTGACGAGCAGCAACTGCTGCATCCGCTCAATGCTGCGCATGATTGACTGAATTTGGTCATAGTTTCCCTCTAGATCCACTTTGACGGTTTTACGGACAAGCTTACCGTTGAGTGCGGGGCCTAGAGAACCATCATTGACAATCTCGCCATGGGCACTGAGGATATCGGCATAGGCAGGATTAGCCGGTAAGGCAGTATTGGCATTTTGTGCTTGTGCCTGCGTTTGCGCTTGTGGCACAAACGCTTGCATTTTGCCATTTCTGGCCTCAACAAAGCGGTTGATATCTAGCAGAAATGTATTTAGCTGTCTCTCGCTATAGAACAAAGCCCGCACCTCTTTGTTTTGCTGCTTTACCTGGGCTAGTTTTGCTCTTTGTGCGGGAATGTTTTGCAGCTGGGCTTGCTTTTGTTGTAATTCTGTCTTTTTACTGGACAAAGTGTTTTCTAGTTCTTGATGTTTATCCCAGACTGGCTTGACTTGGTTGAGCATGAGATAGGCTGCCCCTGCTAGACCTAAAACCCCAAGGATAATCCCACCAACCCTTGGGGTGAAAGTAACGCCAAAGGCAGTGGGATAGTTACTCCCTTCGGTAGTGATTTGGCCTTGTTCGCCGGGAATAAATTCTTCTGTGTATGTCATTATGGGTTCACTCCTTGTTCCTGAAGGGTTCTGATCCGAGTTACCAAGCCTACAGCACCCTGGCGATCTAACTCTCTGAGTAAATCAGCAGCTGGCACATCACTCAGGCTTGTTTGAATTCGGTATGTCACTACTTTTGGCAGTTCGTAGGTCACTTGAGGGGTGTTGGATTTGGTAGTGGTTGGGATCTTAGGACGTTCCAGTTGAGTAGGATCGTCCTTCAACTCGGCACTCACTAACTGAGTTTGGTCTTTTTTCAAGAAAGAAGACCGCTGAAGCGTCAGCAAAAAGTCGTTGACATCACTAAAGGAGTGAGCGTATCCTGTAATCTCAACTTTGGTGGTGAATGCGGTGGCTGGGGAAGCCTGGTTTGGAGCCTTCGGGCTTGCATTGTTGGCGGGGCTGGGAGCAGGCGCGGGAGCGGCAGCTGGGGTGGGAGCCACATCAGCTTCACTTATGCTCGCTATGGCCACGCCGGGAGGAATGCGATCGCGAATGTCTTGCATCATGGCTGACCAAGGCTTGATTTGATTGAATACACCAGCCAGTGCCTGTGTTTCCCCAGTAATTTTGTTTGTTTCATCAACAATTTTTCTACTCTCGCCCAGTTTGGCATCGACTGCGCTTATTTGATTATTGACTTCAGATATTTGCTGCTCCAACTCGTTGTTGCTGTTATTTGCGAAATACCACAAGCCGCCAACCAAGGCTAGCAGTAAGGCGGCAACACCTGCCCCAGCAAACAGTGGCGTTAATTCCCTAGGCGCTACTCTTCCAGTACTTTCAGTGCGTCCTGCCTCCCTCTTACCTAAAACTTCAGGGCGATCCTTGAGAAAGTTAACATCCAGGCTATACATAAGTCTCTTCTCATTGTTAGTTATTAGAAACAGCCAACCGTATCCGAGCCTCCTGCTCTAGACTTGTCGCAGTCCTAAGCCAAGGACAGTTCCCAGTCCTGGTCTTTGCACTGAAGGAATTTCTTGGTCAACCTCCAGGGAAAGAGCTGCTACTGGGTCTACTTGTGTTGTTGGCAAGCTTAACCGTTGAGTGAAAAATTCGTCCAGTTGCCCAATTCCCCCTCCGGGGCCTGCTAGAAGAATTTGCGCTACTTCCAAATTTTCGCTCTGATTCAGATAAAAATCTATGGAGCGGCGCAGTTCATCGGCTAGCTCTCCTAAAACTCTCAGCAGCGCTGCCATCCCTGGATTGATCCCCGTGGCACCAGTACGTACACTATCGACTGGTGTATTAGGAATTGTCATCCCTTGCAGCAGTTCGGTATTTCTCGATGTCGGTAAGTTCATAGCTCGACTTAGAGCACTCTGAAGTTGGAACGTGCCGATGGGAACGGTGCGGTTGAATTGTGGAACCCCATCTACAATAATGGCAATCTCAGTGCTGTCGAACTCAATATCTACTAATACAGCGGCTTCTTGTGGGGCAAATTGCCGCAACTGCTCTCTTACCGTCCGAATCAGGGCAAAGCTGTTAATCTCCAGCACCTCTATTTTTAACCCAGCCTGTTGGAAGGTATCGAGATAGGTATCTGTGACTTCTCGGCGGGTTGCTACCAGTAGCACCCGCACCTTCTCAATACCATCCTCGTCCTGAAAAAAGCCCAATTTCTGATAATCCAGATCGACCTCTTCTCTGGGGTATGGTAAGTAGAGGCCAGCTTCATGGTTAAGAACCATATCTTTTAATTCTCGATCGTCCAGCTCGGCTGGAACTGGAATAATCCGGATCACAGATTCCCGCATGGGCACAGCCGTAGCCACGCGGTCGGCTTTAATCTTACTATCGGCGAGCGCCGACTTAACCAGTTCCGCAAGAGCTGGGGAGTCGATAATCCTTCCTTCTTGAAAGATGCCTTCCGGAATCTCTGTCGAGTGCAGCGCCAGCAATTTGAATCCCTGACCTTGCTTGCGAACCTGAGAAATATTAATCCGTTCTGGAGCTATTTCTATACCAATCCCTTTTGTGCGTTTTGAAAAGAGGCTTTGTAAAGGGTTAAATATATTTTTGACATTTTGCATATTTTTGTCGTTGGTTGAGAAGTTTAAGAGGCGGAGTTAGGGCTGAAATTGAGTGTAGCTAAAGATTAATAAAATTATGCTACCCAATCTAGCCTATGATCACATCATGCAAATCTTAATAGGTAAGAGGCTGACTGGCAATGCCAGCAACCCAGCCGATAATCCTTGTTCTTACCCAAATTTACTTCTTGGGAGAATCTGGATTGAGAACCCCCCCAATCCCCCCGAACGCATCGCACCCATCCTCTGATAATACAACTTATCAAGAAACCGCCTGAAAACCCCGTGTTTCTGC
>CAZZWA010000130.1:9919-13686 GCA_964657555.1 uncultured Microcoleus sp.
TTACATACTGTCAAATACGTGTTAATGCGGCAGTATAGCAACACAAGTGGAGGTTGAGGCGTCAAATTGAAGACTCCCAAGAGCCACATCGTCTAAATAATATGTCTATAATATTATGCCTCCAGCATGTAAGATGAGTCACTGCTAGCTGGGCAGCAAAATTGTAAGGAAACAGTATGAAAAGCTGGAGACGTTTGAGTGTATGCGCCCTGTTGGGGTTGCTTCTTAGCTGGGTCGTCAGCTGTAGTCCTGAGCCTGCTACCTCAGGGAAGCAGGAAATAGAGTTTTGGACAATGCAGCTGCAACCGGAATTTACCAGCTACTTCAAAAACCTGATTGCTAGCTTTGAAGCAGCAAATGCTGGGGTGAAGGTGCGTTGGGTAGATGTCCCGTGGACAGCGATGGAAAGCAAGATCCTGACGGCGGTTTCGGCGAAAACATCGCCGGATGTGGTAAACTTAAATCCTGGCTTTGCCGTCCAACTGGCATCGCGCCATGCCTGGTTAGAGCTAGACTCACAAGTGCCTGCCGAGGTGCGCTCTTTATACTTGCCCAATATCTGGAAAGCTAGCACCCTCAACGACAAAAGTTTTGGCATTCCCTGGTACCTGACTACTGGGGTAACGATTTATAACCAGAATTTGTTGAAACAAGCAGGAATCGACAAGCCACCGACTACCTATGCCCAATTGGCACAGGTGGCCCGCCAAATCAAGGAGAAAACAGGCAAATACGCCTTTTTTATGACCTTTGCACCGGAAGATGCAGGGGGAGTGCTGGAGTCGTTGGTGCAGATGGGTGTCCGCTTGGTAGATGACCAAGGACAGGCAGCATTTAACTCACCAGCTGGTAAAGCAGCATTTCAGTATTGGGTAGATCTCTATAAGCAGGGGTACTTGCCAAAAGAAGTCCTCACTCAGGGAGAACAGCATGCAATTGAACTTTATCAAGCTGGTGAGACAGCGTTGCTGGTAACAGGGACAGAGTTTTTCACGACGATCGCCAAGAACGCCCCAGCGATCGCTCAAGCTTCAGCAACTGCACCCCAGATTACTGGGGAAACAGGCAAGCGGAATGTGGCTGTGATGAACTTGGTGATTCCCCGCACCACCAATAAAATCGATAACGCCCTTAAGTTTGCCCTGTTCGTCACTAACACTCAAAATCAGCTGGCTTTTGCCAAAGCTGCGAATGTCTTGCCGTCTACGGTTACGGGGTTGCAAGAGTACAAACGAGAGAAATCGGCTCATGCTGGGGGGTCGCAGATGGATCGGGCGCTGGCTATTAGTGCTGAGCAACTGCCTTCTTGCGAAGTATTGGTGCCAGCAATGAAAGATGTGAGACGGCTGCAAAAGGTGATTTACAGTAACTTGCAGGCGGCAATGTTAGGAGAGAAAACGGTGGAGGCGGCTGTAGCTGATGCAGCGATCGCGTGGAATCAGAAGAGATAGCAGGGAAATTAATCGTGCTTGTATTTGAGAAAATGACCGACTAGATAAAGCGAACCGCATAAAACGACTAAATTCTCTGAGGAAGAGGTTGCTGCTGCCAGACCAGTTTTGAGATCTAGATATGATTGGCAATGGGCTAATTCTGGGCAGAGATCGCGAGCCAGAGTTGCTAAATTGTGAGGGTCGGCTGAACTATGATCTGGCACTGGGACTAAGTACAATCGGTCAGATGGTTGCAGCAAGGCTTTGAAGATATCAGCATGGTCTTTGGTAGACAGCATTCCCATCACCCAACTTATCGGCGATTTGTGCAGTGTATCGACGTACTGGCAAAGGGCTTGGGCAGCAGCTGGGTTGTGGGCACCATCTATAAGTAAAGGGTGGTTTTGCCAAGTTGTCCATTGAAGGCGTCCTGGCCATTTGGTTTTTGCCATACCAGCTGCGATCGCTGGTTCTGAAATCTCCCACCCCTGCTCTCGAAGGATCTGGAGGGCGGCGATCGCCAGTGCTGAATTACTTAGTTGAATATCTCCTAGCAAGGGCAACGGATACTTGATCGATTTTGGATTTAATCCTAAACTCCTTGGATCTTGATATTCTGCCCAACCTCCAAGAACCACCCCTTGGTAAGTGGGGGAAAGATTGCTGCTAAGCACCTCTGTTGCATCTCTGTCTTGATCGGGGAGGGAAAGAGCACTGTTAAGCACCTCTGTTAAATCCCCCCTTTGATCAGGGGGGGTCAGTCGCTGTGCTGGTTCTGGCCAAACAGCAGGGCAATCCAACTCGGTAATTCGCTGTTCCACCACTGCCCTGGCTTCAGCTGGCAACTGCCCCACCACAGCCGGACATCCTGGTTTGAGGATACCAGCTTTCTCTCTGGCAATGTCAGCTAGAGTGGGGCCAAGGGTTTGCCAGTGTTCTCGACTGATCGAGGTGATGATCGTGACTAAGGGATGAGCGCACACATTCGTCGCATCCAAGCGTCCTCCCAGTCCCACTTCTACCACAGCTACATCGACCTGCTGTTGGGCAAAGTATAACCAGGCAGCTGCGGTAATCACTTCAAACTGGGTAGGTGAATCTTCACCTTCTGGGATAGCAGCTTGGACTTTGAGGAGTAATTCTCCTAGCGTTTTTTGTGATATCGGTTGTTCATTCAGGCAGATGCGTTCGTTCCAATCCACAAGATGAGGGGAGATGTAACGTCCAACCTGATAGCCTGCTTCTGTCAGGATTGCCGAGAGATAAGCACAAACCGAACCTTTGCCATTTGTGCCAGCCACATGGATGATCGGGACAGAGTGGTGCGGGTTGTCCAAGGTTGCCAATAGTTTCTCAATTCGTTCTAGACCCAGATGAACACCAAAGCGTTGGCAGGATTTGAGGATAGTGTCAATGTCCATGGTGGTAGTCAGTCAATTTTAAATTGAGAGGGAGCAAGTGTTTCCGGTTCTGCTTCTCTCATAGTTGAAATAGATATCAAGATTAGATTGGGCGAGTAACAGCATCTTAATTTTTTTCGGAAATTTAATTTTACTGAGAATCTGCACAATCTTTCTAGAAAACTACTGGCAACAAGCTACCTGAGAGTGGAATATATTATACGGTAATGTCGCCTAAAGGTAAATCCTTGTTTACTTCAGTATAAGCACTGATAAAAGTACGCAGATTTGCTGATTTAAGCTCAGGGCGACTGACGGAAAATGATCGTATAAGTTCACTAAGTAGTTTTATCTGAAACACGAATAATATCCTTTCAAAAACCTGGAATCACTGAAATGACAGCAACACCTAAAACTAAAGCTAAAGGGTTACGTGGTACAGAATCGCAAGCCAAAACCCGCCTGCTGCTTGCTTTATGGGAGCTAGGAGGTGCGAAGGAAGCAGTAAAGAAAAAGGACTTAACCGACCGAGCCCTACTAAATAATGAGAGGGTTGGAGATTATAGCGACATCTTTGAACAATTAGCAGCATCTGGGGCGATCGCACTCAAAACGGAAAAGCGAGTCGTGCAAGTCTCCTTACAAGATAAAGGCTTACAAATATTAGACGCTGGTTTAAAAAGTCCTGAGTTTGAGGCTGACGGCGAGAAAGTTAAAGCCAGAGACAAAGATTTCAATGCCGTATTGAGATGGTTTCGAGGAAGAGAAACACTGAATGGGGCAGTAAGTAATTTTACTGTGCCAGGGAAGGCGATCGCATCTTACGACGAGTTTAACCAAGTGGCATTGGATGTCTACGACAGGCTAAACCGAGACTACAACATGGATAACCTGGTGCCAATTTACCGGATTCGCAGGGAGATAGGTGATCGTG